>JBDTDI010000106.1:0-29448 GCA_039923155.1 Mycobacteriaceae bacterium | reverse complement strand
GCCGTCGGCGAGCACGCCGCGGGACTCGAGCAGCGCCTCGACGTGGCGGACCTGCGCGGAGATGGTCGAGCTGGCGTGGTCACCGCTCATGGTGGTCCTCCAGGTGGTCGTGCCAGAGCTCGACGATGACGGCGTGCTCGCCCGCGCCGAACAGCTCTCTGGCCTCGAAACGGACGTGGTAGACGGGCTGGGGCGGCGGATTCTCGCCGCGCGCGCGGGCGTCGGCCAGGGGGTGCTCGCCGGCCACCTCGAGAACCGTCCCCATCGCGCCGCGCACGTAGCGCGGCACCCGAGTGTGGTTGTCGGGGTCGACGGTGCGGGCGCGGACCCGGTCCCCGGGGGCGTAGCGGTTCACGGGTGCTCGGCCGGGTGCAGGTCGGCGGGGCTGCACACGCCCTTCTCGACCAGCAAAGTGCTGATGGCGGCGAACCAGCGCTCGTAGTACGACGATCCGAGCACTTGGGCAACCGGCAACCGTTCCTGCGCGTCCCGGAACTCGTCGAGGTTGTAGATCCCCCGCTTGATCAGCGCACCGTTGAGCGCCAGCACGTGCGCCTCCCAGTCCGCGTGGAAAGTCGGCTCGTCGGGCTCCTCCACGATGGGGGGAAACCCGCTCATGCCACCGACGTCGTTGATCCGGCTCACCCGCTCTTCCTACTCCTTCGGCGGGCCGCCTGGTGGTGTGCGTCGCCGGTGGCGCTCAGCGCCAGCCGAGCTCCGGGGCAACCTGGTTGACGACGACGTCCAGGATGTGGGCGTTGTACTCGACGCCGAGCTGGTTGGGCACCGTGAGCAGCAGGGTGTCGGCCTCGGCGATCGCCTCGTCCGCCGCCAGCTGGCGCACCAGCTGCTCGAGCTCACCGGCATAGGTCTTGCCGAAGCGAGCCTTGCCGCCGTCGAGGTACCCGACCTGGTCGCTGCTGCGCCGCTCGGCGCCGAAGTAGGCACGGTCGAGGTCGCTCACGATGGGGAAGATGCTGCGGCTGACGGAGACCCGCGGCTCCCGGGGGTGTCCGGCATCGGCCCAGGCCTTGCGAAAGCGCAGGATCTGCTCGGCCTGCAGCTGGTGGAAGGGCACGCCGGTGTCCTCGCTGAGCAGGGTCGAGCTCATCAGGTTCATGCCCTGGCGCGCGGTCCACTCGGCGGTGGCCCGGGTTCCGGCACCCCACCAGATGCGGTCCCGCAGACCGGCCGAGTGGGGCTCGATCCGCAGCAGGCCGCCCGGGTTGGGGAACATCGGGTGGGGGCTGGGCTCGGCGAACCCGTTGCCGTCCAGGACTTCCAGGAACCGCGCGGTGTGCTCGCGGGCCATATCGGCAGAGTCGGTCCCCTTACCCGGCTCGTGGCCGAAGTGCCGGAACCCGTCGAGGACCTGCTCGGGCGACCCCCGGCTGATGCCGAGCTGCAGCCGCCCACCGGAGATGAGGTCGGCGGAACCGGCGTCCTCGGCCATGTACAACGGGTTCTCGTAGCGCATGTCGATGACCCCGGTGCCGACCTCGATGCGGCTGGTCCGCGCACCGACCGCGGCGAGCAGGGGAAACGGGGAGGCCAGCTGGTGAGCGAAGTGGTGCACGCGGAAGTATGCGCCGTCCGCGCCCACCTCCTCCGCGGCCACGGCCAGGTCGATCGACTGCAGCAGCACGTCGGAGGCAGAGCGGGTCTGCGAGTGCGGAGAGTCCGTCCAGTGCCCGAACGAGAGGAACCCAATCTTCTTCATGCATCATTCAACCACTTTGGTGGAGGGTTGTTCCCCCCGGACCAGGGGTTGGCGGTCATCGGGTCGGCATGATCGTCTGGGGCCACCGGTCACCGAGGAGAGGACGACGTCATGCCCGCCTGGATCTGTGCGACGTGCGCGGTGCAGCAGCCGGACACGGAGTCACCTCCGGCGCTCTGTCCGATCTGCGCGGACGAACGCCAGTACGTCGGGTGGGAGGGCCAGCGCTGGACCACCCGCGACGAGCTCATCGCCGCGCACACCACCGACCTGCGGGAGGAGGAGCCCAACCTGGTGGGGGTGGGGATGACCCCGGCGTTCGGCATCGGCCAACGTGCGCTGCTCGTGCGCACCCCCGGCGGGAACGTGCTGTGGGACTGCACCGCCCTGATCGACGACGCGGCGCGGCAACGGATCCACGACCTCGGCGGCATCGACGCGATCTGCATGTCGCACCCGCACTTCTACGGCGCGAACGTCGACGTTGCCGACGCCTTCGACGCGCGGGTGCTGATCCCCCGGGCGGACCGGCAGTGGATCCAGCGTCCGTCCTCGCGCATCGAGCTGTTCGACGACGACGCGGAACCGGTGCCCGGGTTGACCCTGGCGCGGATCGGCGGGCACTTCGACGGGGCCGCGGTGCTGCACTGGCCCGCCGGTTCCGATGGTGCGGGTGCGCTGCTGACCGGGGACACCATCACCGTGGTGCAGGACCGGGAGTGGGTCAGCTTCATGTGGAGCTACCCCAACCACATCCCCCTCGACGAGCGCACCGTGCGCGACATCGCTGCCCGCGTGGAGCGGTTCCGCTTCGACCGCGTCTACGGCGGGTGGTGGGGTCGGGTCGTCGTGTCCGACGGGGCTGCGGCCGTTCGCCGCTCGGCGGATCGCTACGTCGCTCGGCTGCGGGGTGAGCGTCCGTCCTGACCGTCCGGCAGAGTGGTCGACGCCGCCCACTCGGCTCGGGTGATGGCGTACTCCACGTCCCCGTGCTCGTCGCCGGGGATGCGGACGGGCCAGTCGGCGTGGAAGTAGCGCACCAGGCGCATCCCACACTTCTCCATCACCCGCCGTGACGCCGTGTTCACCACCATGGTCTCCGCATCCACCCGGGTGACGGCGTGCTCGCGGAAGCCGTGGTCGATGAGCGCTCGGCTGCCCTCCGTGGCCAGCCCGCTGCCCCACGACGTGCGCCGGAGCCGGTACCCGAGCTCCGGCTCCTCAGCTGCCCGTCCGGCGCCGGGCCGAAAGTGAAACCAGCCCACAAACTCTCCCGTGGCCCGCTCCTGGGCGGCGAAGAAGCCGAGGTGGTCCGAGTGTTCGTAGTAGGCGAGCCAGGCCGGCAGCACCTCGGTAACCACCTCGTGCCGGGAGGTGGCGCTGCCCCCGGTGATGTAGCGCATCACGGCGGGATCGGAGTCGAGCGCGACGATCAGGTCGACGTCGTCCGGGGTGAATCGCCGCAGCTCGAGACGAGCGGTCTGCATCACGGCCTCCGGAACGACTCCCACGTCGCGATGCTAGGCCGACGGGTGACCCCGGAGGAGAGGAAAATCGGGCGTCACTGCAGCGGCAGGTCAATTCCCCGCTCAGACTCCGGGCGTGACCCGTTGATCCGTCGCTCCGACTCGGCGATGGCCACGTCGTTGATGCTGGCCTCGCGGCGGCTCATCACGCCCTCGGCGTTGAACTCCCACAGCTCGTTGCCGTAGCTGCGCCACCACTGACCCGACGCGTCGTGGCTCTCGTACTGGAACCGCACCGCGATGCGGTCCGCGCCGAAGCTCCACAAGCTCTTGCGCAGCGCGTAGTCGAGCTCACGCTCCCACTTGGCGGTGAGCAGCTCGATGATGGCGGCACGGCCCACCACGAAGGTGTCGCGGTTGCGCCACACCGAGTCCTCGGTGTACGCCATGGCCACCTTCTGCGGGTCCCGGGTGTTCCAGGCGTCCTCGGCGCCCTGCACCTTCGCGGCGGCCGTCTCGGCGGTGAAGGGAGGTAACGGGGGCCGGCTCATCGGCGCGCGCCGTCGTCGGTGCCGGCGGGCCCCGCGGTTACGGAGGGGGTCGGGCGATCCAAGGTGGTGAGCATGGTGCCAGCATCGCAGAGGGTCGGGGTCGAGTCGAGAACTCGAACAATCCGCGGCCGCCTCGGTGGGTGCCTCAGGTCGGGTTCCGTCGCGAGGCGAGCCAGGTTGCGTCAGGCGCGGAGCAGCTCGACGCCGAGATCGTCGAAGGCGGCGTCGGCAGTGACCAGGGTCCAGCCACGACGGCGGGCCGTGCCGGCGAGGAGCCGGTCGAACGGATCCGCCCGGGAGACGGGCAGGTCGCGCACCGCCCACGCGTCCTCGTGCGCGATCGGGGTCAGGTCGAAGCCCTGCGCGGCACACACGCCGGCGAAGCTCACACCGTCCGGGAGCACGAGCTCGAGCTTGCCGATCGCAGTCTTGATCGCCACCTCCCACGTGGTCGCCGCGCTCACGTGAACTTCGTCGGCGGCGGCGACCGCCTCGCGCACCTCGTCCGTCAGCCGCGGGTGGTTGCCCAGCCACCACAGCACGATGTGGGTGTCGAGCAGGAGTGCGCTCACGCCTGGTCGTGGAGGTAGGCCGCGAACTCGGGCAGGGCTTCGTCGAAGTCATCCGCGATGGTGATCTTGCCCTGGAGCGCACCCGGGGCCGCGATCCGTGTGGGACGCTCGGCCACCAGCCGGGCCACGCGGTGCCGACCGCGCCTGATGACGATCTCCTCCCCCGCCTCGACCCGACGGATGAGCTCGGACAGGCGGGTCTTGGCCTCGTTCAGGGGCACGACGTCGGTCATGGGACTCATGTTAGTTGAGTTGGTTGACCAACTCTCGGCGGCCAACGTGTTCGCGGACGTCGGACACCCGCAGCCCTACCGTGGGCGGGGTGATCCTGCGCTGCACCGCCAAGGTTCTGGCCTTGCTCGACCTCCGTCCGGTGGCTGACGTCGAGCCCGGCGACGACGACTTTTACGCCAACCTGCTGTGGATCGAGAGGCGCAAGTGCCTGATCCTCACGCACGCGGCGACGATGTTTCCGGTGTTCGTCCCCGACGTTCGCAAGGCCGACGTCACGCCTTTCGGTCCGTGGGTCGGTGACCAGCTCCAGGCTGCGCTCGCCGACGAAATGCTCGACCCGGGCGTGCTGGGGGATCTCGACCCCCGCGACACCGTGGTAGCCAGGACCGCGAGCCGGCGGACCCTGGGCTTCATGAACGACATGGCCAAGACGGTCGAGTGGTCGATCATTTCCCACGGTGGACTCGCCAGCTGCGACGTGCGCAGGCTCAACCGATCCCTGCGTCGTCACCTGCACACCCGGGACGGCGGTTACGCCACCGCCATGGACCTCGTCGGCGAGCGCGACGGCGGCGTCGGGCCCTTCCCCCGCCGAACGTGATGACCTAGCGTCAGCGCCTCGAACCACCACCAGGGGGACATGACGTGGCACCTGACTTCACCAAGCCGCCGAGGCCCGAGGACCCGCCCGAGGGTCCCGGTGGGTACGGAGCCCCGCAGCAGTACTCCCCACCCACCGGGTGGCCGCCCCCTCCGGGGCGTACCCGCCGGCAGTTCAGCACGAATACCCGCCCGCGCCCGCCGGCTACGGAGCACCCATGTCCGGGCCCGTCGGGCAGATCCGCGGCACCGGGGTCGGAATCCTGCTGAGCATCGTCACCCTCGGGATCTACCCGCTGTACTGGTTCTACGTGGTGTACGAGGAGATGAAGCGGCACACCGGCAACGGACTCGGTGGCGGGCTCGCGCTGGTGATCGCCTTCTTCGTCCGGCCGGCCTCTGCCTTCATCACCTCCTACGAGGTGGGCGAGCTGTACACCCGGCGAGGGTGGCAGCCCCCGGTGACCGGGCTGACCGGGCTCTGGTTCTTCCCCGGTGCGCTGATCCTCATCGGCCCGCTGGTGTGGTGGGTCAAGACGAACGGCGCGCTGAACGCCTACTGGCGCTCGGTCGGCGCGTACTGACGCACCCTCGCACGATCAGCAGGACATGGCGGCGCCCTCGGGCCGTTCAAAACGCTGCCACGTCCTGTTGATCTTCGGATGGCGTTTGAGGGCAGTCGGCTCGGGAGGCAGGAGTGGGTAGCAGCACCCGGTCAGGGGCGGCGTCCGGAACAGCTGTGGCTCGGCGCTCGTGAGCGAACCAGCGACGGGGACGCTGATGTCGAGCGGGGCAGCTGTCAGTCGTCGTCGAGGGCGGCGGCGACGTCCTCAGATGTGACCTCGTGACCCACGTTGCGCGGCGGGTCAGCCCAGCCACTCCCGCAGCAGCTCGGTCACCTCGTCTGGCTGCTCGAGCGCGCTCATGTGCCCGCAGCGTTCCAGCACGACGAGCCGTGCGCCGGGGATCTCGGCCGCCATGAGCTCCGAGCCCTCCAGCGGGGTGATCTGGTCCTGCCGGCCGCAGACGACCAGCGTGGGGCAGCTGATCTGGGCCAGGGACGGAACGCTGTCGGGCCGGGCGATGATGGCCGTCTGCTGGCGCAGGAAAGCCTCCGGACCCACTCGCTGGGCCATGGCGGTGAACTCCTGCACCAGGGCGGCGTCCTCGACGTGCGCCGGGTGCATCGCCAGCGGCACCAGCGCGGTGACCACCTCGTCGAAGCCGCCGTCGTGCACCTGGGTGACGAAGCCACGGCGGCGCTCCGACTGCTCGTCGGTGTCGGGGCGGGGCTGGGTGTCGATGAGGGCGAGTCTGCTCACCCGCTCGGGCGCCCGGCGGACGATCTCCAGGGCGACGTAGCCCCCCATCGACAGCCCGGCCAGCGCGAAGGGCCCCTCCACCGCGGCGAGCGCAGCCCGCGCCATCGCCTCGACGCTGTCGTGGGTGGCGACGTCGGCGACCACGCAGTGAACCGTGGCCGACAGTGCCGCCACCTGGTGGCGCCAGAGCTGGTCGTCGCACAGCAGACCGGGGACCAGCAGCAGGGTGGGGCGTGCCTCGTTCACGCCTCGACTGTAGAACCCCGGAGCCCGTCGAAACGCGGAGACATCGACAATTCGCAGCACGGCTGATCGCCGGCCGGGAGCAGGCGCTCAGACGAGCCAGGGCCAGATCATCTCAGTCATCGCGTCGGTGAGCGCGGACTGCAGCAGGGGGCCGTAGGTGATGCGGCCGACGCCCAGGCGCGCGAAGCGGGCGAGGTCGTGGCGCACCGGGTGCGCGGTGCAGTTCACCGGCACCGTCATGGCGGCGACCACGGCGGTGATGAGCTCGTCGTCGTCCTGGATGCGGACGGGGTAGACGCTGCTCGCCCCCGCCCCGACCAGGGCCTGCATCCGGCAGATGGCCTCATCGGCAACGGCAGCGGCGTTCTCGGCGTGCAGGAACAGGTCGGTGCGTCCGTTGATCCACAGCGGCACCCCGTGGTGGTTGGCGGCGGCGCGCAGCCCAGCGACGTAGTCGGCGTGCTCGGCGGTCGACCGCACCCGGCCGCCCTCCGAGTGCACCGTGTCCTCGATGTTCAGCCCCACGCCGCCGACGTCGAGCAACCCGGCCACCAGGTCGGCTGGGTCCTGGCCGTAGCCCGCCTCGAGGTCCACCGAGACCGGCACGTCGACCGCGGCGATGATCGGGCGCACCGCGTCGAGCACCTCCGTGAAGGTCTGGCCCTCGTGATCGGAGGCGCCGCGGGAGTCGGCCAACGGGTGGCTGCCGATGGTCAGCGCGGCGAAGCCGGCCGCCGCCGCCGTCCGCGCCGACCACACGTCCCACACCGTGGGCAGCACCAGCGGGTGGCCTTCTGCGTGCAGAGCGGCCAGGGCGTCGGCGCGGGCGCGGAGCGTGTCGGTGTCCATGCGAACCACGGTAGGCGACGCCGTAGTCGGGACGCCGATCGCGAACCTGGGTTCCGCGACTACGACGAGCGCCCGCACCCTCCGGCACCACTCGTGATCCGCACTCGCCCCGCGGCTGGGGGCGCTCGCCGACTCAGTCCGGCAACTGCTCTGACCGCAGTATCCCCATCAGCACGATGTCCTCGTACGCGCCGCGAACCCAGGCGTGCTCGCGAAGGCGACCCTCAACCACGAAACCCGCCTTCTCGTAGGCACGCAGCGCGCCTCGGTTCGACGCGATGGCTTGGAGATGGATGCGGCGCAGGTTGCGGCGCACAAACCCGAACTCGACGAGCTGCCTGATCGCGGCCGTCCCCACCCCGCGGCCGCGGGCCTCAGGCACCAGGCTGATCCCGGCCTCGGCGTGGCGGGCGAACGCGTCGAACCCGAACAGGCCCGCGCTGCCCACGGCCGCTCCGTCGACGTCGATGACGAACGACACGGTGTGGTCTGCCAGGTCACTCTCGACGGTGCGTGCGAGCCGGGTGTTGAACGCAGCCCGGGTCAGCGGACCGGGTTGGGACGGGTTGCGCTCCTCCCAGGTGCCCAGATCAGCCGCCAGTCGGTACAGGACGTCGAGGTCGTCCTCGGTCCGGGTCCGCAGGGTCGCGCCGGGCAACTCAGACATGAGCGGCACTGTATCGAGGTGGGCCGACACGTCGCGCACCAGTTTGCGGCCCGGGTCTCCTCACACGTTGAAGCGGAACTCCACCACGTCCCCGTCGGCCATGACGTAGTCCTTGCCCTCCATGCGGACCTTGCCGGCCTTCTTGGCCTCGGCCATGGAACCGGTGGCCATGAGGTCGTCGAAGCCGACGATCTCGGCCTTGATGAAGCCACGCTCGAAGTCGGTGTGGATGACCCCGGCAGCCTGCGGGGCGGTGGCACCCTTCTTGATGGTCCACGCACGGGACTCCATCGGTCCGGCGGTGAGGTAGGTCTGCAGGCCCAGGGTGTGGAACCCGGTGCGGGCCAGCGCGTTCAGCCCTGGTTCGGTCTGCCCGATCGACTCCAGCAGCTCCAGAGACGACTCGTCGTCCAGCTCGAGGAGCTCTTGCTCCACCTTGGCGTCGAGGAACACGCAGTCGGCCGGGGCCACGGCCGCGGTCAGCTCGGCCCTGCGCGCGGAGTCGGTGAGCACGGCCTCGTCGGCGTTGAACACGTACAGGAACGGCTTGGTGGTCAGCAGCGTCAGCTCCCGCAGCAGCGCCAGGTCCACCTCCTTGGGCGCGGAGATGAGGGTGCGACTGTCGCTGAGCACGGCCTCGGCGGCCTTCGCGGCGTCGAGCACGGGCTTGCGGTCCTTGGCCGTGCGCACCTCCTTCTCCAGGCGCGGCAGGGCCTTCTCCAGGGTCTGCAGGTCGGCGATGATCAGCTCGGTCTCGATGACGGAGATGTCGGCCAGCGGGTCGATCCGCCCGTCCACGTGGATGACGTCGTCGTCGGAGAACACCCGCACCACCTGGCAGATGGCGTCGGCCTCGCGGATGTTGGCCAGGAACTTGTTGCCCAGCCCAGCTCCCTCGCTGGCGCCCTTGACGATGCCGGCGATGTCCACGAACGACACCGTTGCCGGGACGATCTTGCCCGAGCTGAACACCTTCGCCAGCTGCGCCAGGCGCGGGTCGGGCAGCGCCACCATGCCCACGTTGGGCTCGATGGTGGCGAAGGGGTAGTTCGCGGCGAGGACGTCGTTGTTGGTCAGCGCGTTGAACAGGGTGGACTTGCCGACGTTGGGCAGGCCGACGATACCGAGGGTGAGGCTCACGGTCGGTGGAGTCTACGGACGCCTGCGCAGCGCCAGCGCCCGCGCGGTGGTGGCGAGGTTGACCTCACCCGCGGCCACGGCCATGACCAGCGAGAAGGCGCCCTCGTCGTTAGCACCTGTCTCGTGCTCGTTCAGGTCGAGGAAGACCACGCACACCAGCCAACCCGAGGCGCTCGTTGCCGCCCACCAGGGCGTGGTGGTTGACCTCCGAGTCGAGCAGGCCCATGTCGCGCACCGGACCGGTGTCGAGGCGATTGGGTCAGCTCGAGCAGGTCTCGGCGACCCGGGCGGCATGGCCCTCGCGCTCCCCCATCTGCAGCACCGCGGTGCGCAGCACGCCCTGCATCGCCGTCTCCCGCGGCTGCGCGTACCAGAGTTGCCGAGCCGGCTGCCCGCGTCCACAGTCACGGTCATGGCGAAGAGCGACGACGAGGTCCGGGAGGAGTTCGACGAGGCCGTCACGATGAGTGCGACCGACCTGCGCGAGTGGCTGGAGACTGAGGAGTCGCAGTCGGTCGGCCTGGGCGCGGAGGACGGGGAGTCGACCGGGCACGAGTCGGGTCGGCTGATCGTGGCCATCCTGGACAAGGACGAGGCCGAGGCCGACGACCTGGACCAGATGCGGCGCGTGGTCAGCTACGTGCACCGTCACCTCGCGCAGCGCCCCGACGGCGACGTCACCCACACCCACTGGCGCTACTCGCTGATGAACTGGGGCCACGACCCGCTCGACGACTGAGCCGAGCTCAGTCCACGGAGATGCCGAAGCTGCGGGCCAGGCCCGCGAGCCCGTCGCGCCACCCTTGGCCCGTCCCCCGGAGCCGCCACTCGTCCCCCGACGAGCTGACGCGCCGGTAGACCTCACAGACCACGGCCGCGGTCAGATCCGGTTCCTGCGGAACGGGCGGCGAGAACGGCGGGGCACCAGCGACCCACACGGTGAGGTCGAGGCCGTGCACCTGGCTGAGCGGGCAGCTGCCGGCGCTGACGATCACCGCCACACGGTCCACCCCCTCCCCCGCGAGCTCGCGCGCATCGATCACGGCCCGGGCGTGCTGCACCCGTCCGTCGTCCTCGGGCAGGTCCACCCGGACCGCACCGGTGCGGCTGACCGGGGCGTTGTAGAAGATGAGGTCGAGGTCGGTGCGCACCCGGCCGTCCTCCCCCAGCAGCAGCACCGAAAGGTCCAGCTCGACCCCCGAGGCCGCGAGCGCGGTCACAACCACCGGCAGCACGGTCTCGGACTCGGTGAGGGTGACCGCCTGGCCAGCCGCCAGCTTCCGATGCCCGGGCACCGGGGTCGATGCCCGCGGGTCGGCCGGCGACGCGGGGACCGCGGCCGCCTCGGCCACCCACTGCAGGAACGGGCGCACGAGCAGGGGCGAGGGCGCCGACCCGGCCGGGGCATCCGGCTCCGGCGCTCCGTCGTCGTGGGCCAGTGCGAGCACCTCGGCAAGGCCGGGCACGTCAGTGGGGTCCAGAGCGCGCACCGCGCCGGTGGTCGCCAGGTCCAGGTGGAGCTCGGCGGCCCGGTCGAGCACCAGTCCGGTGGCGTCGGCGTCGGTGCCCCAGGGCGTGGCCGCCACCGCCGTGCGCGTCCACCGGCCGGCCAGCACCACCCCCAGGCGCTGCGTCTTCTCCACCCGGGTCAGCACGCACACCGTGATCGCGTCCAGGCCCGGTGCGCACGCGAAGCCCTCGAGCAGGGTCGCGGCCACGTTGGCGACCATGCACTGCAGGAACAGCCGGTGCCGATCTCGCTGGGTGAGCTTGCGCAGCGTCGGGCGGCCGGTCGGGGTCACGCCGGCGCGCTGGGTCGGCAGGTCGTCGAGGTCGGGCTGGCGGATGAGCACCGAGCAAATCCCGTCCGCCACCCCCAGGGCGGCCCCACCGGCCGGGTTGTCGCCGAACGCGCAGTTCAACGCTTCGCAGACGACCTCCTCGTCGTTGCGGTTGAGTCCGGTCCACCAGCGGTCGGCCTCGGCCTGCAGCTGTGCGCGCACCTGCTCGAGACGGGCACGCTCGTCGCGCAGGTAGGCCTCGGCATCGGCGTCGGCGCGCGCCCGCAGGTCGTGGCGCTGCTGGCGGGCGAAGGTGCCCACCCCGCGCAGGGCGAGGGCACGCACCTCCTGGCGCACCGACTCCAACGTGGGCAACGGTGGAGCGGCCACCACCGGGCGGACCGCGGCCGGCCAGGTGTCGCGGTGCGCGGTGACCAGGGCCTGCAGGGTCTGTTCGAGCTCGGCGATGGCCCGTGCCCGGTCGCCCTCCTGCACCGCACGCTCGGCACGGTGCTGCTGGGCGACCAGCTGGGTCGGGGTGGGCCCGGTACGTCGAGCGCCACCCGCACGAGCCCGGGAGCGGCCTCCGGCCAGGGTCGTCGAGGCGAACAGCGGCCCCATCCCCGACGACACCCGGGTGCGTCCGGTGCCGACGTGCACCCGCGCCACTCGCGGACCGACCGATGCCCGCACCCCCCGGGGGGAGACCCGCACCCGCATCCCGGTACACCCACCCGGAACCCCAGCGACATCCTTGCCCCCCGACCTCGACGCGACGGGGTGAGCGTCCCACGGGGCCATCTCACGCGTGGGGGCCGGTCAGGGGGGCTCACGGTTGGCGACGCTGTACCGGACCCGCCGAAGTGCGCGGCTTCCCGCGCCCGACTCCGAATCGGGTGCACCGACGCTAAACCTGGCCCCATCGTCGACCGGGCGGGAAGCGTTGACCCGCACCGGCGGCGCGTGGCGCTACGTCGGCGGAGAATGAGCACCACCCCGTGAGAAGGAGCCCCACCGTGAGTCGACAGGTCCTCGAGCCCAGCACGTCGCACCCCATCACCACCGAACCCACCGCCGGGCACGTGGTGGTGCGCACCCCCGCCGGCGTCGTGCTCGCCGACACCACGAACGCGCTCGCGATGCACGAGGCCGACTACCCGGTGGTGCAGTACGTGCCGCTGGCCGATGTCGACACCTCGCTGCTGGAGCCCACCGACACCGCCACCTACTGCCCCTTCAAGGGCGACGCGAGCTACTCCCGCCTGGCCGCGGAGCCCGAGCGGGGTGACGTGATGTGGACCTACCCGCGGCCGCACCCGGCGATGACCGCGATCGCCGACCACGTCGCGTTCTACCCTGACCAGGTGCAGGTCAGCGTGGTTTCGTCCTGACGCGTGCCTCGCGACCGGTTGACGGACGCGCGCCGGCCGTGATCGGCTCAGGCATGTCACAGTCCACCCTCTCCCTGGCCGAACAGCTCACCCTGGTGGCGGTGGACGACACCTCCGGCGCGGTGCGCGGTGACAACCTCGACCTCGGCCTGTCCGGGGCCCTGTTGGTGCAGCTGGCCCTGGCCGGGCGGATCGACGTCGTCGACTCGAGTGTCGTGGTGACCGATCCGACGCCCACCGGTGACCCGCTGCCCGACGAGGCCCTGGCCCGCATCGGCGCCGACAAGCCCCGCAAGCCTGACTACTGGGTGTCGCACCTGCAGAAGGGGGTGCGCCAGCAGGTGCTGGACCGCCTCGTCGACGCGGGCGTGCTGGAGCGGCACGACTCCAAGGTGCTGGGCCTGTTCCCCCGCCACCGCTACCCCGAGCGCAACGCCGGACCGGAGACCGCCGTCCGGGCCCGTCTGGATGACGCCGTCCTGCACGGGCAGGCCCCGGACGAGACGACGTCGGCCCTCGTCGGGCTGCTGCACGCCGTGGGGTTGCGCGCGGCGGCCTTCCCCGGAGCCGAACGCAAGCCGACCGAGGCCCGGATGAAGTTGATCGCCGAGGGCAGCTGGGCCAGCAAGGCGGTGCGCGACGCTGTCGCTCAGGTGCAGGCTGCGGTGACCGCGGGCGCGATGGCGGCGACGACCGCGGCGGTCATCAGCTCCACCTGAGCGGGGCGGTGCTCGTACCTCTGCGCCCAGGTGGGCAACCGGGGCCGGGCTCGCCTAGCGTTGCCCAGGTGAGCGACGACCGGACATCCGCACCTTTCGGGGCCTACCGGGGCGGGCGCTACACCCGGGCCTACATGCTCATGTTCTGGTTGATGGGGGCCGCTGCCCTGGGCCTCGACCTGGGCTCCAACGGCGACGTCGTCGGGCTGGTGGTGCTGGGCGTCGTCACCGCCATCGGCGCGGTGGTCATCGTCGGGGTCGCGCAGAGCGTGCTCAGCCCCGAGGGTCTCCGCCTGGTCCTGCTGCGCCGCTGGGTGCCGTGGACGCAGGTGGCGCGGGTCGTCGAACCCGAACCGGGTGACACCGAGCTGCGCCTGGCCCTGCGCGACGACACCCTGGTCACCGCCAAGGGCGTCCCGCCCTCCGTCGGGCCCCAGGTCGCCCGGCTGCTGCGCGGGGGCGGCCAATAGGCTGGTCGCTCGTGCCCCGACTGCGTTCCGGCCCCGCGTTCGTGGGCCTGCTCCTGACCTTCACCGTCGTCATGATCGGCACCACGGTGCCCACCCCCATGTACGGGCTGTACGCCAGCGAGCTGGGTTTCTCCGAGGTGGTCAGCACGGTCGTCTTCGCCGTCTACGCCGCCGGGGTGCTGGTGGCCCTGCTGGGGTTCGGACGCTGGTCGGACACGCTGGGGCGCCGTCCGCTGCTGCTGGCCGGCATCGCCTTCTCCTTGCTCAGTGCCCTGGTGTTCCTCACCGCCGGCCCGGTGCCCCAGCTGCTGGTTGGACGGTTCCTGTCCGGCGCCTCGGCCGGGATCTTTGCCGGGACGGCCACCTCGGCCGTGGTGGAGGCGGCACCGGAGGCCTGGCGCGCCCGGGCTTCCTTCCTGGCCACGGCGGCCAACACCGGGGGTCTCGGGCTCGGGCCGCTGCTGGCGGGGATCGCCGTGCAGTACCTGCCTGCCCCGCTGCACCTGAGCTTTGCGGTGCACGCCGGCCTGCTCGTGGTGGTCGCCGTGGTGGTGCTCGCCGTGCCGGAGACGGTCGACGTGCGCCCCGGGGCCCGCCCGCGCGCCCAGCGCCTCGCGGTTCCACCGGAGGTGCGGGCCACCTTCGTGTCCGCGGCCACCGCCGGGTTCGCGGGCTTCGCCGTGCTCGGGTTGTTCACCGCGGTGAGCCCCAAGATCCTCAGCGACGTCATCGGTGTCCACAACCACGCGGTGGCGGGGCTGGTGGTCTTCGCCATCCTCGGCTCCTCCACCCTCGCCCAGATCGGGTTGCGCCGCCTGCCTCGGGGAGTCGCCCTCGACGGGGGCTGCGTGGCCCTGGTCGTGGGCATGGGCTTCATCCTGCTGGCGCTGCTCACCGGCTCGTTGACCGCCCTGGTCGTCGGCGCCGTGGTCTCGGGCGTCGGGCAGGGGGTCAGCTTCGCCAGCGGGCTCGCGGCCGTCGGGTCACTGGTGCCCCCGGAGCGTCGCGCCGAGGTGACCTCGACGTTCTTCGTGGTGCTCTACGTGGCCATCTCGCTGCCGGTGGTCGGCGAGGGCCTGGCGGCGCAGGCCTGGGGGTTGCGCACCGCCGGGGTGGTGTTCACCGCCGCGGTGGCGGCGCTCGCGCTGGTCGCGCTGGTCGCGCTGCTGCGCCTGCAGCGCGAACCGGCCCGGGCCTGAGACTCACCCGATCCCGAAGCTGCCGGTCACCACGAACCACGCCGCGTCGACGAGCAGCGCCACCCCGGCGACCACCGCCAGCGCCGTGACGGCGCGCCGCAGCACCGGCCCCACGCGCGCCCACCACCGCCGGAACCAGGTCACGGCCCCGTCGTGCGCGCCCGCGAGCACCGCCACCAGCAGGACCACCAGCGGAAGCTGGCTCGCGAGCGACCACACCACGTGGGCCGCCACCACCTCGACAACGGGCTGGCCGCGGCCGGCGAGCACCACCATGCCGGCGAAGGTCGGGTCGGTCAGCGAGAGGGCCGCGTAGGCCATCCCCAGGCCGAGGACGGGCAGCAGCCGGGAGCGGCCGAGCCGCTCGGTGCCGGGCAGCTTCGGTCCACCACGACGAACCCGCCACCACACCCATGCCAGCAGCCCCAGGCCGAGTACCACCTCGATCAGCGCACCGAGATCACCGCGCGGCAGCAGCCCGAGCAGGTCCACCGAGCGCAGCCGAACCCCTAGGGTGAGCGAGAGCGTCACCCCGAGCGCGGCCGAGCCGCCCAGCACCACCAGCCCGAACCCCATCACGGTGCGTCTGTGCGCCCCGGCCGCGAGGGTGGCCACGGCCATCAGCGCACCCGCCGGGTCGAGCCCGGCCAGACCGAGTCCGAGCGCCGCCAGGACGAGTGCGGTCACACCGCCCGCAGCACCGTGACCGACCAGTCGGCACCGTCGGTCCACGGCTGCAGGTCCCACGTCGCGAAGCGGTGCTGCCGCACCAACCCGGCGGCGTCGGTGTCGGCGTCGAAGGCGTCCAGGGTGTAGTCCCGGTCGGTGGCGAAACCGGTGACCAGCAGGCCCCCGGGCTGCAGGTGGGCCCGCAGCCGGCGCAGCACGGTGCGCTCGGTGCCCGGTTGCAGGTACACCAGCACGTTGCCGGCGACGACGACGGCGTCGAAGAAGCACCGCAGCTCCAGCTCGGCCAGGTCGGCGTGGCGCACGTCGAGACCCTCGACCCTCTCGGCCGCGGCCACCAGCAGCTCGTCGGCGTCGACGGCGGTGACCCGGTGACCCCGGCGGGCCAGCTCGGCCCCGACCCGGGCGGTACCGCACCCGGCGTCGAGGACCGCAGCACCCCGGGGCAGGAGCACGTCGAGCAGGCGCGCCTCGCCGTGCACGTCGTTTCCCTCCTCCGCGAGCTCGGTGAAGCGGTGGGCGTACTCACGACGCTGCGACTCGGTGCGCTCGGCGAACCAGCGGGTGCTCACCGACGCAGTGTCCCAGGCCACCGCAGCCCCAGGATCTGGTGGCTCAGCTGATGCAGTCGGGCAGGGCCGGCGACGGGGCGGGGGCAGCGGGGGCGGCGGAGCTGGGCGGGGGCGGAGCGGCCGTCGAGGGCGCCAGGGTGCTGCCCCCGGCCCCCGGAACCTGCACGCCGTCAGTACCCAGGGTGAGCGTCACCGCGGTGACGTCGCCCGACACGATCGGGACGGCCCCGGGAACGGCCGCGGCCAGGGTCTTGGCCTGCGCCTCCATGCCCCGCGGGTAGGTGATGGTGGTGGCCTGGGTGGTGTCGGCGCCCTCCGGCGCGGCCACCGTGAAGCCCAGGGCCTGCAGCGCTGCCCCGTTGCGCCCGGCGAGGCCCGCGGTTCCCACCGCGTTGGCCACCGTCACCGTCACCGTCGACGGCTTCACCGTGGTGGCGGCGTCGTAGGCGGTGCGCTGGCCCAGCAGCCGGGCGATGAAGTCGGGGATCGCGGCGAAGTTCACGCCCACGATCGAGACCTGCTGACCCTGGTAGCTGATGTTCTGCGCGCCGGTGTTGGGCAGGGTGGTGAAAGTGATGTTGCCGGCCGAGAGGTCCTGCACCTGGCGCGCGAGCTTGAGCAGGTCCAGGCCCTGGTCGACCTGCAGCGAGGAGCTGACGGCGTTGATGAGCCGGTTCAGCGCCGCCGGGTTCAGCAGGGTCCCTGCGGAGGCGACCTTGTTGAAGGCGTGCGACAGGAAGTACTGCTGGCGCACGATCCGGTCCAGGTCGCCGCGCGGCAGACCGTGACGCTGGCGGACGAAGGCCAGGGCCTGCTTGCCCTCGATGACCGACGGCCCGGCGGGCAGGTTGATCCCCGAGTAGCCCGAGCCGTAGGCGTCGGAGTCGGTCGAGGCGTTCTGCGCCGCCTTCAGGCACACCGGCACTCCACCGATCGCGGTCGAGATGCGGTAGAAGGCCAGCAGGGACACCGCCACGTAGTGGTCGATGGTGAGCCCGGTCAGGTCCTCGACGGTGGAGATGAGCAGCTTCGCCCCACCCTTCATCCCACCCCCGTCGGCGTACCCGTCCGCGTAGGCGGAGTTCAGCTTCCCCTTGCCGAAGCCCTTGATGCTCACCCACGAGTCGCGGGGCAGGGAGATCACCGTGGCCTTGCTGCCGTCGGCGGGCACGTGTAGGACCATCATGGTGTCGGTGGCCATCGAGCCACCGTCCTGACCGGTGCTGAGCTGCTTCAGCTCGGCGGGGGTCGCTCCGTCGCGGCTGTCCAGGCCCACCAGCAGGATGTTCTGGTCGGTGCCGTCGCCGTCTGCGTTCGAGCCCCCGGAGCCCGGTCCCAGGCCCAGCTGGTCGATCCGGGTCACCTGGGTGGTCAGGTTTCGCACGTTGGTCCAGGCGTAGCCGGTGCCGGCGAGAACGACCACCGCGAGACCGATCGCGAGCAGCTTGACCGCCCAGGCAGCGACGCGACGCACGTCGGACGACCCGCCGGGTCGAGGTGCGACGGCGTGCCGAGATTCAGGCCGGTCGTTGCTCACGGGGGTCCAGTGTGCCCTCTCGATCCTGAGGGTGGGCTGAGACTTGCCGGGTGGCCGGGACCGGGCGACGTCAGCTCGTGCTGCGGCTCGCCGCCACACCGATGACCAGCACGATGAAGACGATGTAGAGGACCACGAGCACGGCCAGGATGATCAGTGCGATCTTGCCCATCCGCTTGGCCTGCTCGGACGCCGCCTGGGCGCCGGCGTAGTCCCCCATCATCCACAGGCGCGTGACGTTCGACGAGGCGGTGAACGCGACGAACGCCAGCGGCCAGAAGAAGATCGTGGCCACCACGGCCCACCCCGCGTTGGTCGGCGGGATCTGCTGCGGGTAGCTGCCCGAGCTGGGGTAGGCCGCCGGCGCCTGCCCGTAGGACTGGGCGTTGTAGTCCTGCGCCCCGTAGGGATGGGCCCCGTACGACTGGGTGCCGGACTGCTGGGCCCCATACTGCTGGTCGCCGTACTGCTGGTCGCCGTAGCCCTCGCCGCCGTAGCCCTGGCCGCCGTAGCCCTGGCCGGTGTCACCGCCAGCTTGGCCCCACGCCGAGCCGTCTCCCCCATCGCCCTTGTCCCAGCTGACCGGTCCGCTCACCGTCGTGTCCCCTCGTCCTTCGCACGTCCGCCCAGCGCACCTCGCGCAGCGCGGTCCGCGCACTTTAGACCACTCAGCGGCCTGGTGGACGCGGATCCCGCTCGGGCCCGGAATCGCGTCCGCTACGCCTGCGCGGGACCTCGTCGTCGTGAGGCTCCCTCGGCTGACACAATTACGATTGTTCGTCACGAGACCGTGAGTGACGCGGTGACGGGCGAAAGTGTTCGACATCAACGGGGGCAACAATGCACAGGTCCGGTTCCGCGCGTCGCGGCGCAATGATTTTTTTCACCGCAACGCTGACGCTGGGCGTCGCGGCGTGCGGGCTGGGTGAGCAGACCCTGTCGGGAACTCCGGTCGCCGCCGAGGTGGCCGCCGCGGCCTCCACCGCCCCTGACCAGGTAACGGCCGCGCCACCGACCGGACCTTCCACGGTCACCGAGTACATGACGGTGCCACCCGCCCCCGACCCCATCTACAGCTCCGCCGACGTCGACTTCCTCGCCCGCCTCAACGCCAGGGGAATCGTGACCCCCAGCGCGGCCACCCGCGCCGCGGGCGGTCACAACGTGTGCGACCAGCTCGAGGGCGGCAGCACGCTCACCGCCGAGGCGAACAAGCTGCTCGACGCCCCGTACCGCTACTGGGACGCCCTGGCCGGTTACTTCGTCGGCGAAGCCGTCACGGTCTACTGCCCGCAGTACAGCTACCTGCTCACCCGCTGAGTCCGCCGACGCCCCGGCAGCCTCACCCGACGCGGCAGGAGAGCGACGACGGCCCGGGGTGGAAGGCTGGGTCGGTGCTCGAGACCTCGGCGTGTCGGCGGGCGGTGCGCGAGCGTGACGCCCGCACCGACGGGATGTTCGTCGCTGCCGATCCCGCCTGCGGCACCTACTGCCGCCCCAGCTGTCCAGCCGGCCCGACCGAGCCCGACGACGTCGTGCTGCTCTCCTCCGCTGCCGTTGCGCAGCAGTCCGGCTACCGACCGTGCCGACGCTGCGTGCCCGACGCGGTGCCCGGTTGGGCCGAGCGGGGGCGGTGGGGCACTCTGCCCGCTCGCGCCCTGCGACTCGTAGCCGACGGGACTTTTCAGCGTGTCGGGACGATCGGGGTG
The DNA here is from genome assembly GCA_039923155.1 of Mycobacteriaceae bacterium. Classification (GTDB taxonomy): domain Bacteria; phylum Actinomycetota; class Actinomycetes; order Mycobacteriales; family Mycobacteriaceae; genus Rhodococcus_D. The sequence goes on along the minus strand of JBDTDI010000106.1, from coordinate 10,016 downwards.
GCCGCGCTGCTGGGCTGCTCGGATCGGGACCTGGACCACTCGCTGGCGACGGAGCTGGGAGCCGGGGTCGCCGTGCTCGACCACGCCTACCGCACGCACACCGCACGGGTGTTGCTGCAGACCAGTCCCCTGCCGGCCCACGACGTGGCTCTCGCTACCGGGTTCACCGGCACCGACCAGCTCGAGGACGCGGTCGTGCAGATCTTCGGCGTCACCGTTGCCGCCCTGCACGCCGCGGTCACCCGAGATCGGCCCGAGGACACGGCGACGGCGGTGCCGGGGCACGTGCGGCTGCGGTTGGGCTTTGAGGCTCCGATGCACACGGGCTGGAGCGGCTGGTTCCTGTCCGGACACGCGCTGAGCGGGCTGGAGAGCTGGGACTCCCCCGACCCGGGAGCCGACGGCACACCCACTCCGGGTCGCTACGGCCGCACGCTGGCGCTGCCCCGGGCGCCCGGGGCGATGACGGTCACCCTGCAGCAGGCTCGGGTCGACCTGAGCCTGCGCCTGGGTGACCTGCGCGACCTCGGGACGGCGGTCGTCCGGGTGGGTCGCCTGCTCGACCTGGACGCCGACCCGGCCGCCATCGACGCCGCCCTCGGAGCCGACGAGCACCTGCGCACCTCGGTGGCCGCCGCGCCGGGCATCCGCGTGCCGGGATCCGTCGACGGGGCAGAGGTGCTGCTGCGCACCGTGATCGGACAGCAGGTGTCGCTGGCCGCCGCTCGAACCGCGGGCAGTCGGCTCGTGGCGGCACTGGGCGTGCCGCTTCCACCCATCGGTGGTGGGCCCGCCGGCACCGCCGGGGGGGCATCGACATCGGCGCTCACCCACCTGTTCCCCACCTCGACGGTCATCGCCGAGCGGGGGCGGGAGGTGCTGACCGGACCCGCTCGACGCATCGACACCGTGGTGCGGGTGGCCGGGTTGCTGGCCGGTGGCGACCTGGTGGTGAACCCCGGTCGTGACGCCGACACGCTGCGGGCCGAGCTGCTGGCGGTGAAGGGAATCGGTCCGTGGACCGCCGACTACGTGCTGATGCGGGTGCTGGGCCACCCCGACGTGCTGCTCACCAGCGACCTGGTGCTGCGCCAGGGCGCGGAGCTGCTCGGGATAGGTGACCTGGTGGGGGCGGCGAGCCGGTGGAGCCCGTGGTGCTCCTACGCCGGGATGCACCTGTGGAAGCACGCGCTGGACGTCCGCGCACGACGACGACAGACTCGGTCGAGATGACGGCGACCTGGAGCACCACCGCCACCCCGGTGGGGCCGTTCAGCGCGGTGCTCGACGACGACGGCGCCGTCCTGGCCGCGGGCTGGACCGCCGAGCTGGATCTGCTGCTGCCCCAGGTGCACCCGACGCTGCGCCCGGCCGTCGTCCGCGAGGTGGCTGACCTGGGCGCGGTGAGCCACGCCGTCCGCGTCTACCACGCCGGCGAGCACCACGCGATCGACGACGTGGAAGTGCGGCAGCTCTCCGGAGAGTTCCTGGTCCACGCCTGGCAGGTGCTGCGCACCGTGCCGCCGGGCGGGCCGGTGACCTACACCGGCTACGCCGCCCTGGCCGGTCGACCGACGGCGGTGCGAGCCGCCGCCAGTGCGTGCGCGCGCAACGCCGCCGCCCTGTTCGTGCCGTGCCACCGGGTGCTCCGGTCCGACGGTGGGCTCGGTGGGTTCCGTTGGGGCACCGACGTCAAGCGGTGGCTGCTCGCCCACGAAGAAGGCTGACCACGGGACCGTGAGCGCCGCCTCGCCTGTGAGCGGCGCGATCAGCCACGGGTGAGGCACGAGCCCGTCCGGGTGGCCACCACCTGGAGCTGGCTGGGGATCCGGTGGCGGAGCTCGTCGACGTGGCTGACGATGCCCACCACCCGGCCGCCGGCTCGCAGCTCGTCGAGCACGGCCATCACCTCCTCCAGGCTGGTGGAGTCCAGGGACCCGAAGCCCTCGTCGATGAACAGGGTGTCGAGCTGGACTCCGCCGGCCTCCTCGGCCACCACGTCCGCGAGCCCCAGCGCCAGGCTGAGCGAGGCCATGAACGACTCCCCTCCGGAGAGGGTCTTGGTGGAACGCTGGGCGCCGGTGTGGTCGTCGAGCACGTCCAGCCCGAGCCCGCCCCGGGTGCCGCGCGGTCCGGCCGCGTCGGTGTGCACGAACTCGTAGCGACCGGCGGACATGCGTCGCAGCCGCAACGACGCCGCCGCGGCCACCTCCTCCAGCCGGGCCGCCAGGACGTAGGAGTGCAGGGACACCTTCCTGGCGTTCTGTCCTCGTCCCGCGACCACATCCGCCAGTGCCGTCAGCCGAGCGGCCAGCTCCAGCGCCGGACGCAGCCGGAGGAGCTGCTCGGCCACGGCTCCGCCCAGCACCGACACCTGCTCGTGCCGGGCGGCCGCCGTCGCGGCTGCTGCGTGTGCCTGCCCGAGCTGCTGACCCGCGAACTCCTGGGCGTGCACCGCTGCGGCCAGCGCATCTCGAACGGCGCGGGCGTCGAGCGCGCCCAACGCGTGCACCTCGCGCTCATCGAGCACCGCACGGGCGTGGGCCTCGTCCCGGTCGACCTGCTCGACCCGGGCGGCCCGCGCAGCCCGCTGCTCCTCGGGCAGGACGGCGGCGAGGGCGGCGGCGACGTTCGCGAAGCCCTGCTCGGTGGCCAGTGCCACGGCACACCGCTCACGCTCGGCCACGTCCTGACGCTCACCGCGGGCCGCGGTCGCCGCCGCGACGAGCTTGGCCCCGGTGGCGACGAGGGCGTCCAGGCGCTGAAGGCGGTCCAGGACGGTGTCGTCGGCGCCCCGCGCCGCGTCCGTCCGCTGCTGGGCGTGCGCCAGGGCCTCGGTGAGGGTGGCGCGCTGCGCCTGGGCGGAGGCCCGGTTCTGGCCGAGCACCAGCTCCTGCTGCGCTAGCCCCCCGAGCACGGCGGTGACCGTCGCGCAGCGCTCCTCGGCCGCGCCCAGGGTGTCGGCCAGGCTCTGCGCCCGAACCTGGGCGGCACGAGCCCGTTCGTGGGCTTCCCGTGCCGCGGTCGGCGTCAACCCTGCGCTGCGCACCCGGGCCAGCTCTACCGCGGCCGCGGCAGCGGCCACGGTCGTTGCTGCGGCGGCGACCCGGGCGACGGCCGCCTGTTCGGCAGCACGGGCGGTGGCCTCGTCGTCCCCGCTCACCGCGAACGCTGACTGCTGCGCCAGGGCCGGGTGTTCCACCGCGCCGCAGACCGTGCACGCCGCCCCCTCGGTCAGCTGGCCGGCGAGCTCGGCCGCCATGCCCTGCAGGCGCTGCTCGCGCAGGTCCAGGCAGTGCTGGCGGGTGTCCAGCTGAACGGAGACCGCGGCCGCGTGGGCCCGGACGGAGCAGGTGTGGGCCGCTTCCCGCTCTGGTACCTCGGCGGCGGCCGTGACCCGCCCGCCGGCCTGCGCGGCGGCGTCGACCAACCCCACCAGGCTGTCGGCCGCCCGGCGTGCGGCCCGCAGGTCCGCCTCCGCCACCTCCTGCTCCAGGGGCAGCGCACGCCGCTGTTCGCTCACATCGGCCAGCCCGCGATCAAGGATGTCCACCCGCTCGGCCAGCTCGCACACGCGCGCCTGGTTCTTCGCCGCTTCCTCGGACACGGTGACCAGCTCACCGAGGCGTCCCACCTCCCGCCGCCAGCGGTCGCACTCGCTCGAGAGGTCCGGCAGTGCGAACAGGGCCGCCGGCTCGTCTCGCGCCACGTCGAACAGGGCCGCTTCTGCACGACTCGCGGTGCGGGCCAGCGCGGCCGCGCCATCAGGGTCCGCGGCGAGCAGCTCGGTCAACGCCGTCACCTCGTGCTCGCTGCGCTGCGCCCGCAGCCGTGCTGAGGCCGCCTCTCGCTCGGCCACGGCCACGTGCTGGGCGCGGGCACCGGCGTCCAGCGCCGCGCGATCCTGGGCGAGCGCGGACGCACCGGAGGCGATCTCGGCCAGCCGGCTGGTGGCCTCGTCACGCCGCAGCACCAGCGCGGCGCGCGCTCGGGTGTCCTCAACCGCCTGCCTCCTCTGCTTCTCCCCCACCCGGGCCCGGGTCAGCTCGAGGCGGGCTGAGGCGTCGGCGGCGGCGGCGGCGACCCGCAGGGAACGCACCCATTCCTCGGTGTCATCGGGAGCGGGCTCGACGCCGGCGGCGGTGGCCAGCCGGGCCAGGGCCACCTGCAGCTCGTGGGTCGCCTCCTCGACGGCCGACGCGGACCGTCGACGGCGCTCGACGAGCCACTGCTCGGCGTCGGCGAAGCGCGCCGTGTCGAACAGCTTTTCCAGCAGCGTGGCCCGTTCGGCGGTGTTCGCCCTCAGGAAGGTCGCAAAGGCCCCCTGCGGCAGCAGCACCACCTGGAAGAACTGGTCGGCGCTCATCCCCAGCAGCCGCTCCACCTCCCTGGCCACCTCGTCGATGCGGGTGCACGGCGCAGCCTGGGGCTCGTCCAACCAGGTCAGCGACGCGCTCGCCTGGGCCTTGGTGGTGCCCGAGCCGCGCAGCCGGGGCCGCTGGTGCTCCGGGCTGCGCTCCAGGCGCAGCCGCGACCCGCCGACGGTCAGCTCCAGCACCACCCGGGGGCCAGTGCCCGGCGCGGCGTGGTCGCTGAGCAGCCGGCGACCGTCGGGGTCGGAACGTGCCCCGGGCAGGGCCCCGAACAGGGCGAAGGCGACCGCGTCGAGGACTGTGGTCTTGCCCGCCCCGGTGGGTCCGTGCAGCAGGAACAACCCGTCGGCGCCGAGCGCGTCGAAGTCGACGGACTCGGTGCCCGCGAACGGGCCGAACGCCGTCACCTGCAACGAGTGCAACCTCATCGGTCCACCTCCTGCCTGCTGCGCAGGCCCTCGCTGACCAGCTCGACCTCCCACGTCTGGGGGGCACTGCGGACGTCGGTGAGGAACGAGGCGACCACGGCCGCGTCGGTGCGTCCACGCACCTTCTCCGCGTAGCGCAGGACCCCGCTGCGGGCGGGCGGCTGCCACTGCAGGTGCACCGCGTGCGGGAAGCGGGTCTGCAGACGGCGCATGGCGTCCAGCGGGCGCACCGGATCGACGAGCACGGCAGAGACGTAGTGCTCCTCGGCCGGGGCGTGGGCCGGGTCGGTCAGGAGGGCGTCGAGCTCACCGGTGAGCTGGCTGAGCCCGCGAACCACGGGCAGCTCCAGGCGCTGGACCTGCCCGAGCCCGTCGGCGTCGAGCTCGACCAGCCACGCGGCCTTGCGGTGGCTGCGTTCGCCGAAGGAGTACGGCAGGGGGCTGCCCGAGTAGCGCACCCGCTCGGAGATGACCTGCGGGCTGTGCAGGTGCCCCAGGGCCACGTAGTCAACCCCGTCGAACACACCGGCGGGCACGGTCTCGACCCCGCCGACGGAGATGGTGCGCTCGCTGCCACTCACCTGGCCGCCGACGACGAACGCGTGGGCCAGCACCACGCTGCGGGTACCGGGGCGAGTGGCCAGGTCGGCCCGGACCCTGTCCATCGCGACGCCGAGCACGGCGGCGTGCGAGTGGGCGTCGGGGGCCCTCAGGACGTGCCGGGCGGTGTCCGGCTCCAGGAACGGCAGCCCGTACAGCGCGACCTCACCGTGGTCGTCGTCGAGCAGGACCGGCACGTCGACCTCGGCGGTGGAGGTGCGCAGGTGGAGCCCACCGGCCGCCGCGAAGGAGGCGGCGGCACCCAGTCGCGGTGCCGAGTCGTGGTTTCCGGGGGTCACCACGATGCGCGCCCCTGCGTCCCTGATCTGTTCCAGGGCGCGCGTGCACACCTGCACCGAGCGCGCGTTCGGGACCGCCCTGTCGTACACGTCGCCCGCGACCAGGACGACGTCGACGCCGTGCGCGGCGACCAGCCCGGCCAGGTGCTCCAGGGAGCGCGCCTGGTCGGCCAGCAGGTCCGCACCGTGAAAGGTGCGGCCCACGTGCCAGTCCGAGGTGTGCAGCAACAACATGGTCGTGACGCTAGGGGAGGACACCGACAGCTCTGGCGGTGCCGCGCCGCGCCCTTCGCAAACTGTCGGAGGCCTCACCCATGCTGGGCTTCATGGACCTCTCAACGGCGCTCATCGTGCTCACCGCCCTGCTGCTGGGGGTGGTGCTGGGCGCCTTGGCGCAGGCCGGGCGCTCGGGTGCGCGGGTGGCCAGGGCCGAGGCCGACCTGGCGGCCGGGCGCGCCAACGAGGAGACGGTGCGGCGCTCGTTGGAGCTGCTGGGGGCTGACGCCGCCCGCCGTTCATCAGGTGCGGTTGGCGAGCAGGTAGCCGGCATCGTCGGCCCGCTGCGGGACGCGGTGACGAACCTCGCCGAGCACGTCCGCACGGTGGAGCACACGCGGGTGGAGGCCTACGCGGGGCTGCGCGAGCAGGTCGCCGGCATGCACCGCACGTCACAACAGCTGACGACCCAGACCACCCAGCTGGTGACGGCGCTGCGAGCCCCGCAGGTGCGTGGTCGGTGGGGTGAGCTGCAGCTGGAGCGGGTGGTGGAGCTGGCCGGGATGGTCGAGCACTGCGACTTCGACACCCAGGTTTCTGGGGAGGTCAGCGACGCAGCCGGAGCGGACAGCACCCTGCGGGTGCGACCGGACATGGTGGTGCGGCTGTCCGGTGGGCGACAGGTGGTGGTCGACGCGAAGGTCCCGTTCGCGGCGTACCTGGAGGCCGTCGAGGCCGGGGACGAGCAGACCCGCACGGCGAAGCTGGCGCGACACGCCCGGGCACTGCGGGCCCACGTCGACGCCTTGTCGGCCAAGACCTACTGGCGGGCCTTCACGCCGAGCCCCGAGTTCGTGGTGCTCTTCGTCCCGGGTGACCCGTTCCTGGAGGCCGCGTTGTCGGCCGACCCGGGGCTGCTCGAGCACGCCTTCGCCCGCGACGTGATCATCGCCACTCCGACCACCCTCATCGCGCTGCTGCGCACGGTCGCCTACTCCTGGCGCCAGGAGGCCTTGTCGGAGCAGGCGGCGGCGGTGCTCGCGCTGGGCCGGGAGCTGCATGCGCGCCTCGGCACGGTCGGCTCCCACCTCGAACGCCTCGGTGGTCAGCTCGGTCGCGCCGTCGACTCGTTCAACTCCACGGTCAGCTCGATGGAGAGTCGGGTGCTCGTCACGGCGCGCAAGCTCGGCGAGACCGGGGTGGACAGCGGCAACGGCCCCATCGCGGCGGTGACGCCGATCGAGGCCTCACCCCGCCGACTGCAGGCCGTCGAGCTGCTGGAAGGAGGTGAACGCAGGCAGGGCTGAACCCCTGCGCACCCTCGAACCGTCGGGTGCCGCGGCTTCGGCGGCTACTCTCGCGACGTGATGAGCGCTGCTCGGACCCCACGCGAGGTCCGCCACGACGAGCAGTCCGTGCTCAGCAGTCGTCGCGGGGTGCCCTGGTGGGCCGTGGTGGTTTTCGCTCTCGTGGCCACCGCGGTGGGTGCGGGCATCGACCTCGGCCGAACCGACGATCTCGGCGTTCCGTTCCGGGTCCTGTACGTGAGCGGGTGCGTCGTCGCGGTGCTGGTGGTGACCAGGCGCGGACTGTTCGCCGCCATGGTGCAGCCGCCGTTGGTCCTGGTGGTCGCAGTGCCGCTGATGGCGGAGGTCGTCGGCCGTGCGGGGCGCGGGGGGTTGCGCAGCACGGCTATCGCCCTGGCCCTGCCGCTGGTCAACGCCTTCCCCACCACGGCCGTCACGACGGTCGTCGTCCTCGTGCTCGGCGGTCTGCGAATGGCGCTGCAACGGCGACGCCGCCACCCAGATCAGGCTCCTCGCGACGAGGATGTCCACGGGAGCGACGCAAGCGATGGTCCAGCAGACAGCCCCAGCGCGGCTGCGGGTTCCGGGGCGCACAGCGGCTGGAGACCGTCGTCTCGGACCGACGGGGGCAACCCGACGAGCGCACCACCGCTCCCGGGAGAAATCGCTCGCGCAGGGGGTCGAAGCACTGCGCGTGGAGGGGATCCTCGTCCGTGGCGCACGGTTGACCAACGTCCGGCCGGCAACTCCGACCCGAGAGCGCCGCGGCCCCGTCCCGATGGGGCGAGGGAGCCTCGCCGCTACGGGCCGAGTTCGGGAGCAGCGCCGTCCGGGCGCCACGGCGACAGGACAGCGCCGCCGCTGCCGACCAGTCCCCGCTTCCCTCCTGCGGGTAGCTACCAGCCCCCGCCCGGGCGCCACCCCGAGTACCAGCGGCCCGAGTACCAGCGGCCCGAATACCAGCGGCCCGATGCGGGCCACTCGGACTCAGCACCGCGGTGACCGCGCTGCGCCGCTCAGGTGCGCTTGCGCAGCTCGTGGGGCAAGGCGAAGACCAGGGTCTCGTTGGCGGTGGTGACCGGCTGCACCTCGCCGTAACCACGCTCGGCCAACCACTCCAGGACCCCCCGCACCAGGATCTCAGGAACCGACGCTCCTGACGTCACCCCGACGGTGCGCACCCCGTCGATCCACGTCGCGTCGATCTCACCGGCGTGATCCACCAGGTGCGCCGCTGGCGCTCCCGCCCCGAGCGCCACCTCCACCAGCCGCACCGAGTTGGAGGAGTTGCGGGAACCGACCACCACGACGAGGTCGCACTCCGGCGCCATGGCCTTCACCGCGACCTGGCGGTTCTGGGTGGCGTAGCAGATGTCGTCGCTCGGCGGGTCCTGCAGGGTCGGGAAGCGCTCGCGCAGCCGGCGCACCGTGTCCATCGTCTCGTCCACGCTCAGGGTGGTCTGTGACAGCCAGATGACCTTGCTCTCGTCACGCACCCGCACCTGCGCCACCGCGTCCGGACCGTCCACCAGCTGGATGTGGTCCGGTGCCTCGCCGGCGGTGCCCTCAACCTCCTCGTGTCCGTCGTGCCCGATGAGCAGGATGTCGAAGTCGTCGCGGGCGAACCGCTTGGCCTCCTGGTGGACCTTGGTGACCAGCGGGCACGTGGCGTCGATCGCGTGCAGGTTGCGCTCCACCGCGCCGGCGCGCACGGCGGGGGAGACGCCGTGCGCGGAGAACACCACGATGGACCCTTCGGGCACCTGGTTGGTCTCGTCGACGAAGACCACGCCCTTCTCCCTCAGCGTCGCCACCACGTGCTTGTTGTGCACGATCTCCTTGCGGACGTAGATGGGGGCGCCGTGCTGGGCGAGGGCCTGCTCCACGGTCTCCACCGCCCGGTCCACCCCGGCGCAGTACCCCCGCGGCTCGGCGAGCAGGACCCGCTTGGAGGTGCCGTCGTCGGTGCTGCCGGTGGTGCCCAGGCTGACGTCTACAGACATGCCTCCAGCGTACGGCCGTGCCGCCGATCGGACCGCTGAGCGGCTCCTGGCCCCCGCGGGTCGCTGTGCTCGTGTCGGTCCCATGAGGCACCCTGGTGGGTATGCCTGCACTGCCCCTCCCCGTCCGGGTCGCCGCGGGACTCGCCGCCACCGTCTTCGACGAGGCGCGAAACCTGCCCACCACGGTCACCTCGCTGCCCGTGACCGCCGTCAGCCAGGTGCTGCAGAGCTTCATGCGCGCGCAGCAGCAGCTGACCGCGCTGGCCATCCGGGGCGACGAGCTGCTCTCCTTCCTGTCCCCCGCCGCGGAAGCCCCGGAGTGGGCCACGTTCGACGAGGACCTCGCGCCCACGGGGCCGGGTCCCACCGATCGGGGCACGGCCCCCCGGGTTCCGGTGGCGACGCCGCCGCCGGCGCGGCCGTCACGCAACGGACGCTTCGCGCTCTACTCCCAGGTTCCCGCCGACGTCGAGACCAACGGCGCGCGCCCGACCCCGGCCACCGCGAAGGCCCAGGCCGAGGCGGCCGCCGACCTCGGTGTGGCCCCGCTGCCCGGCTACGACGCGATGACCCTCGCGCAGCTGCGAGCCCGGTTGCGCACCCTGTCGGTGACCGAGCTGGAGGACACGTTGCTGCACGAGCGGGCGGGTCAGGCTCGTGAGCCGTTCCTCACCATGCTCTCGAACCGCATCGCGAAGGTCCGCGCGCAGTGAGCACGCCGCTCCCTGTCCGATGACCATCCCGCCCCCCACCCGATGACCGCACCCAGCTCCCCGGAGCAGCCGTGGCC
>JBDTDI010000105.1:0-4666 GCA_039923155.1 Mycobacteriaceae bacterium | reverse complement strand
TGGTGTCGACGTGTCCGGTCGCCTCGGGGACCTGCGTCTTCGTGTCCGCCGGGGGCCGCGCGGGCGGTGGGACGGGCTCATCGTGGCTGGACACCTGCCCATCATCCCGCAGACCGGGGCGGGCCCGCTCACGACCCCGTTCGCCCTACGGCGTGCCGGTGATCCCGCGCCAACGGGCGAGCCGACCTCCGGCGTCCACCGCCCGCAGCCGCGCCTCGGTGGCCTCCCTCGCACCACGTGGGGTGACCACCAGCAACCGGTCACCGTGGCGCAACCGCGTCTGCAGGTCGGGGGTGAAGCCGACCCCGGCGCGCACGACGAGGGTCACCGACGCACCCTCGGGCAGGCGGAGCTCGCCCAGGTAGACCCCGTGCAACCGCGACTGCGCAGGGACCCCGACCTGCAGCAGATCGGCGTGCAGCACGTCCAGGGGTGCGGCGTCGACCTCCATCTCCTCCACCTCGACGACGGTCACCCCGAGCCGACGGGCCGCGGAGGGCAGGCCCGCGCCCTGCACGGCGGTGAGCACGACGACGAGCACGAAGACCACGTCGAGCAGCCGCTGCGCCCCGGGCAGTCCCGCAGTCAACGGGATGGTGGCCAGCACGATCGGAACCGCACCGCGCAGCCCCGCCAACGACAGGAACACCTGTTCCCGCCACGGGACGCGCAGCGGACCCGCGGCGGCCAGCACCGACAGCGGTCGGGCGACGAGCAGCAGCACCGCCCCCACCAGCAGGGCCTCGGGGACCGCGCCGAGCAGGCGTTCCGGCGAGGCGAACAGGCCCAGCATGACGAACAGCCCGATCTGCGCCAGCCACCCCGTGCCCTCGGCGAAGGAGACCGTGTCGCTGCGGTGCGGCAGGTCGGCGTTGCCCAGCACGAGGGCGCAGATGTACGTGGCCAGCAGGCCGCTGGCGTGCAGCAGCTGACCGCCAGAATAGCTGAGCACACACATGGCAACCGCGGACAACGGGTACAACCCGGTCGCGGGCAGCGCGATGCGGCGCAGCACCCAGGCGCCTGACACCCCCAGCACCGCACCCACCAGGGCGCCGACCCCGAGCTCGTAGAACACCAGCGCCGGAGTCCACCAGGACACCGGACCGCTGCCGGCGAACAGCACCACCGCAATCACCACGGGGGCGTCGTTGAGGCCCGACTCCAGCTCCAGCGCCCCCGCGAGGCTGCGTCGCACCGAGAGCCCCCGAAGCACGCTGAACACCGCGGCCGCGTCGGTGGAGGACAGCACGGCCCCCCACAGCAGCGCCGTGCGCCACTCCAGGCCCAGCAGCAGGTGGGCCGCCGTGCCCAGCACCCCGATGCTGACCACCACGCTGACGGTGGCCAACGCTGCCCCCAGCCTCAGGGACGGGCGCACCACAGACCACCGCGTGGTCAGGCCCCCCTCGGTGAGGATGAGCACGAGGGCGGCCAGACCCAGCTGTTCGGTCAGCTCGGTGTCGGTGAACTGCAGCCCGAGCCCAGGCCCACCGAGGGCCACGCCGATGGCGAGGAACAGCAGCAGCGCGGGCAGGCCGAGCGAGGAGGACACCCGAGCGCCCAGGACGCCCAGCACGAGGACCAGGGCACCTGCGCCCAGCACCAGCTCAAGCGTCACGCCCACACCACCCGTCGCCGTCGTGCGGACCAGTCTCTCAGGTCGGCGGCCCACCCCTGGTGGGTCGACCCCTGCGCCGACCCGGTCCTCAGCTCGCCGGGGCGTCCAGGATCGGCGCCACCGACGCACGGTTGCCGGTCTGCTTAGCCACGAACTGCGCCCACGCCCGGTCGGCGGCGGTGGGCCCCTCGCCGTCGCAGTACTTCACTGCGCCGTTGAGCACGTAGTACTTGAAGACCGTGAGGTTGCGCCCGAGATCGGCCCGCTCCGGGTCCGTGTAGTCCGAGCCCGGCGCCTGCGTCTGGTGCTGCATGCAGTTCAGCTTCACGGCCCCGTCGGCCTGGAAGCGGGCCGGAGCGTCCCCCGAGGAGGTGCAGCCGGCCAGGATCGCCACCGTCAGCGCGACGAGCAGCCGGCCGGTCCACACCTTCAGCGGCACGTTGGTCTCCATGACGGGTGTGGTGGATGGCTGGGCGGGCAAGTCTCAGGCGTAGCTGGTGAGGATGCCACGCGTGGCCAGGAACAGACCCACCAAGAGCACGAGGACCGCGGTGAGCACGGGTAGCACCGCGGTCAGGGTCTCCACGCGCGCTCCGAGCCGGCCCCAACGCCCCGGTCCGCCGCCGGCGGCGGTGTCGAGCCGATGGCGCACCCGGACCAGCAGCAGACCGACCGCGGTCAGGGTCGCAGCCATCCCGAGCCCGTACGCGAGGACCAGGCCGATTCCGAACACCGTGCGCCCCAGAGCGATCGACGCGGCGAGCACGACGGTCGCCGATGGGCTGGGCACCAGTCCGCCGGCGATTCCCATGCCCACCAGACCGCGTCGGGTGTATCCGGGATCGTCGTGGCCGTGTCCGTGGCCGTGTCCGTGCCCATGTCCGGGCCCATGACCGTGCCGGTGCCCGGTGGGTGCCTCCGTGTCCGCCGACCCGGTGCCGACCACCCCGACCAGGACGAGCTCGGCCCGCACCGCGGCGGCTCGTCCCCGGCGCGTCCGCACCGCGGTGACCAGCAGCCCGAACCCGATCGCGGCGACGAGCAGCCCGCTGATGACCCCGAGCCACCGCAGCAGCTGCTCCCCCGCGAACTGGGCGCCCACGGTGATGAGCGTGCCCACGACCAGCACCCCGAGGGTGTGGGTCAGGGTGACGGTGGCCCCCACGGTCAGCGCATCGCGTCGCGAGCCGCGCTTGCCCGCCAGGTACGCCGCCATCACCGTCTTGCCGTGTCCGGGCAGCACCGCGTGCCCCGCCCCCAGCAACAACGACAACAGCACGGCGAGCAGGCCCACCACCGGGGTCAGGGTGCCGCCGACGACGCTCTCGAGGTACTTGTCTGCCCTGGCGATCGCCGCGGTGAACGGGTCACCGGACCCAGCCGGGGTGGCGAAGGAGGAGAAGGTGCTGCCCGAGCCCGGGGCGGTGGAGACCGTGACCGACTCCACCTGCAGCGGGGAGGCGAGCACGTCACCCGGGTAGCGCCGCAGCTCGTCGCTGGTGCTGCGCTCAGGGACCGGGGAGCTGATGGTGCGCACCCCGTCGCCGACGACGGTGATCTCCTTCCACCCGACGCGGTCGGAACGGAAGCCGTTGGCGTAGATCAGCGTCGCGGGGCGGGACAGCTGCGCCGGCGCGGTCAACCCGCAGGTGACCCGCAGCGTCGGCAGGTTCGCCGACCCCGCCGCGGTGACCGCCGAGCTGGCGTCGACGGCAAAGCTCAGGGCCTGGGCGGGCGAACCCTCAGGCGTGACGGTCGCCCGCACCGCGGCCGCGATCTGCCGGCACTGCAGGCCCGCGAAGGCGGCGAGCTCGGAGGCCGACATCACCCCGTCACCGTTGGCGTCGATGGTCGGCTTCTCGGCCGCGGTGGGCAGCTCCGCACTGTCGAGCACCGCGGTCACGTCGACCCGCTCGGGGTGCAGGGTGAGCCCGTCGTAGTGGTTGACGGTGAAGTTTCCCAAGGGGTGGGCGCTCGCCGAGGCGCCGCTGAGCACCAGCGCGCCCAGCAGCACCACCAGCAGCGTGAGAACCCGAACCGAGATCCTCACCCCCGAGCTGGCCGTACCCGTCACAGGGGCCCGCCCAGCTTGGCCAGCGCCGCGCGCGCCCGCGGGGCCGACAGCGGTGAGAAGTAGGGGTTCAGGTCCAGGGCCCTGGTCAGGGTGGCGCGGGCGGCGCTGGTGTCACCGACGCCAGCCTCGATCATCCCTCGGTGGTAGAGGAAGGAGGCGTTCTGGGTGCCCAGGCGGGTGGCCTGCTGCGCGTACGGCATCGCCTCCGCGTCGCGACCTGCGGCGTGCAGCGCCCAGCCGAGCGCGTCGGCGGCGTCGATGTTCTGCCGGGTGGCGTACTCGGCCGTGCCGGCGGCCACCGCGGCAGCGCCGTCGCCGTCGTCGGCGGCGAGCAGTGCAGCGGTCAACGAGTCCTGCACGCCGTTGGCGGCGAAGAGCTGCTCCGAGGCCGTGAACAGCGAGAGCTGGGCCTTCGCCTCGGCGGTTCGGCCCAGGGACTCAAGCAGCTGCCCGTACTCCACCAGCGAACCGGGCAACGGCCGCACGTCCACCACGTGCTGGTAACCGGTCACGGCGGCGACGGTATCCCCTCGCGCCGCCTGCATCCTCGCCCTGCCGAGCAGCAGGCCGGCGTCGTCCGGGGCGAGCGCCAGCCCGGCCGCGTAGTCGGACTCAGCCTGGTCGAGGTCGCCGGTGGAGAAGGCCAGCTCCCCCAGGTAGGTGTGGCAGTAGGCCTGGTCACCGGGGTCCGAGGAGGAGCCCAGGGCCTGGATGAGCACCCGACGCGCCTCGGTCACCTTGCCGTGCAGCTCCAGGTCGTAGGAGGCGCGGGTGAACGAGGAGATGCCCGGCTTGAGGTTCAGCATCTTCTGCGCCGCGGCGGTGGCGCCGGGGTAGTCACCCAGCTGGGTCAGGGCGTCGGTGAGCACCCCGTAGGACGGGGCGAAGTAGGCGTTGGCCCGCTGGGCGGCGCGGGCGTCGGTCGCGGCGGCGGCGAACTCGTGCCGGGCGTTGGCCAACGCCCCCTGCCC
>JBDTDI010000104.1:0-21769 GCA_039923155.1 Mycobacteriaceae bacterium | reverse complement strand
CCTGGCTGCCGCCGAACAAGGCCTTTCGCTGCGCCTACGTCGCACGGCAGGTGACGGTGAAGGCCAAGTACGGATTGTGGGTGACCGCGGCCGAGCGGGCGGCGATCGCCCGCGTGCTCAGCGGATGCCCGAACGAGCTGACGGCGTCGGCGGCCCCCGTCCCTGCGCCTGCCCGCGAAGCCGTACCCGCACCCGCACCCGCACCCGCACCCGCACCCGCACCCGCACCCGCACCCGCACCCGCACCGGCACCGGCACCGGCACCGGCACCGGTCCCCGCACCCGCACCGGTCCCCGCACCCGCACCGGCCCCGGCCCCGGCCCCCGCACCGGAGGCGTACTACACGAACTGCGCCGCGGTTCGCGCAGCCGGGGTTGCCCCGATCCTGCGCGGACAACCCGGCTACCGCAGCGGGCTCGACCGCGACGACGACGGGATCGCCTGCGAGAAGTGAGAGCACTGGTGCCGCCCCCACCGGGGTGCTGAGATGAGCCCATGGACACCGAGTTCAGCGGCGAGCTGTGGGAGTGGCGCGGACCCGCGCCGTTCTACTGGCTGACGCTGTCGACGGGCAGCTGCGCCTACGTGCGTTCCGAACAAGCCTCCTACGGCTGGGGTGCAGTCCCGGTCCGCGCGCGGATCGGCGCCACCGAGTGGGAGACGTCGTTGCTGCCCAAGGACGGCGGCTACGTCCTGCCGGTCAAGAACGCGGTGCGGACGAGCGAGGGGATCGATCACGGCGACGTCGTCACGGTCGCGATGAGCGTCGCGCCTCGCGGCGGTCGACAGGCCGGTGGAACCGGCCCCACCTGCTGATCGGGGCGATCACCAGGACCACCCGCGGGCCGTCAGCTCAACCTCCTTGCGGAACCGCTCGTCGGGGTTGTTCGGTTGCAGCGTCGCGGCCTCGACCCCGGCCAGCACGCAGGCTTCCTCGAGCAGCTGGTCGTAGGCCAGCATCATGGCGATCAGCCGCTGCGCCCTGGCAAAGGCCGCCGGGTCGTTCTCCAGGCGCTGTGCGTTGGCGGCGACCACGCCGAGCCGGGTCTGCAGCCGCAGCGCGACGAACGGGTCTGGGCCCGGCGGCGGGCGGCGACGCAGACGGCCCGCGACGCGTTCGAGCAGCGACGCGACCCGCAACCGCCAGCGCGGCGGCGCACCGTCCGCCGGGAACAACCGCCACAGCAGCCCGAAGAGGACCGCGGGGCTGAAGCACAGCAGAAACACCATCGAGGACACTCCGGGGGCGGGGTGAGGTCAGCGTAGGTTCTCAGTCCCACCTGCGCCACACCTCGCCCCCGGGCGCGCTCAGCTCGGTAGCGGGGCGCCCGTGCGGATCAGCTCGCGGCCCTTCTCGTCGTCGGCGTCGGCGCTGCACGTCAGGACCCCGACCGTCGTGCCCTCCTGGCCGTACCAGACGGTGAACGAGCCCTCGCCGTGGTCGACGAAGCGGGCCGTGTCGTACCCGTCGCCCCACGCGGAGTACTGCAGGAACCGCTCGCCGATCTCGGACCAGAACCCCGGCACCGTGTCCCACGTCGCGTCGCCCCCGGCTGCGTTCGTGCCGGCGATCGTGCCCATCGCGTCGGCGTCGTCCCAGTGCTCCACGGCCAGGTGCCGTCCGGCGGTGGCGTTGCGGGCGTAGGCGACGTCGCCGGCGGCCCACACACCCGCTGCGCTGGTGGTGAGGTGCTCGTCGACGACGACGCGGCCGTCGTGCACGTCGAGGCCGGCGTGGTCGGCCAGCTCACCCAGGGGAGCGGCCCCCACCGCGGTGAGGACCAGGTCGGCCTCGATCGGGTCGTGCCCGGACAGCAGCACCCGCGTGCCGTCCTCGATCCCGGTGACCCGGACCCCGCCGACGAGGGTCACCCCCGCCTCGGTGAGCCAGCCGGCCAACACGCGAGCCACGTCCTCGCCGAGGCGGTGCAGCTGCGGCATCGCCTCGTCGGACACCTGGGTGACCGTCTTGCCCGACGCGGCCAGCGACGCCGCTGCCTCGCACCCGATGAAGCCGGAACCCACGATGATCACCGAGCTGGCCTTGGCGGCAGCGTCCCGCAGGGCAACCCCGTCGGCCAGGCTGCGCAGCTTCAGCACCTGCGGGTGGTCGCCGCCGGGCGCCGGCAGGGTCACCGGGGCGGAACCGGTGGCGAGGACGCAGGCCGAGTAGGAGTAGAGCGTGCCGTCGGCGGTGCGCGCGGTCCGCGCCTGGGTGTCCAGGTCGACCACCTCGGCGCCGAGCACCACGGTGATGTCCTGCTTGTCGTAGTCGGCTGCCTCAGCCAGGGCCAGCGCCGACGCCTCCGTCTCACCGCGCAGGAAGTCCTTGCTGAGCGGGGGGCGGTCGTAGGGCGCGGTGTCGTCGGCGGAGAGCAGCAGCACCGGACCGGTGCCCTCCGCGTCACGGTAGGCGGTAGCGGCGGCCTTGGCGGCGGGGCCGCCGCCAATGACCAGGAGGCCGTACGTGGTGGGTGTCGTCATGGCTCCAACCTATGTCTCCTGGGCCAGGTTGGCCCCCTCGGAAAAGTTGACCCGCAGCGGGGAACACAGCGACCTACAGGCACGTTAGTTGAGTCAGAACCGCTCAAGAAGGTTTTGCGTCAGTCAGCATGGCGCCGTGAACCAGGAGGAACCAGTGCCCGTCTTCTACGGACCCCAGAACGCCGGATCCACGCGACGCATCGACGTGGCCGCCCTCATGACCCAGCAGTCGCAGGCGGTCATGGCCGCGGCTGTCCAGCACGCCCAGGACCTGGGCCACACCGAGCTGGACGCCCTGCACCTGCTGTGGTCGACGGCGGGCAGCGAGCCGACGCGCACGCTCCTGCTGCGCGCCGGGGCCGATCCGGAGTCCCTGCGCTCGGTGGTCGACGAGCAGCTGCCCGGGCGGGGTGAGGACACCGCGAGCACCACGACGATGACCCCGGCTGCCCAGGCGGTGCTCGGCGACGCCTACCAGGTGGCTCGAGCTCTCGGCTCCACCTACATCGGGCCCGAGCACCTGCTGGTCGCCATGACCGCGAACCCCATCACCGCGGTGGCGCGGCTGCTCGCCGCCCACGGGGTGACCGCGGAGACGCTGCAGCGCGCCGCCGCTCAGCCCGACGCCGGCCCGGGGGACACCCCCACGCTGGACAGCTTCGGGATCGACCTCACCGAGCGGGCCCGTGAGGGCAAGATCGATCCGGTGATCGGCCGGGACTCCGAGATCGCGCAGGTGATCGAGGTGCTTGCCCGCCGCACGAAGAACAACCCCGTGCTGGTTGGTGAGGCGGGGGTCGGCAAGACCGCGATCGCCGAGGGTCTGGCCCAGCGGATCGTGGACGGTGACGTGCCCCCTCGGCTGCGCGGCAAGCGTCTGGTGCAGCTCGACCTCACGGCCATGCTGGCCGGGACCAAGCACCGCGGTGACTTCGAGGAGCGGATGACCAAGGTCGTGGCCGAGGTGGTCGCGCACTCCGACGAGCTGCTGCTGTTCCTGGACGAGGTACACACCGTCGTCGGCGCGGGGTCGGCGGAAGGCGCGATGGACGCCGGCAACATCCTCAAGCCGCGACTCGCCCGCGGCGATCTGCACCTGATCGGGGCAACCACCCTGGACGAGTACCGACGGATCGAGAAGGACCCGGCCCTGGAACGCCGCTTCCAGCCGGTGCGGGTGGATGAGCCGTCGGTGCCGGACGCGGTCACGATCATCCGCGGACTGGCCCCGCGCTACGCCGAGCACCACTCCGTGACCTACTCCGACGCGGCCCTCGTCGCCGCGGTCACCCTTGCCGACCGGTACGTCACCGACCGGCAGCTGCCCGACAAGGCCATCGACCTGATCGACCAGGCCGGAGCCCGGGTGTCGCTCCGGGAGGACGGCCCCACCGACACCGCGGCCGAGGCAGCCCGGCTGGGTGCGGAGAAGGACGCAGCGATCGCGGCCGAGGACTACGAGCGGGCTTCGACGCTGCGTGACGAGCTGGCGGCGCTGGAGTCCGTGAGCGCCCCGGAGGTGACCGTCGACGACATCGCCGACGTCGTCAGCCGGGCCACCGGTGTCCCGGCGCGGCAGATGACGGCCGGGGACAAGGTGCGCCTGCGCAACCTGGAGGCCGAGCTGCACGAGCGGGTGGTTGGCCAGGACGACGCGGTCGCCGCGCTGGCCCGCGCCGTGCGGCGCAGCCGCTCCGGTCTCGGCGACCACGCCCGACCGGTGGGCAGCTTCCTGTTCCTCGGACCCACCGGTGTCGGCAAAACCGAGCTAGCGAAGGCGCTGGCGCACAGCTTGTTCGGCTCTGACGACGCGATGGTGCGGCTCGACATGAGCGAGTACGGGGAGCGGCACACCGTCAGCCGGCTCATCGGATCACCCCCCGGATACATCGGACACGAGGAGGGCGGTCAGCTGACCGAGGCCGTCCGCCGCCGTCCGTACTCGGTGCTGCTGCTCGACGAGGTGGAGAAGGCGCACCCCGACGTGTTCCACACCCTGCTGCAGCTGCTGGACGACGGACGGCTCACCGACGGCCAGGGCCGCACGGTGGACTTCTCGAACACGGTGCTGATCATGACCTCCAACCTCGGCTCGGAGCTGATCGGACGGGGTGGGGCGCTGGGCTTCACCACCGGGGACGCCACCGCGCAGGGTGCTGCCAGCACCGAGAAGGTGATGAAGCGGCTCCGGGAGAGCTTCCGGCCGGAGTTCCTCAACCGGATCGACGAGACCGTCGTCTTTGCCCCTCTGCAGGCCCCGCAGCTGCGGGAGATCACCGAGCTGCTGCTCGGCTCCTCGCAGGCTCGTCTCGCCGAGCTCGGGGTTGCCGTTGAGCTGAGCGGGGCGGCGGTGGACTGGGTGTCCGAGCGGGGCTACCAGCCTGAGTACGGCGCCCGCCCGCTGCGGCGCACCATCGCCCGGGAGGTCGACGACAAGGTGGCCGACCTGCTCATCGACGACGCGGTCGGTGACGGGGACACCGTGGTGGTCGACGTCGCCGGCGGGGAGCTGAGCTTCGACGTCCGGCGCGCGGAGCAGGTGCTCGCGGCCTGACCGACGGTGCAGCCGGGCAGGCCCGGGGGCCGTGGACGAGATGTCCGTTCGACCTCCGGGCCGCTCGGCCGTGTGGGGGCGGGCCGTTCGTGAGAAGGCTGTGAGAGTCCTTCTCAGGAACGCCGGCGGGGCCCGTGCCGGGGTCATTGTGGGTGCATGCCCACTCTCGACCGCCGCGCCGCCGCCCGCCGGGTGCTCGACCGGTTCAGCTTCGGTCCACGGCCCGGCGAGCTCACCGCCGCCGCCGCCCGGGGCGCGGCCACGACCCTCGACCTGCTGCTGGGCAGCACCGCTGATCCGGGCACGAGGGCGACACCGCCGCCGGACATCGGCCCTCAGCCCGCGACCCCCACCAAGGGGGACAAGGCCGCTCGGGCCGCCCGCTCTGCCGCGGTGCGCGAGCAGCAGGCCGTCCTGCTGACCTGGTGGCTGGACCGCATGGTCGCCGCGGGCGGCAGCGCGGAGCGGCTGACGTGGTTCTGGCACGGACACTTCGCGACCAGCGTGCAGAAGGTGCGAGACCCGAGGCTGATGCTGATCCAGAACGAGACGCTGCGCCGGTCGGGGTCGGGGTCCTTCACCACGCTGGCGCACGCGATGGTGGTGGACCCGGCACTGCTGGTCTGGCTCGACGCCCAGAAGAACACGGTCGGAACGGCGAACGAGAACCTGGGCCGGGAGTTCATGGAGCTGTTCACCCTCGGCGTCGACCACTACACCGAGGACGACGTCCGGGCAGGCTCGCGGGCCCTCACCGGCTGGACGGTGGACCGCACGAACGGGACCGCCCGCTTCCGGGCCGCCCGTCACGACACCGGAATCCTGACCCTGCTGGGGCGCACCGGCCCGCTCGACGCGGCCGGCTACGTCGAGCTGGTGCTCAGCCAACCTTCCTCGGCCCCGTTCGTCGCCGGCCGGGTGTGGCGGCGACTGGTGTCGGACACCCCGCCCCCGCCCGACGCCCAGGCCCGTCTGGTCTCCGCCTACGGCGACGGCCGGAGCATCAGCGCCCTGCTGCACGCGATCGTGGCCGAGCCCGCGTTCCTGGACCGCACGTCGACGATCGTCAAGCAGCCCGTGGAGTGGGCGGTGGGGCTGATGCGGGCGGTTGGGGTTCAGCCTGCGACGTTGTCGCACGCCGACCAGAGGATCGTGCTCGCCTCGCTCACCGGGATGGGCCAGATTCCTTTCGCACCGCCCAGCGTGGGTGGCTGGCCTGCCGGTGCGGCCTGGTTGACCACCTCTGCCGGGGTGGCGCGCCTCGCCCTGGCCAAGGCCGTCGCCGCCCACGCCGACCTCTCGGTCCTCCAGCAGGGTTCTGCCGACAGCCGCGTCGAGGCGGTGCGCGACCTGCTCGGTGTCGACGCCTTCACGGCCCGCACCCGCAGCGCCCTCACCGGAGTCGCGTCGTCCCCCATCCAGCTGCTGCAGGCCGCGGCCAGCAGCCCCGAGTACGTGGTGAGTGCATGAACACCCTGACCCGTCGCCGCTTCCTCACCCTCTCCGGGGTGACCGCCGCCGGTGCGCTGGCCCTGGGCGCGACCCACACCAGCTGGGACCACCTCATGTCGGCGGCCGCGACGTCACCGCTGGATCCCCAGCACGGGGTGCTGGTGGTGGTCACCCTGTACGGCGGCAACGACGGTCTCAACACCGTCGTGCCTGCGGCTGACCCCGCCTACCAGGCGGCGCGGCCGCACCTCGCCTACACGCCCACCGAGGTGCTCGACCTGGGGCAGGGGCTCGGACTCAACCCCGGCCTGGCCGGCATGAAGGGCCTGTGGGACGCCGGCAACCTCGCGATCGTGCGGGGCGTGGGCTACCCGACCCCGGACCACAGCCACTTCCGTTCGATGGCGATCTGGCAGACGGCCTCGCCCACCACCTCGGTGCCGACCGGCTGGCTGGGCCGCTACCTCGACACCGCCCACGACCCGCTGCGTGCCGTGTCCGTCGAACCGGTCCTGCCCCCGATGCTGGCCGGGCGGACGACGGCCGCCGCGTCACTCCCGGTCGGCGGGCTGCGCCTGCCCACCGGTGCCCTGGGTGCGACGTTCACCGGTCTCGGTGCCGCTCAGCCCGGCGAGGGTCCCATGCAGGCGCGGGTGGCGAGGTCCATCTCGGACCTGCACGACACCGTCCGGGTGCTCGGCGGGGCGGTTGCGCCCATCGCGGCCGAGCAGGCGGGCTCCGCCCACCGGTCCGGGGCCCCGAAGGGCCGTTCAGGAGCGCTGGCTGCCCAGCTCGACCTGGTCGCCGGACTCGTCGAGGCGGGTGTTCCCACCCGCGTGTACTCGGTGTCGTTGGGCGGCTTCGACACCCATGCCGACGAGCGGGGAACCCAGCAGTCCCTGCTCACCGAGCTGGACGCTGCCCTGACCCCCTTCGCGCTGCGGATGAAGGGCACCGACCGGGGCAGGCAGGTGGTCGTGATGGTGTACTCGGAGTTCGGTCGGCGGGTGCTCGCCAACGCGAGCGACGGCACCGACCACGGCACCGCCAACCCCGTGTTCCTGCTCGGCAACGGAGTTCGAGGCGGCTTCCACGGCCACCAGCCCAGCCTCACCGACCTCGACGACGGGGACCTGAAGGCGCACACAGATTTCCGTGACGTCTACGGATCGCTGCTGCACACCGTGCTCGGTGCCGACCCGGGGGCGGTGCTGGACGGGTGGACCGGGCAGGTGGACGGGTTGCTGGCCTGAGCGAGGGGCTCTCCGGCCGTGCTCGGGCCCTAGCATGATCGCTGACGGGCGGGGGAGAGGTGGACGAGCAGAGCGAGTACGAGCAGTCGATGGCGGTGCAGGTTCGGGGCCTGGCCAAGCGGTTCGGCGCGGTGCTGGCCGTGGCCGGGGTGGACCTGGACGTGCGCCGGGGAAGCATGTTCGGCCTGGTCGGGCCCAACGGCGCCGGCAAGACCACCACGCTGGCCATGGTCACCGGCTTGCTGCGTCCGGACGCCGGTGGCGCGCGGGTGGACGGGATCGACGTGTGGGAGCACCCGCTGCTCGTGCGCACCCGCATGGGTGTGCTGCCTGAGGGTCTTCGGATGTTCGAGCGGCTCTCCGGTTCCGAGCTGCTCACCTTCACCGGGCGGTTGCGG
Organism: Mycobacteriaceae bacterium; assembly: GCA_039923155.1. GTDB lineage: Bacteria > Actinomycetota > Actinomycetes > Mycobacteriales > Mycobacteriaceae > Rhodococcus_D. The sequence goes on along the minus strand of JBDTDI010000104.1, from coordinate 13,627 downwards.
GGCCTGCCCGACGCTGAGGTGGCGCAGCGCTCCACCGAGCTGCTGCGGGTGCTCGGCCTCGCCGCCGCCGGGAACCAGCTGGTGGTCGACTACAGCACCGGGATGCGCAAGAAGCTGGCGCTGGCGGCGTCGCTGCTGCACAACCCGACGGTGCTGTTCCTGGACGAGCCGTTCGAGGCGGTGGACCCCGTCGCGGCGCACACCATCCGGGAAGTACTGCGCACCTTCACCTCCCGTGGCGGGACGGTGGTGCTGTCCAGCCACGTGATGGAGCTGGTGGAGCGGCTGTGCGACGACGTGGCCGTGCTCGCCCGCGGACAGGTGCTGGCCTCGGGCCCGGTGGCCGAGCTGCGCGGGCAGGGCTCGCTGGAGGAGTTCTTCGTCCGCCTGGTGGGGTCGCAGCCGCACGACGAGGCCGACCTGGACTGGCTGGGCCGCCGGTGAGCCCGGGCGTCCCGCCCAGAACCCCCGGACCCCGCAGCCTTCCGCTGCTGCGCACCGCGCTGGCCCTGAAGCTGGCGCTGCTGCGCGGCTCGCTGCGCTCCGGGCCCGGGTCGACGGGACGCAGGGTGGGCCTGGTGGTCGGTGCCGTCGGGGGCGGTCTGCTCGCGGTGCTCGTCGTGGCGGGGCTCACGCTCAGCCGCGCCGAGGGCGGTGACTCCTCGGGCGACCTCTCGGGCGACCTCACAGTCCTGCTGTTCTGCGCCCTGGTGACGCTGTGGGTGGTGCTGCCGCTTCTCACGTTCGCCAGTGACGACCTGCTCGACCCCTCGCGGCTGGTCCTGCTGCCGCTGACCGGGCGCCAGCGCGTGCTCGTCATGGGTGCGGGTGCACTCGTCGGGGTCCCGGCGGCCGTCACCACGGTGCTCGCGCTGGGGCTGGTGCCGGCCACCACGGTCGGCCCCGGCTCGCTGGTCGTGGGTGTCCTCGCGGCGCTGCTCGAGCTGGCCCTGTGCGTGAGCGCAAGTCGTGCGGTGTCGACGTTGCTGGCCGGGGTGCTGCGCTCCCGGCGCGGCCGGGACGTGGGGGTCGCGCTCACCGCGCTGTTCGTCGTGGGGGCCCAGCTGGTCAACCCGTTGATCCAGCTCGAGCTCGGAGGGGGTGCCGGCGCCAACGACGCCGGCGGTGCCAGCGGCCTGCTGCGCGGGCCGGCGTCCGTGCTGGCCCGCACCCCTCCCGGTTGGTTGGCCACGGCCCCCACCCGCGGTCCGCTCGGAGCGGTCGTCTCCCTGCTGGGCGGGGCGGCCGTCGTGGCGCTGCTGGCCGCGGTGTGGGGCCTGGGGGTGCGCCGGTCCCTGGAGCGGACCGCGGCGTCGACCACGAGGCCGCGGCGGTACACCGAGCTCGTGCCCCGGTGGGTGCCGCTGCCGGCGGGGCGCACCGGGGCGGTGGCCGCCAAGGACCTCCGGTACCTGGTGCGCGAGCCGCGGCGGCTGGTCGGGATGGTGACGACGACCGTGGTGCCGGTCGCGGCCGTCGTTGCGCCCACGCTGAGCACGGGTGGGCCCGGGCGGGGTTCGGTCTTCGTGGTGTGTCTGGTGGCGATGCTCGCCGCGGTGACCGCGGGCAACCGCTTCGGGCTCGACGGCAGCGCGACCTGGCTGTTGCTCACCACCGCCACCGCCGAGCGCGACGCCCGTCGTGACCTCGCCGGAGGCGAGCTCGCGGTGGCCATCGCCACCGTCCCAATGGTGGTGGTGCTGGGTGGGGTGCTGGCGGTGGTGACGGACGGGGTGAACCTGCTGCCTGCTGCGCTGGGCACCGCGCTGGGGTTGCTGGCCGTGCAGGTCGCGGTCTCCTCGGTGATGGCGGTCCGCTCGGCCTACCCCGTGCCGGTCCGCAGCTCGGGGTTCGGCGGCGGCAGCGGGGGCCAGGGGTGCGCAGCCGGACTGGTCGTCATCGTCGCGCTGCTCTCCGGCGCCGGGCTCTGCCTCCCGCTGCTGGGCCTGCTCGTGCCCGCCCTCGTCACCGGCGCGCCGGCCTGGGGGTTCGCGCTGCTCGTCGTTGGCCCGCTGTACGGGCTGGGGGTGGGCGTGTGGCTGCGTCGATGGGCGGCGCGGTCCTGGTCCGCCCGGGCCCCGGAAGTGCTGCAGACGATCTCCGCGGTGGTCTGAGCGGCGCACCCGCGGCTAGCGTCACCAGCCGTGCAGCCCTTCCACCTCGACGTCCCGCAGGCCCAGCTCGACGACCTGCACGCCCGCCTCGACGCCACCCGCTGGGCCCCGGACCTGCCCGGGGTGGGCTGGGAGCGAGGCGTGCCAGGGCCTTACCTGCGGGAGCTGGTGGACCACTGGCGCCATCGCTACGACTGGCGGGCGCAGGAGGCGCGGCTGAACTCCTTCCCCCAGGTCGTCACCACGATCGACGGTCAGACCATCCACGCGGTGCACGTCCGCTCACCGGAGCCGACGGCCACGCCGTTGGTGATCAGCCACGGCTGGCCCGGCTCGATCGTCGAGCTGCTGGGGGTCATCGGCCCGCTCACCGACCCCCGCTCCCACGGTGGCGATCCGACGGACGCCTTCCACGTCGTCGTCCCCTCCCTGCCCGGGTACGGGCTGTCCTCGCCGCTGGTGGAGCCCGGCTGGGGCTGTGACCGCATCGCCGGTGCGCTGGCCGAGCTGATGGCCCGCCTGGGCTACGACCGCTACGGCGCGCAGGGTGGGGACTGGGGCAGCCACGTCAGTCGCGCGCTGGGCCGGATCGCCCCCGACCACGTCGTCGGGGTGCACGTGAACATGCTGGTCACGCCCGTGCCGACCGACGTCGAGCTCACCGCGCCCGAGCGGGCGCTGATGGCACCCAACGCCCGCTACCCCCGCGAGCTGGAGGGCTACAACCGGCTGCAGAGCACCCGGCCGCTGACCGTCTCGCACGCCCTGCACGACTCCCCGGTGGGTCAGCTCGCCTGGGTGGTGGAGAAGTTTCACGACTGGACGGACCCGGCCTCGGAGATTGCCGTCGACGACGTGCTGACCAACGTGATGCTCTACTGGCTCACCGGCACTGCCGGTTCCTCGGCGCAGCTGTACTGGGAGAGCCACCACGGTGGCGGTCCGCACGGGCGGGGCAGCGTCCCCACCTGGGTCTCGGTCTTCCCGCACGACCTGTTCCGTCCGCTCCGCCGCCTGGCCGAGCGGACGGAGAACATCATCGGCTGGACCGAGCACGAGCGGGGCGGGCACTTCGCGGCCCTCGAGGTGCCGGAGCTGCTGGTGGCTGACGTCCGGGCCGCCTTCCGCGCGACACGCTCGCCGGGGTAGCGGGAACAGAACGGACACCTCCGTCGCTGGCATGGCAGACCGCACACGCCAGGCTCCGACACCGCGGTCGGGCCGCTCGAACCGAGGGACGACCCGTGAGCACCGCCACCAACCCAGCCACCAACCCAGCCGTCAGCCCGACGGCCACCCCGGCTGCCGTCACACCCGTCGAGCCCACCGGCCGCGCCAAGCTGCGCCTGGTGCTCGTGCTCGGCGCCCTGGTCACCCTGGGTCCGCTGACGATCGACATGTACCTGCCGTCGCTACCCAGCATCGCCACCCAGCTGGACACCACCGAGACCGCGGCCCAGCTCACCCTCACCGGGACGCTGCTCGGGCTCGCGCTCGGCCAGCTCGTGGTGGGCCCGCTCTCGGACAGCCTGGGTCGGCGCACCCCGCTGCTGGCCGGGACCGCGCTGCACGTGCTCGCCTCGCTGGCGGCGGTGTTCGCCCCGAACGTGGGGGTGCTGGGTGCGTTGCGGGTGGTTCAGGGCCTCGGCGCGGCCGCGGCCGCGGTGGTGGCGCTGGCCGTGGTGCGAGATCTGTTCTCCGGGCGCTCCGCGGCCACCGTCCTGTCACGGCTGTTCCTCGTCATCGGGGTCGCGCCCGTCCTGGCCCCCACCCTCGGGGGCATCCTGCTGACCGCGGTGTCCTGGCGGGGGGTGTTTGCCGCCCTCGCCCTGATCGGTGTGGCCCTGCTCGTCGTCGGGGCGCTCGCGCTGCCCGAGACCGTGCCCCCGGAGCGGCGCACGGCCGGCGGGCTGCGCCCGGCCCTGCGGATCTACGGCTCACTGCTGCGCGACCTGCCGTTCGTGGGCCTGGTCGGGGTCGCGGGGCTGGCGATGTCGTCACTGTTCGCCTACGTCGCGGGCTCGTCATTCGTGTTCCAGGACCAGTACGGGCTCAGCCAGCAGCAGTTCGCCTACGTCTTCGCCGCGGGTGCGGTGGCCCTGATCGGGGCCTCGCAGCTCAACGTGTGGCTGCTCGGTCGGTACACCCCGGAGCGAATCACCACCGGGGCGCTCGTGGTCGGCGCGGTGGCCGGTGCGGTGCTGGTGGTCGCGGCGGCGTCCGAGCTGGGTGGACTGGTCGGGCTGCTGGTCCCGCTGTGGGTGGTGCTCGGATCGGTCGGGCTGGTGCTGCCCAACGCGCCTGCGCTCGCGCTGTCGCGCCACGGCGAGGCCGCAGGCACCGCGGCGGCCCTGCTGGGGGCGGTGCAGTTCGGCTTCGGGGCGCTGGTCGCGCCGCTGGTCGGCGCCCTGGGCAACGACAGCGTGGCCATGGCGGCGGCCATGCTCGGCGGCACCGTGCTGGCCCTGCTCGCCCTGGCACCCACCCTGCGTCGGGCCGGTGCGGCCCAGACCGTCGTCGCCTGAGCCGTCGCGTGGGATGAGGCGTGCACCGACCCTGGTGGACGGGGCAGACTGGGGCGCATGAAGCACCTGGAGATCGAGGGTCTGGGCAAGGTCAGCCGCGTTGGGCTGGGCACGTGGCAGTTCGGCTCCCGCGAGTGGGGGTACGGCGACGCCTACGCCTCCGGCGGTGCACGCGACATCGTGCGCCGCGCCCTGGAGCTGGGGGTGACCCTGTTCGACACCGCCGAGGTCTACGGCTTCGGTCGCAGCGAGAAGATCCTCGCCCACGCGCTCGGCGAGCAGCGGTTCGACGTCGTCGTGGCCAGCAAGATCATGCCGCTGGCGCCGGTGCCCGCCATGGTGCGCAACCGTGCCCTGGCCAGCGCGAAGCGGCTGAAGCTAAGGACGATCGGGCTCTACCAGGTGCACCAGCCCAACCCGTTGGTGCCCGACTCGGTCATCATGCCGGGCATGAAGGCGTTGCTCGAGGACTCCACCATCGGTGCCGTCGGGGTGAGCAACTACTCCCTGCAGCGCTGGCAGCGCGCCGACTCCGAGCTCGGGCAGCCCGTGGTCAGCAACCAGGTGCAGCTGTCGCTGGCGCACGCCGAGGCCCTGGATGACGTGGTGCCGTTCGCGCAGGCCAACGGCCGGATGGTGATGGCCTACAGCCCGCTGGCCCAGGGCCTGTTGGGGGGCAAGTACGGGCTCGACAACAAGCCGGGCGGGGTGCGCGCGGTCAACGCGCTGTTCGCCGACGAGAACCTGCGCCGCATCGAGCCGCTGTTGGGCCTGTTGCGGGAGGTGGCCGACGCCCACGATGCGAAGCCCGCCCAGATCGCGCTGGCCTGGCTGCTCGGGCTGCCGCCGGTGGTGGTCATTCCCGGGGCGTCCAGCGTGGAGCAGCTGGAGTTCAACGTCGCGGCCGCGGACATCGAGCTGGCGGCCGACGAGCAGCAGGCGCTGACCGCCGCGGCTCGCGCCTTCACGCCTCAGTCGGCCGGGCGGACGCTGCTCGACGGAGCCAAGGGGCGCCTGGGCGAGCTGCGCGGTCGCCTCGGGGTGTGACCCGGCCCGCTCAGGCCGTCGCCCGCCGGGCAATCTCCCGCCCGATGGGAATCGCCGACGTCGCGGCGGGCGACGGGGCGTTGAGCACGTGCAGGGTCCGCGCGGTGGCGCCGAACGCGAAGTCGTGCAACAGCTTCCCGTGACGATCGACGGCCTGCGCGCGGATCCCGGCCTCCTCCGGCAGCAGGTCGGACAGCTCCAGCGACGGGCAGTACCGACGAGCAAGGGCCAGGTAGCGTCGCCGTGACAACGAGCCCGCGACCTCCTTCGCGCCGGTGACGATGTTCGCCCGGGCCACCCGCCAGAAGCCCGGAAACCCGAGGATTTCGCGCACGTCACGCCCGTCGATCGATCCCTTGCGGTAGCCCTCGCGGGCGAGTCCGAGCACGGCGTTCGGCCCGATCGTGGTGCGCCCGTCCACCATCGGGGTCAGGTGCACGCCCAGGAAGGGCAGGTCGGGGTCGGGCACCGGATAGATCAGGTGGCTGACCATCCCCGCGCGGTGGGTCGGCAACCGGTAGTACTCGCCGCGGAAGGGCACTATGCGCAACGGCACCCCGTCCACCCCGGTGATGCCACAGAGCGCGGCGACCCGGTCGGCCTGCAACCCGGCGCAGGCCACCAGCCGGCGGGCCAACAGGTCGCCGCCGGTGGTGGCAACCCTGACCTCGTCGGTGGTCTCGGTGATCGTGGTGACCGCGACCCCGGTGCGCACCTCGCCGCCGCGGGCCGTCACCACCTGCTCCATGGCGGCACACAGCGCCGGGTAGTCGACGCTGGAGGTGACCGGCACGTGCAGCGCCCGGACCCCGACCACGTTCGGCTCCATCTCGGTGAGCTGCTCACGGGACACCGGGTGCGCGGTGACCCCGTTGAGCACGGCGCGCTCGGTCAAGGCGGTCAGACGGGCCGCGTCCCGCTCGTCGGTGGCCACCACCAGCTTGCCGAGACGTCGCACCGCCACGCCGTGCTCGTCGGCGAACGCGAAGGTCGCGGCGGCACCTTCCCGGCACAGGGTCGCCTTGAGCGAGCCCGGCTCGTAGTACAGGCCGGAGTGCACCACCCCCGAGTTGTGCCCCGTCTGGTGACGGGCGAGCCCGGCCTCCTTCTCGCACAGCACGACCGATGATCCGGGTTGCGCCTGCTGCAGGGCCATCGCGGTGGCGAGACCGATGATGCCGCCCCCGACCACGCAGAAGTCGTGCACGGTGCTCACTGCTCCTCCTGCACGTGCTGGCGGATGGTGTCCGCGCTCGCTGCGGCCGCGAGGAGCGTGCTCAGCAGGATCCGTGCCTGCCCGGCTCGCAGCCAGGGCACGACGAGGGCGCCGGCCGCGTGCAGGTCGACGGCGCCGCCACCCCCGCCGTAGACCGGCCGCACGGGGCCGCTGTCCACCCTGCTGGTCACGAGCACCACGACGCCTGCGGCCACGTGGCGTGCGACGGCGGACACCACCACCGGGTTGGTGTTGCCCGAGCCCGTCGCCTCCAGCACCACCCCCCGGGCCCCGGCAGCGACACAGGCGTCGATCGCGACGGCGTCGGCACCCGGGTACAGGGCGACGACGTCGACCCGCACGTCGGCGAGGTCGGCGATGGACAGCGGTGCGGGGCGTCGGGGATTCCGGATGACTCTCAACCCGCCCGTGCTCACCAGCCCCACGGGCCCGTCCCGCGGATCGCGCAACGGGTGCGGGCGGTCGGTGTGCCGCTTGCGGGTTCCTCGCGCAGCGTGCACCACCCCGGCCAGGACCAGCAGCACCCCCAGGCCTCGGGCGGCGGGTGACGCGGCCACGACCAGCGCGTCGTCGAGGTTTCGCGGGCCGTCGGGGTCCGGGTGGTCGGCGCCGCGGATCGCCCCGGTCAGCACCACCGGGCGCGGATCGACGTGCACCAGGTCGAGGGCGAGCGCGGTCTCCTCCATCGTGTCGGTGCCATGGGTGAGCACCACCGCCGGGGCACCGGCCGCCAGCTCGGCGTGCACGGCACGGCGGATCGCGTCGAGGTCAGCCATGGTGAGCGCTGAGCTGTCCTTGGCCAGCACCGCCCGGGTGCGGACCGCTGCGGGGACAGCCAGCGCGTCGGGGTGCGGCGCCGCCCCGCGGCCGTGGTCGCGGCTGGCGATCGTGCCCCCGGTGGTGACCACGGAGATGGGTGCGCGGGGCCTCACCGGATCATCGTGTCGCAGCCGCCGCCACTGGGGCGAACCGGCCCCTCGCCACGCCCGTCCCGTGCCCGTCGACGCGCACTAGTCTGAGCCCCGTGCAGCAGCTGGCGGCCGCGGGCCGCGGCACGGTGGCACGCCTGCTCACCGCACGACCGAGTGCGGTGAGGGTCGGGGCGGTGGCGCAAGGGTGCCGGTGCGCCTGGCCGCTCGGTGTGACGGCTGCCGCCGGATGACGGCCGCACAGCCGGGAGCCGCCTCCGGCCGCGGCGGCCCAGCTGCGCACCGACGGGACTTCTCGGCCAACATCGGGTTGATCGTGGTGGTGGTCGTGGTGATGGGCGGTGCGATCGCCGTCGCCGCGGGGCTGGGCGTGGGAGCGGGCATCATCATCGCCGGGTTCACCGCCATCTTCTTCACCCTGGGCGTCGGGGGCGGTTCGCTGCGGGCGGACCTGCGGAAGGCGGCGTGGTACGGCCCGCTGACCGCCCTGTCGGCGTCGGTGCCCCGCGTCCTCGCCGCGCACAGCCTGGGCGCAGCGCTTGCACTGGTCTGCGTGATCATCTTCGTCGCCGGTCTCCTGCCCGTCCTGGGCCGGAACTACGCGCAGGCCGGGCTGGGCCTCGGCATCGCCACCGTGCTGGGGTTCGCCCTCCAGGCGGACGTCGGGTCACCGGGGCAGACCGTGGCGGCCGCGTTCATCGGCGTCGGGTTCGTCGTGGTGCTGAGGATCCTGATGAAGGTCCGCGACCCCTGCGACGTGACGCGCGAGCTGGCGGCGGCGACGTTGACGCAGGACGAACCAGGCTTCGAGCAGGCCTACACGATGTGGTTGCGGGACAGACCGGTGCACTGGATCGGCGAGACCCTCCAGGTGGCGGTGGGCTACCGCACCGTTCGTGGCGTCCTGACGGCCGGCGACGCCGCCATCGCCGAGGGTCGCGCCCGTGAAGTGGCCGCCGTCGTCGCCTCGCGCGAGCCGGGCCGAGCTCGCCAAGGTGCGGCAGAGAGGGCCGGTGGTCCCTCCTCGAGCGAGACTCCGCTGGACCGCGCGCTGCGGGCCCTGGACCGTATCGAGGTGACGGCCCGCCGCCGGGACACCACCCTGGTCGGCAACGCGGCGGCCACCAGGAAGGCATTGTCCCTGGCCTCCGTGCGGTCAGCGCTGACTTGGCGTTCGCAGATCCTGCGGCACGCCCTGCGGACCGCCGTCGGCGTGCTGCTGACCTTCCTGGTGGCCTGGGCGATCGTGGGGCCCCGCGATCCACTGGTCACCTCCATGGCGACCGCGTCCTTCGCCATCCTGCAGATCAGCTGGACCCAGTCACTGTTCAAGGCGAAGCAGCGACTCCTCGGGGTAGCAGGGGGTGCGGCCCTGATGGCCCTGGCCCTGTGGATCCTGCCGCACCAGCTGTTGTTGCCCTTCTCCCTGCTGGCCGCCCTGACCGGGCTGTGGTTCATCGCCAGCAACCAGGTCTTGTCGATCGGCAGCTTCGTCGTCGTCTCGGTCGGGATGAACGTCACGAGCAGGGGCCTCGATCCGGGCCGGACGCTCCTCGAGTACGTGCTGCTGTTGCTCGGGGGAGTCACGATCGGTCTGCTGGTCGGCTTCGCTGTCGTGCCGCACCTTCGGTCCGACGGGGTCGAGGAGCGGGTGCGCCGCGCCAGAGACGCAACCGCCGTCCTGCTCCGTGGCGCCGCGCAGCTGGTAACGCCGGCGACCGGGGCACCACCTCTGCACCGCGTTCCGTTGGCCCTGGTCACGCCGCTGATCCGGATGCGCGCAGCGGTCGTGAATCTTGGGTCGCCGTTGAACCCGGAGGATGAGAAGGCAGGGGTTCGTGCCGGGGACTGCGCCTCCCTGGCCACCCGGTTCGAGACGCTCGCGATCGTCGGGGTCCTGGAAGCCGGCAAGGGTCGCCTGACCGCGGAGGTGCTCGACGCGGCGGCCGGTGCGCTGGTCGCCGACAACACCGCCGGCTGCGAGGTCGACAGGGCCGTCAGCTCGGAGTTCGTGCAGCTCGCGCGCGGGGTCGGCGCTGCCAGCACGGAGCTCGAGGCGGCGTGCGCCCGGCTGAGGCGACCGAGACCGTGAGCGGCAGCGCGCAGACGCTGGCGACCCGGCCGCCAGGTCGGTCGGCGCTCATCGGCGGCTGACTCCCTCAGCTGGTGCGGCGCCGTCGGAGGAACGGGTCGGCGAGCGCGTCGGTCGAGTACGTCTGGCCGTCGTCGCCGACGGTCACTCCAGGGGCGACGATCTCGTCGATGCGGTCCAGCACCTCGGTGCTCAGCGCGAGGTCTGCCGCGCCGAGCTGGCTGTCGAGCTGCTCCATGGTGCGCGGGCCGACGATCGGCGCGGTCACGGCGGGATGCTGCATGACGAACGCCAGCGCCAGGTGCACCAGCGACAGGTCGTGCTGCTCGGCCAGCACGGCCAGCTCCTCGACGGCGTCGAGGCGGGCCTGGTTCGACGGCTTCGACAGGTCGAAGCGGCCGGGCATCATCTTCGCCCGGTTCGTCTGCGGGGCGTCCTGACCCTTGCGGAAGCGGCCGCTCAGCCAGCCGCCCGCCAGCGGGCTCCACGGGATGACCCCGAGGTGGTACCGCTGCGCGACCGGCAGCACCTCGCGCTCGACACCGCGGTCGAGGATCGAGTAGGGCGGCTGCTCGGTGACGAATCGGCCCAGCCCCCGCCGTTCGGAGATCCACTGGCCCTCGACCATCCGCGACGCCGGGAACGTCGACGAGCCGAAGGCGCGGATCTTGCCCGCGCGCTGCAGGTCGGTCAGCGCCGCGATGGTCTCGTCGTCATCGGTGCCGGTGTCGGGCCGGTGCACCTGGTAGAGGTCGATCCAGTCGGTCTGCAGCCGCCGCAGGCTGGCCTCGACCTCCTGCTCGATCCAGCGACGGGAGTTGCCGCGCCGGTTCGGGTCGCCCCCCTCCACACCCATGGCCACGTCCATCGGGCCGTGGAACTTGGTGGCGAGGATGACGGAGTCACGACGTCCGCGCAGCGCCTTGCCGACGATCGTCTCCGACTCGCCGCGGGAGTAGACGTCCGCGGTGTCGATGAAGTTGATCCCGGCGTCCAGCGCCCGGTGGATGATCGCGGTCGACGTGTCGTGGTCCGGCTCGCCCCAAGCACCGAACATCATCGCGCCCAGGCACAAGGGGGAGACGAACATTCCGGTGTGGCCGAGGTTGCGGAAGTCCATGCGGGCATCCTAGGAACGCCCCGGGTTACCGTCCTCAGCTACCCGACGTCTTTGGAGGCTCCGTGCCGGACAACCGCTCCCGTGGACTGCGCGGGATCCCGAGCGCCGTCGGCCGGGGACGAGACCGCGTGAGCGGCCTGGTCGGCCATCGGTACCCGACGGTCGCGGTCACCGGCATGACCGGGGTCGGCAAGACCGAGCTGGTGGACCACCTGTGCGGGCGGCGTAAGGGCGACGACGCGGGCCCGCCCGACGCCGGTTCGGCCGTCCTGGAACGACGGGTGCGCCGCGGCACCCGGCTGAAGGGCTTCCGCTTCCGGGTGGTGCCCGGGGACAACGCGGCCGCCCGGCTCGGCGCGCTCGACGAGGTCTTCCACGACGACCCCGTCGACGGGGTGCTGCACGTCGTCGCCGACGGGCGGGCCACCGGTCGCCGTCCGGCGGGCACGTCCGGCGCGGCCGAGGTCGCGCGGGAGACGCAGCTGGCGGCCGAGCTGGACGACTGGGCGATCACCGCGCACCGCATCGCGTCCATGGCGGTGCGGCGGCCGCGCCCGACCTGGCTGGTCGTGGTGGTGACCAAGGTGGACCTGTTCACCGAGGACCTGCAGGAGGTGGTGCGGCGGTACTCCCCGGGCAGCGGGACGCCTTTCGGTGACCGTCTCGACGAGCTGCGCGCCCTGGCCGGTGGCGCCAACCTCTCGGTCGACGTGCTGCCCGCGTGCAGCCACCTGGAGCCGGGCGGCAGCGGTGTCACCCCCGAGCAGCGTGACGCCTACCTGGACGCGCTGCAGGGGCGGATGGCTCAGCTCGCCGGCCACGTCTGAGAAGTCCTCCGGAAACTGCTCACGCTCTGCCTGTACCGGCCGCGGTTCGCTGGTGATCGAGAGGGCGGGGGACAGGCGGTGCGACGGTCGGCCACGAGCAGCTCAGCGTCCTCGCCAAGGCGGTGACGGGCGATCTCCAGGACACCTCAGTCGCGGTAGGTGGCCTCGTAGGCGGCGCGGTCCACGTCACGCAGATGTTGCTCGCGCTCCGAGACCAGGTCGAGGGGCAGCCCGTGCAGGTCAAGCCTGCGGTGCCGGTTCTGCTCCAGGAAGGCGGCGCCGTAGAAGGCGCTCAGCAGCACGCCCAGCAGCACCATGAGGAAGCGTACCCACAGCGCACCGGGAAACAGGGCCAGGGCGAGGAAGGCGGGCGAGTAGACCAGCTGGCCGCGCACCACCTGCCGCACCGCGGAGTGCGGACGGGTCAGGTCGTGGCGCACCCAGTCCTGCAGCTCGTCGGGCAACCGGCGGCCGGCGACGTAGGCGAGCCACTGCACGGGGTTGGGCCGTGCTGTGGTCGCAGTCATGATCACCACCAATCGTACGGTGGTCCCGGTTCAGCCCGACGGAACGCTCGACCTCACCAAGTCGCGCACCTCGGCCGCTCCGGCACACGTCAGCGCCCGCTCAGCGAGCCCTCGTGCGGCTGACACCGAGGCCGCCCGCACCCGCTGCTTCACCCCGGGCACCGCCGGCGCCACGACGCTGAGGCTGCGCACCCCCAGCCCGATCAGCAGCCCGACCGCATCCGGGTCGGCGGCCAGCTCGCCACAGACGGATACCGGGACGTCCCCGGCGCCGGTGCACAGCGCGGCGATCAGGGCGAGAACCCCCGGGTCGAGTCCGTCCGTCAGCTGCGCCACCCCACTGTTCCCGCGTTCGGCTGCGAGCGCGTACTGCGTGAGGTCGTTGGTACCGACGCTGAAGAAGTCGACGTGCGGCGCGAGGCTCGCGCTCTTCAGGGCCGCCACGGGCACCTCGACCATGATCCCGAACCGCAACGACTCCGCGCGCCCGCCAGCCTCGTGACACGCCTGGTCGAGCAGCACCCGTGCGGCGAGCACCTCCTCCACCGTGGACACCATCGGCAGCATGACGCTGATCGGGTGGTCGTGGGCCACCCGGCACATGGCCACCAGCTGGTCCAGCATCAGGTCCGGGTGCCGCAAGGTCAGGCGCACGCCCCGAACGCCGAGGAACGGGTTCTCCTCGTGCGGCTGGGTGAGGAACGGCAACGGCTTGTCCCCGCCGGCGTCCAGGGTGCGCAGCACGACGCGACGGCCCCCGAACGCCTCCGCGACGGCCCGGTAGACGCCCTCCTGCTCGTCACGGTCGGGGGCCCGCTCACGACCCAGGAAGAGGAGCTCGGTACGCACCAGACCTGATCCGTCGGCGTGGGCGGCGACGCCGGCCCGGGCATCGACCACCGAAGCGACGTTCGCGAGCACCGCGACCTCGACCCCGTCAGTCGTGGTCGCCGGACCGATCGCCGCCGTGCGGACGGCGGCCGCGTCCCGCTCGCGGCGGGCGATCCGTCCACGGACGTCGTTGCGAACCTCCTCCGTCGGCGCCACGACGAGCTCACCACGCGCCCCGTCGACCGCGAGCAGCGTCCCCTCGGCGATGTCGAGCACCGACGTGCCGGCCCCGGTGAGCATCGGGATCCCGTAGGAGCGGGCCAGGATCGCGGCGTGCGAGCTGGCGCTGCCCCGGGCGAGCACGATCGCGCGCACACG
>JBDTDI010000103.1:0-6193 GCA_039923155.1 Mycobacteriaceae bacterium | reverse complement strand
CGTGCCGCTGCGCGTGCTGGGCGGTGGGCGGGGTGGGTGGACGCTGCCCGTCCCTGGTCGGCTTGGTCAGGTCGGGCACCGACGCGGAGTCCCCCGCGGCCCACACGTTCGCCAGACCCGGCACGCGCAGCTGCGGGTCCACGTCCAGGCGGCCCTTGGTCACCGGCAGGCCGAGGGTGGCGATGAGCGGGCTCGCCGCGATCCCTGCACCCCAGATCAGGGTGCGGGTGCAGATGACGTCACCGTCGGTCAGCGTCACCTGGTTGTCCTTCGCCGCCTCGATGCTGACCCCCAACCGGACCTCGATCCCACGCCGGTGCAGCACCCTCATCGCCACGGCACCCAGGTCCGGGCCCAGCTCCGGCAGCACGGTCTTGGCCACGTCGATCAGCAACCAGCGAACGTCCTCCGGGCGGATGCGGTTCCAGCGTGGCGCCATCGTGGTCAACCAGTACTGCAGCTGGGCGACGATCTCCGTCCCGGTGTAGCCGGCTCCGACGGCAACCACGCACAATCGCTCCTGCCGCTCAGTCCGGCCGTCGGGGGTGTCGGGCAGGGCGTCGGCCAGGTCCATCTGGGTCAGCAGGTGATCACGCAGGTACATGGCCTCGGTGATCGTCTTGACCCCGTGGGCGTGCTCGGCCAGCCCGGGGATGTCGAACTGGCGGGTGACCGCACCCGGGGTCAGCACCAGCCGGTCGTAGGAGATGGTCGTCTGCTTGCGCGGCCGCCCGCCGTCACCGATCAGCTCGACCGTCGCCGTCCGGGTGGCGGTGTCGACCGCGGTGACCTGGCCGAGCACGATCCGGGTGCGCGTGAGCTGGGCGTGCAGCGAGATCGCGATGTGCCGGGGCTCGACCACCCCCGCGGTGGCGTCGGGCAGCAGCGGGCTGTACAACAGGTAGTCGGTGGGGTTCACCACCACGAGGTCGGCCGCGTCGGCCGCCAGCTTCTTCTCCAGCCCACGCAGGGCGTGGAAACCGGCGAAGCCGGCGCCGACGACGAGGACGGTCGGGCGCGGGTTGGTCATTGGTCGAGCATCCCCGGTTACGTTCCGGGACGCCAGATCAGCGGATGGTGACCTGCCGTGCCCGCAGCCCATCACGGGAGTGGCGCTGCGCCGGGGTGAGCGGGCCGTCGTCGGTGAGCGCGACGTCCAGGGCGGCGCCCAGGGCGGCGACCGCGTCGGTCCACTCCTGGGCGTGCATCTCCCGGTCGACGTCGAACACGGGCACCAGCAGCCCGTGGGCGCGGAACGACCCGGCGAAGCGGGAGCCCTCGCCGAGGGTGAGCGCACCGGCGGCGTGCACCCGGGCCAGCGCCGGCATGAGCACGTCCTCCTCCTCCGGGCGCACCCAGCGCACGTGCGCCTTCTCCCCGGCGTCGACCCACCACGCTCCGCGCGCCCCCGCGATCGGCGCGGTGGGCATGATCGCGGCGGTGGCCCGCTCGAGGCTGGCGGCGACGTCGGCGTCGGCCGGTGCGCCGGGCGGCACCCACCAGTCGAAGTTGTCGTGCACGGTGATGTCGAGCTCGGCGTCACCCACCAGCAGGTCCTGCAGCCGGGGCCGCTCGGCGGCGGGGTCCACCGCGGTCAGCGACTGCCCGGCCACCGCGGTCAGCGCCCAGTGCAGGGCGGCGCCCAGGTCGCGGCTGAGGTCCTCCGTCGCCGCCTGCTGCACCTGCAGCCCGAGCATCCCCAGCTCGGCGGCGTCGGTGCCGGCCTCCCGCACCAACGCGGGGCAGGCCAGCGGCAGCACGGTGCCCAGCAGGACCTCCCGCGCGTCGGGCTCAGCCAGGCGCAGCCGCGCGGTCGCCGAGGGCACGAACTCCCGCAGCGCCACCAGGTCGCACTCGGCGGCCAGGCCGGCGAACGGGCGGGCCACCTGGGCGGGCGGGGCGACCCTCGGGGGTCGGGTTCTCGTCGTCGACGCCGGACGGGGTCCGGCCTTGCGTCCGCTCTTCTTCGCCACGAGGGGCAAACCTAGCCGACGTCAGGCCGAGTCGATCCACCTGCGCAGGCTCGCGGGGCGGTTGGTCGCCACCCAGCGCACCCCGAGCGACCGGCACAGGTCCAGGTCCTCCCTGGTGTCCACCGTCCAGGCGTAGGTGTCGCGGCCCTGCGCCGCGGCCCGGCGCACGATGCCGGGGTCGCCCCGCAGGATCTTGATCTTCGGGCCGATCGTGGTACGCCCCACCGCCGCCGCCAGGGGCGCGGCCGTGTGGGACAGCAGGACGGTGGGCACCGCGGGCGCGGCACGGTGCACCCGCCAGACCGCGCTGGGCGAGAAGCTCATCACCGTCGCCCGCGCCTGGGCCGGGTCGGTGGGGCGGGCCAGGCCGAAGCGGTGCAGCTCGGCCACCACCTTGGCCTCGACGAGCCCGCCGTAGCGCACCGGGTGCTTGGTCTCCACGAACACCCGGGCCGAGTCGTGGGCGACGACCAGCTCGAGCAGCTGGCGCAGGGTGAGCAGCGTGCCCGCGACGGCGGGGTCCGGGCCGGGGTCGATGGCGAAGGCGCCTTCGTCGGGGGGGAAGAACACCCGCCGGTCGACGGCGTCGGGGTCCACACCGTCGACCGCACCAGCACCGCTCACCCCGTCGACCCCTCCGTCGGGCAGGTCGGGAACCGGTACGTGCCAGCTGGCGTAGTCCAGTGCGGCCATGCGCTGCAACGTCATCCCGCTGACCACGCCGCGGCCGGTGGAGGTGCGGTCCACCCGACGGTCGTGCACGCACACCAGGTGGCCGTCCCGGGTCAGGCGGACGTCGCACTCCACCGCGTCGGCGCCGGCGCGCAGGGCCAGCTCGTAGGCGGCGAGGGTGTGCTCGGGCTTCTCGGCCGACGCTCCCCGGTGCGCCACCACCCCAATCGGCGCGCTCACGCCGACCGCTCCGGAGCCGCGGGGACCCAGCGGCGTCCGGGCAGCCGGTCGGCCCCGGTGAGCTCGGCGGTCCAGGTGCGCACCAGCACCCACGTCAGCACCGCGCAGCTCGCCCCGGCCAGCTCACCGAGCCCGGTCAGCACCACCGCGTCGGCGTGCGCCTGGGCGGTGCCCCACCCCCGCCACGCGACGCTCAGCGCGCTGAGCACCCCGCAGGCCACCCAGCTCGCCCACCACCCGCGCACCCGCACCGTGGACGCGCCGGCCCGGTCGCCGAGCAGGTGCGCCAGCTCCATGACCAGCACCCCGGCCTGGCCCAGGTTCACCAGCGGCAACCACACCCCGGCGACGACGGCCCGGCAGGAGCGGGTCTCGACCACGCCTCCCTGTTCCGCGGCCGAGGCCCTGGCCCGCACCAACCACAGCGTGCACACGACGGCCGACACCAGGGCCAGCACCGGCGCGAGCACGCCCAGGGTGATCACGGCCGTGTCCGACAGGGCCGCGGTGCGCGCCGACAACAGCTCGGTGCGCCCGCGCACCAGCAACCCGTAGCGCCACCCCTGCGCAGCCGCTGCAGCCACCGCGGCCACCGCGGTGACCACGAGCAGCGGGCGGGCCGTCACCGCGAGAGCGCCCGCACGGGAGGCGGTGGCCGCCCTCAGCCGGCCCTCGGCCCCCGCGACCGGGTGTTCCCAGACCCGCGTCCCCAGTCCCCAGCGCGGCACGCCGTGGTAGCGGGGGGTGGGCCCGGGATCAGCCGGCGGGACCGGTCGTGGCGTGGGAGTCCCGGCGGGAGGGTGCGCCACCCAGCGCGTCGTCCAGGGCGTGGTGGCCACCGGCGCGGACAGCACTCCACCGCAGCGCGGGCACCACGGCAGCGGAAGACCCCGCACCGGAACCTCGGTGCGGCAGCGCAGACAGTGCTGGACGGGCACGGTCGACTCCTGGCGGGAGCGGTGGGATCAGCAGGCTCAGGCGACGGTCGGCGCGTCGGGACCCTCGGCGGTCATCGGCCTGCCCTGCTGGGCCCACTCGACGGTTCCACCCTCGATGTTGGTGGCGTCGTGCCCGTTCTGGTTCAGCCACGCCACCGCGCGGGCCGAACGCCCGCCGCTGCGGCAGATCACGTGCACCAGGCCACCAGGCAGCTCACCGGCACGGGCGGGCACGTCGGACAACGGGATGTGCAGCGCGCCGCTCGCGTGACCGGCGGCCCACTCGTCGTCCTCCCGAACGTCGAGCACCACCGCCTCGGCGGGGACGGCGGACACGGGGACAGCGGGGACGGCGGGCTCGCTCACGCCGTCCATCGTTGCACGTCGCCGGGTGCCGGCGGTGACCGGCGAAGCCGAGATCCGACGATGACGACCGACGGTCGCCGGACAGCCACCCGGCGTTGATCGGGTCGGGGTACAGAAGAGCACGTCGGTACGGAGATGAAGGTCTGTACACACTCTCCAACGAGGCACCAGGCAGGGTGGCAGCGGCCGCACCGTCGACAACGACCCCCCGGACGCCGTTGTCCGGGGGGTCGAGGCGTGCCCTGACGAGCTAGTGCGCGATGGCCTTCTCCACCCCGATGCCGGTCAGCGAGCGGACCTCCATCTCGGCGTTCTTGGCCGCGTTGCCCTTGTCGCGACTGATGAGGGTGCCGATGATGCCCAGTGCGAAGCCCAGCGGGATGCTCACGATCCCCGGGTTGGCCAACGGGAACAGCGCGAAGTCCACCCCCTTGATCATCGACGTCTTCGCCCCGGAGACGGCCGGGGAGAACACGATCAGCACGAGGGTGCTGATCAGGCCGCCGTAGATGCTCCACAACGCCCCGGAGGTGTTGAACCGCTTCCAGAACAGCGAGTACACGATGGTGGGCAGGTTGGCCGACGCAGCGATCGCGAAGGCCAGGGCGACCAGGAACGCGATGTTCTGCCCGTTGGCGAGGATGCCCAGGCCGATCGACGCGATGCCGATGACCACCGCGGCGTAGCGGGAGACCCGGACCTGGGTGCGTCCGTCGACGGCCCCCTTCTTGATGACGCCGGCGTAGATGTCGTGCGCGAACGACGCCGACGCGGTGATCGTGAGCCCGGCGACCACGGCGAGGATCGTCGCGAACGCCACCGCGGCGATGACGGCCAGCAGGATGGTGCCGCCCAGCTCGAACGCGAGCAGCGGGGCTGCGGAGTTCACCCCACCGGGGGCGGCCAGGATGGTGTCGGCCCCCACCAGGGCGGCCGCGCCGTACCCCAGGATCAGGGTCAGCAGGTAAAACAGCCCGATCAGGCCGATGGCCCACACCACCGAACGACGGGCCTCCTTGGCCGTGGGCACGGTGTAGAAGCGCATCAGCACGTGCGGCAGGCCCGCGGTGCCCAGCACCAGGGCCAGGGCCAGGGAGAGGAAGTTCAGCTTGGTGGTGCCGCTGGCCCCGTAGTTCGCGCCCGGGGCGAGCACGTCCTTGGGCTTGGCTGCCTGCGAGGCGAGCGCCTGGGCATCACCCAGCAGCTGGGACAGGTTGAAGTTCACCTTGCTCAGCACGAGCACGGCCATCAGCACGGTGCCGATGATGAGCAGGGTCGCCTTGATGATCTGCACCCAGGTGGTGCCCTTCATGCCGCCCACCAGGACGTAGGCGATCATGATCAGTCCGACGACTGCGATGACGAGGGACTGGGCGCCGCGGCCCTCGATGCCCAGCAGCAGGGCCACCAGCCCGCCGGCCCCGGCCATCTGGGCCAGCAGGTAGAACAGGCACACCGCCAGGGTCGACACGGCGGCGGCGGTGCGTACCGGGCCCTGCTTGAGCCGGAAGCTCAGCACGTCGGCCATGGTGAAGCGGCCGGTGTTGCGCAGCAGCTCGGCGACCAGCAGCAGGGCGACCAGCCAGGCGACGAGGAACCCGATGGAGTAGAGGAAACCGTCGTAGCCGTAGACCGCGATCGCGCCGGCGATGCCCAGGAAGCTCGCCGCGGAGAGGTAGTCGCCGGAGATGGCGATGCCGTTCTGCGGGCCGGTGAACGCGCTGCCGCCGGTGTAGTACTCGGACGCGGTCGCGTTGCGCTTGCTGGCCTTAAACACCACCACCAGCGTGACCAGGACGAACCCGACGAAGATGAGGATGTTGAACAGGGGGCTGCCGACGTCGGTGGACTCAGGTGCCTGTGCGAGCGTGCTCATCGGATGACCTCCAGCTTGGCGCGCAGGGCCTCGGACCGCGGATCGATCTCCTTGTTCGCGAACCGGACGTAGAGACCGGTGATGACGAACGTGGAGACGAACTGGCCGAGGCCGAACAGCAGCCCGAC
>JBDTDI010000102.1:0-7243 GCA_039923155.1 Mycobacteriaceae bacterium | reverse complement strand
TTCCCACCGGTCGTCGCCACGCCCAGGTCACACCGGCCGCGGCCACCGTCGCCACGCCGAGCACCACCCAGGGCCAACGGCGGTGCCGCGGCGGAGCGACGAGCTCGGCCACCTCTCGGCGCAGGTCGTCCAGATCGGTCAGCGCGGCCGCCTCTCGGCCCCGAGCCCTCGCCTGCTCACCCACGCGCTGCAGGGTGAGGGTCACGGCCCCGACGGCTGCACCGACCCGCTCGCCCCACCGCGCCAGAGTCTTCTCGGCCATCCGTGTCTACCTCCCAGTCGGCTGCGGTGCCCCATCTTGCCTGCCCGACTGTCGAGCGACGCCCGTGGCAGGATGGTCAGGTGACTCAACCTGCGAGCGACACCGCTGCCCAGGCCACCTCGACGGCCACCCTGCACACCAACAAGGGCGACATCCGCATCGCCCTGTTCGGCAACCACGCCCCGAAGACGGTGGCGAACTTCGTCGGCCTCGCCGACGGCAGCAAGGACTACTCGGACAAGAACGCCTCCGGCTCCTCCGAAGGCCCGTTCTACGACGGCTCGGTCTTCCACCGCGTGATCGACGGCTTCATGGTCCAGGGCGGTGACCCCACCGGTACCGGTCGTGGTGGGCCCGGCTACCGCTTCGCCGACGAGTTCCACCCCGAGCTCAGCTTCGACCGTGTCTACCTGCTCGCGATGGCCAACGCCGGGCCCGGCACCAACGGCTCCCAGTTCTTCATCACCACCGCCAAGACGCCGCACCTCAACCGCAAGCACACCATCTTCGGTGAGGTTGCCGACGCCGACAGCAAGGCCGTGGTCGACGCCATCGGCACCATCGCGGTCGACCAGATGGACCGGCCCGTCGACCCTGTGGTGATCGAGCGGATCACCATCGAGCAGGGCTGACCGGACGCCGGTCGGGGAGCACATGAGCCAGCAGGGCTGGGGTCATCAGGGCGGGGGTCCACCGGGCCCACAACCGGGTGGGCCCGGCGACTGGACGCCGCAAGGGCCACCCCCCGTGCCGTACGGGCCGGACGGTGGGGCGGTGGTGAACACCTGCTACCGCCACCCCGACCGACCGACCGGCCTGCGATGCGCCCGGTGCGGCCGCCCGGCGTGTCCCGAGTGCCTGCGGGAGGCGGCGGTGGGTTTCCAGTGCGTGGAGTGCGTGCACGCCGGGCAGCGGGACGTGCGCAGGCCCACCACGATGGCGGGTGCGACACGGACGGGTGGACGCCCGATCGTCACCGAGGTGCTGGTCGCGCTGAACGTGGTGGTCTTCGCGATCAGCGCGGTGCTCGCCCAGAGCCTGTTCCAGAACCAGGCCTCGGCGTTGTTCGCCCGACTGACCCTGTTCCCGCTCGCCGTGGCCGACGGCCAGTGGTACCGGCTGGTGAGCAGCGCCTTCCTGCACTTCGGTCCGGTCCACATCGCGCTGAACATGTACGCCCTGTACGTGCTCGGCCGGGAGCTGGAGTCGGTGCTCGGACGCGGACGCTACGTCGCGGTGTACCTGGTGTCGCTGCTGGGCGGCTCGGCGTCGGTGATGGTCTTCCAGTCCCCGTTCGAAGCCAGCGCCGGAGCCTCAGGAGCGGTGTTCGGCGTCCTGGGTGGGCTCGCGGTGGTCATCTTCCGTCTCAAGCGCAACCCCACCGCGGTGCTGGCCGTGATCGCCATCAACCTCGTGTTCTCCGTCGCCGTCCCCAACATCTCGCTCTCGGCCCACCTCGGAGGCCTGGTCGTCGGGGCGGCGGCGACCGCGGCCATCGTGTGGGCCCCGGCCCGCAGCCGCACACCGGTGCAGGTCGGTGCGCTGGTCGCGCTGAGCCTCGCCCTGGTGGTGGTCATCGTGGTGCGGGCGCTGTCCCTGCGCGCGCAGGTTGGCCTCTAGCTCCTGCGCCTCAGCTCCTGCAGCCGGGCGAGCACGTCGTCGGGCTCGGCCCCGAGGTCGAGACGGGTGAGCACCAGCAGGGCGTCGGCGACGGTGGCGATCTCCAGGACGGGGACGTCACGACCCAGCCGGCGGGTCCGCACGACAACCACCCGGTGAACCTGACCCCACGGCAGCAGGGTCGCGCCGCGGGCGCCCCGCACCTGCAGCCCTGCCGGACCTGCCGCCAGTCGTGGTCTCGCCAGCGCACCCCAGGCGGCGCAAGCCGCCAGGCCCACGGCGAGGATGGCGAACAACAGCTTGCCGGCAGGGTCGGCGGTCACCAGCACGACGGCCAGAGCGACCACGGCTCCCAAGGCGGCCGACCACAGCGCCACGGGCTTGACGGACCACCGGTCAGTGCTCGCGAGCTCGCCGGCAGGATGTGGCGGTTGCTCATCCACAGCAGTTGTCCACACTGGGGATGAATAACACACGTGTGATCCGACGGGCGGTCAGCGCCAACGCATCGTCATCAGCAGCCCGACGATCATCAGCCCGAAGCCGATCAGGAAGTTGTAGGACCCGAGGGTGACCATGAACGGGATCTTGTCCCCGGCCAGGTAGTTCACCACCAGCCACGCCAGCCCGAGCACCATCAGCCCGAGCATCACGACGACGTAGACGGGGTTGGACGGGCCGCCGGTCACCTTGGCCGGGGTGCGGAGGTTGGCGGCCCCGGCGTAGGCCGGCTTCTTGCGAACCTTCGACTTCGGCACGGTGTCCTCGTTCTCCTCGGCGGTGATCAGTGGCGTCAGGCGGCTGTCGGCGCCCGGTGGTGTCTGTTGTCGTCCGGGGATGCAGACCCGGGAAGACGGGCCTCTGACGTGCGCTGACGAGCTTGGCTTCCCGACGAGGTTACCGTGGAGACCGGCGGGGCGGCGCGGTGCTGCCACCGGGACTGGCGGTGAGGAGCTGTGGGGGTGGGGACAGCGGCCCGGCGGTCGGCCCGGCGGTCGAGGACGAACAGAACAGCATGGCGGGTCGCCGTACCGGTCGTGTGCTTGCTCGCGGGGTTGCTGCTCAGCACCAGTCGGCACAGCTCCACCGAGGGGGACCTACGGGCCAGCAGCACTACTCGCCTGTCCGACCTGGTCCGGAACGCGCAGCGCGACGTCGCCGCCGGCGAAGCTCGGCGGGCCAGCCTGCTCGCCCAGGTCGACGGGGCACAGCAGGTGGCCGCCCGTTCCGATGCAGGGGTGGCCGAGGAGCTCGCCCGCGCCACCGCCCTGACCGCACCAGCGGGTCTCACCGCGGTGCACGGCCCTGGCCTCACCGTCACCCTCACCGATGCGCCGCGCGACGCCGACGGCAGCTTCCCGGCCGGGGCCACCCCCGACGACCTCGTCGTCCACCAGCAGGATCTGCAGAGCGTGCTCAACGCGTTGTGGGCCGGCGGGGCCGACGCGCTGGCGGTGCAGGACCAGCGGCTGGTGACCACCTCGGCACCCCGCTGCATCGGCAACACCCTGCTGCTGCAAGGACGCACGTACAGCCCGCCGTACGTGGTCACCGCGGTGGGTGACGCCACCCGCCTGCTCGACGCGCTCGACGCGGAACGGGGGGTGGCGATCTATCGTCAGTACGTCACCCGGTTCGGCCTCGGGTACACGGTGCGCACCGCCGATGACATATCCGTACCCGCCTACACGGGGTCGATCAGCCTGAACGCGGCCGAGGAGGTCCCCCGGTGACCAGCACGCTCGACGACCCGGTCAACCCGTCGCCGCCCCCCCGGCGCCGGGGCGACCGGGTGCGCACCGCCGTCCGTTCCTTCGGCGAGGTGCTCATCACGGTCGGGGTGGTGCTGCTGCTGTTCGTCGTCTACGAGGTCTACTGGACCGACGTCGTCTCCGCCGGTAAGCAGGCCGCGGCCACCGACACCCTGAACCAGGAGTGGGCGCGCGGGGACAACCCGCTCGTCGGGGCGCCGGCCGCGCCGAGCAACCCCGGCACACCGGTCACCCCGGCCGGGCAGGAGCGCACGAACACCTACTCGGTGGTGCTCGGAGACGGCTTCGCCAAGCTGCACATCCCCTCCTTCGGTGCGGACTACCAGTTCACGATCCTGCAGGGCACCGGTACGGACACCCTGGCGACCGGCCCGGGTCACTACGAGGGGACGGCCTTTCCCGGACAGAGCGGCAACTTCTCCGTCGCGGGCCACCGGGTGGGCAAGGGGGCTCCGTTCAACGACCTCGACCTGCTGCAGTCCTGCGACGCGATCGTGGTGGAGACCGCCGAGGACTGGTACGTCTACCGGGTGCTGCCGATGGCCGACGAGGTGGCGGGTTGGGAGGGCGGCCGTGGCCGCGCCGACGCCAGCTGCCGCGGTGTAGACGGCGAGAGCGGCCCCGTCGTCCCGCTCGGTGGCGACTACGCCGGTGTGGTGGGCCGGGAGGTCGTCGACCCCTCGCAGAGCGACGTGATCGCACCGGTGCCGGACAAGCCCGGGGCCACGCCGGCACCCGGCAACGCCGGGTCGCTGCTGACGCTGACCACCTGCACCCCCCGGTACTCAGCCGAGCAACGCATGATCATCCACGCCGTGCTGGTGCGCACGCTGGTCAAGAGCGCCGGGCCCCCGGGCCAGCTGCCGCCCGAGCTGAAGGAGGGCTGAGGTGTACGCCTGGCTGTGGCGAACCCTGCCTGGGCCGCTGGCCGTGCGGCTGGTGCTCCTGCTGGTGCTGGTGGTGGCCGTCCTGGCCCTGCTCATGCTGGTGGTGTTCCCCGCGGTGGAGCCGCTGCTGCCGTTCAACGACGTGTCGGTCACCCGCTGACCGTGGCGGGCCGCCGGCTCCGGCTACCCTTGCCCCGGTGCGCATCCTCGTCGTGGACAACTACGACAGCTTCGTGTTCAACCTGATGCAGTACCTCCAGCAGCTGGGTGCCCACGTCGACGTGCTGCGCAACGACGACCCGGCTCTGGCCGACACCAGCGGGTACGACGGCGTCCTGCTCAGTCCGGGGCCCGGTACGCCCGAACGTGCGGGCGCCAGCGTCGAGCTGGTCGAACGCAGCCTGGCCACGCACACCCCGCTGCTCGGTGTGTGCCTGGGCCACCAGGCGATCGCCGTTGCCCTGGGCGCGACCGTGGCCCGGGCCCCGGAGCTGATGCACGGCAAGACCAGCACGGTCACCCACGACGGTTCCGGGGTGCTCGCTGGGCTGCCCCAGCCGTTCACCGCCACGCGCTACCACTCGCTGACCGTGGTGCCCCAGACCCTGCCCGCCGAGCTGGTCGCGACTGCCCACACCCGCAGCGGGATCGTCATGGGGGTGGCGCACCGGACGGCACCGGTGCACGGGGTGCAGTTCCACCCCGAGAGCCTGCTCACCCAGGGCGGGCACCGGCTGCTGGCGAACTGGCTCGCGGTGTGTGGCAGCCCGGTCGACGAGACGCGGGTGGTGGCCCTGCAGGAGCAGCTCGCCCAGGTCGGCGCCTGAGTCCGCTCCTCGACCCGAGCCTCAGCCCGCCGGCGCTACTGGCGCCACCGGCGGCCCCACCACTGTCCCCGGGGGAGGGGTGGTGGTGGTGGGGGGGGTGGTGGTGGTCGGCGGGGCCGAGCTCGTGGTCGGTGGTGCCGCCCCGTAGGTGATGGTGATCGGCTGGCTGGGCTCGACGTCGGTCTTTGGAGCCGGGTCCTGGGTCAGGACGTTGCCGACCTGGCTCGGGTCGTCGGTGATCTTCGGGGTCATGGTGATGTTGGCGTCCGTGCCGGTGTAGCCCGCTGCAGTGAGGATCGAGAGCACGTCGTTGCGGTTCTTGCCGGCGAGGTCGGGCAGCGTCACCCGGTTGCCCCGGGAGACGTTGATCGTCACCGTGCTGCCCTTTGCGACCTTGGTGCCACCCTTGGGGTTCTGGTCGACGACGGTGCCCTTGGGGGCGGAGGAGTCGACCTCGTTCACGCTGACCTTCAAGCCCAGGTCGGGGCTCGTGAGGTTGGCCGTCGCGTCGGCCTGGGTCTGGCGCAGCACGGTCGGGACCTGGATCTGGGCCTTGCCGCTGCTGATGGTCAGCCTGACGACGCTGCCCGCGTCGACGGAGTTGCCCTCGGGCGGGTCGGCGCTGATCACCGAGTCCTTGGCCACCGTCTCGGACGCCTCGGGTGGGTCCACCGCCTGGCCCTGCAGGCCCACCTTCTTGAGCGCGGCCAGCGCCTGCGCCTGGGTGAGGTTCACCAGGGTGGGCACGGGCACCTGTGCGGGGCCGGTGGAGACGAACAGGGTGACGACGCTGTTCTTGTCCACGGACACGCCTGCGGCCGGGTCGGTGCGCGCCACCGTGTTCGCCGGCGCCGTGGGGTCGGGCACGTTCTCCAGCTTGGGTTTCAAGCCGGCGCCGTTCAGCGTGTTCTGGGCCGCGTCGGAGCTCTGCCCGACCAGTCCGGCCGGGACCGCCACCTGCTGGGGCTGGCTGCCGCTGTTGAGCGCGTTGAGGAAGACGCCGACCAGGACGATGAGGGCCACGCCGAGGATCGAGATGGCGGCGATCAGCGCGCGCCGCCGACCCGGGTGGTCCGGCTCGTCGTAGTCGTCGCCGCGGCGGCGAGGTTGGTCGTCGGGGCGGTGCTTGCCCGGCGGGGCAGGGGCGACGGCCCCGAGGATCTCCGTGCGGTCCTCGTCGGTCATCACCGAGGGCGCGGACGGACGTTGCCCGGCCAGGACCCGCACCAGGTCGGTGCGCATCTCCGCCGCGGTCTGGTCCCGGTTGGCGGGGTTCTTGCTCATCGCCTTGAGCACGACCGCGTCCAGCGCCGGGGGGACCGCGGCGTTGAGGTTGGAGGGCAGCCGTGGGTCCTCGCGCACGTGCTGGTAGGCGACGGCGACGGGCGAGTCGCCGGTGAACGGTGGCTCCCCGGTCACGAGCTCGAACAGCACGCACCCCGCGGCGTAGACGTCCGAGCGGGCGTCGACCTGCTCGCCGCGGGCCTGCTCCGGGCTCAGGTACTGCGCGGTGCCGATCACCGCCGCGGTCTGGGTCATGGTCGAGGTGCCGTCGGCGATGGCGCGGGCGATGCCGAAGTCCATCACCTTCACCGCCCCGGCCCGGTTGATCATGATGTTTGCCGGCTTGACGTCACGGTGCACGATGCCGTGCCGGTGGCTGAAGTCCAGCGCCGCGCAGACGTCGCCCATGATCTCCATGGCGCGGCGCGGGCTCATCGGTCCGTCGGCCCGCAGCAGGTCCCGCAGGGTCTCCCCGTCCACGTGCTCCATGACGATGTACGGCAGCGCCTGACCGTCCTCGTCCTGCGCCTCGCCGGTGTCGTAGACCGCGACGATGGCGGGGTGGTTCAGGGCCGCGGCGTTCTGGGCCTC
>JBDTDI010000101.1:0-6096 GCA_039923155.1 Mycobacteriaceae bacterium | reverse complement strand
CCCGGGCTGGAAGGTCGAGACCCTCGGCGACGACATCGCCTGGATGCGCTTCGGCGACGACGGCCGGCTCTACGCGGTGAACCCGGAGGCGGGGTTCTTCGGTGTCGCGCCCGGCACCAACTGGAAGACCAACCCCAACGCGATGCGCACCATCGACCAGGGCAACTCGTTGTTCACCAACGTGGCCCTGACCGACGACGGCGACGTGTGGTGGGAGGGCATGGAAGGCAGCCCGTCGCACCTGCGCGACTGGAAGGGCAACGACTGGACCCCGGAG
This sequence comes from Mycobacteriaceae bacterium, assembly GCA_039923155.1. Classification (GTDB taxonomy): domain Bacteria; phylum Actinomycetota; class Actinomycetes; order Mycobacteriales; family Mycobacteriaceae; genus Rhodococcus_D. The sequence goes on along the minus strand of JBDTDI010000101.1, from coordinate 5,819 downwards.
TCCGGCGAGCTGTCCAGCCACCCGAACTCGCGCTACTGCACCCCGATGGCGCAGTGCCCCATCCTCGCCCCGGAGTTCGACGACCCGAAGGGGGTGCCGATCTCGGCCATCCTGTTCGGCGGTCGGCGCAAGACGACGGTGCCGCTGGTCAACGAGTCGCGCGACTGGCAGCACGGGGTGTTCATGGGCGCGACCCTGTCCAGCGAGCAGACCGCGGCTGCGGAGGGTTCCGTCGGCACCGTTCGGCGCGACCCGATGGCCATGATCCCGTTCATCGGCTACAACGTCGGCGACTACTTCCAGCACTGGATCGACATGGGCAAGGGTGCCGACGCCGACAAGCTGCCGAAGATCTTCTACGTCAACTGGTTCCGACGCGGAGACGACAACGGGTTCCTGTGGCCCGGGTTCGGGGAGAACAGTCGCGTGCTGAAGTGGGTCATCGGCCGCCTCGAGGGCACCGCCGCCGCGACCGAGACCGCGATCGGGCACGTGCCCACCGCCGCCGACCTCGACCTCGACGGGCTCAGCGAGCCGACGTCGGACGTCGAGGCGGCCCTGGCCGTGGACACCGGCGAGTGGCAGGCGGAGATTCCGCTCATCGAGGAGTGGTTCACCAAGATTGGCGACAAGCTGCCGTCGGGCATGCGCGACGAGCTCGAGACGCTGAAGCAACGCCTGGGCGCGTGAGCTAGCTGCGCCGCCCACGGCCGGCGACCCACCTGAGCTCGATGGTGGGTCGCCGGCCCGGCTTGCGGCCGAGGTCGAACCGCTGCTCGCTGCAGCGTGGGTCAGGCGACGCCCGCCATGGGCATCTCGCTCTTCAGGGTCCTCTCGGTGGCGCGCTCCGCCGCCCGCGTCTTGCGCGGCGAGACGCCGTTGACGCTCTGGGTGCTCAGCGCGTACTGGGCGATGACGGTGGCGAGCGCGTTCGAGTTCCTGTCGAGCGCTACTCGGTCGACGTTGCCCAGGTTGTCACAGGCCTGGTGGTAGCAGGCGTCGAAGGCGACGTTGGCCTTGCCGCCCCACAGCCGGGCTTGCGCCTTGGTCTTGACGTCCTCGGCGCCGGTGAACAGCCCGCCCGAGGGAATCCCCTGGGCGATGAACGGGCCGTAGTCGGATCGCCCGTCGAAGTCGGTGCCCTGCGTCGGCACGTTCTGCCTGCCCAGGGCGTCGACGAAGGCCTTCTCGATCTGGGCGGAACCGAACGGTCCGGGCCCGGCACCCTCGACGTCGGAGTCGTCACCGTCGTAGACGAAGTACGCCGCGTTGGGCGAGCCGATCATGTCGAAGTTCAGGTACATGGCGATGTCGAGGCGACTCTCGAAGTCGAGGTTGGCCACGTAGTCCTCGGCACCGAGCAGGCCCAGCTCCTCGGCGCTCCACCAGGCGAAGCGAACGGCATTCTTGACCTTGGGGCTGCTACCGAGCCGGAGCGCGGTCTCGAGCAGGGCGGCGGAGCCGCTGCCGTTGTCGTTGATGCCGGGGCCCTCCTCGACGCTGTCGAGGTGCGAGCCGGCCATCACCACGTTGTCCGTCCGCCCGGACCTGGTCTGGGCGACGACGTTGCGGGTGGTGACCTCTTCTCGGGTGATCTGCAGGTCCAGGGTGGTCTCAGCGCCGGCCGAGGCGACGAGGGCCTCACCTGCCGCCTGGGTGATGGCGGTGGTGGGCACGCGGCCCGAGTCCAGGTCGCCCAGGGTGCCGTTCAGGTCGCCCTCGACGTTGTTGTAGATGACGACGCCGAGCGCGCCCGCGTCGGCGGCGACGCTCTGCTTCTGGGTGAAGGTGCACGCCCCGCGCTGGATCAGCGCAATGGCCCCGGCGGCGCCGTCGGGGTAGTCCTCGGCCTCGCACCCGTCGCCGATCGCGACCACCAGCGGACCGGTGAGGCCGCCCTCGGGGCCGCTGGGGCTGAAGGCGAACGGGATGTTCACCACGTCCTGCCCGCCCACGGTCAGCGTCTGGACGTCGATCGTCTCCCGGTCGAAGGTGAACTCCGGCGTGGTGACGAGGAAACCGGACGCCCGGAGCAGTCCGGCCACGTAGCCGACGCTCGCGTCGTGCCCGGGAGTCCCGGCCGCGCGGTTGCCCGCGTTGGTGTCGGCGATGCGCTGCAGGGCAATCAGGTGCCGGTTGACGTTGTCGATGGTGACTGCCCGCGCCAGCTTCGCCGGCAGGTTCGGGGCGGCCTCGGCCGGGACGGTGAGGCCGGTGATCAAGGCCAGCGACATGCCTGCGGCCACCGCCGTCCGCCTGGTGTTGCTCAGTCTCATGGAGTGGTCCTCTCGGGGTACAACCTGGTGATCAGTACGCGGATCTTTGCCCGAGGTAAAGTGACAGTCAAGAGCACGCCAGGTCGAGACCGGTCTTGTTGCACGACACCGGTCAGCTGGTCGACGCGACCGGGGCCGTGCCCTGGTGAGCTGCGCGAGGGCAGTGCGTGGCGCGGTGGCCAACAGGACGTGGGGCTCAGGCCTCGCGGCCAACAGGTCGCAGAACAGTCACAAGTTGATCAGCGCCGTTCATTGTGACCGTTGCAACACGTACGCTTCGCCGGCGCCACCACCTGTCCGCCGAGACCGTGAGGACACCTCGATGCCCGAGTCCGCTCCGCCCCCCGCCGGCACCGCGCCGGTGCCGGCGCTCAAGAAGAGCGCCTGGAACCTGCTGCTCCTGCTGCCCCTTGTGGTGCTGATCACCCCGATCTACAACCGCACCTCGCCCGAGCTGTTCGGGCTGCCGATGTACTACTGGTTCCAGTTCGCCTGCGTCCCCCGGGGTGTCGTCGCGGTCGGGATCGTCTTCGTGAAGACGAGGCACCACTGATGGGCGGGGGGGTGCAGGTCACCGAGCTGGTGGTCTTCCTCATCCTGTTCATCGCCATCACGGTGATGGGCTTCATGGCCGGGCGGTGGAAGGCCGGCGAGGACATGGCCAGCCTCGACGAGTGGGGCCTGGGCGGGCGGAAGTTCGGCTCCTGGGTGACCTGGTTCCTGATCGGCGGGGACCTTTACACCGCGTACACCTTCGTCGCCGTGCCCGCGCTGGTCTTCGGCGCCGGCGCCATCGGCTTCTTCGCCCTGCCCTACACGATCGTGGTGTATCCGCTGGTGTTCCTGGCGTTGGTCCGCATGTGGTCGGTGTCGCGCGCCAAGGGTTACGTCACCCCGGCCGACTTCGTCCGCGGCCGCTACGACTCGCCGACGCTGGCCCTCATCGTGGCCATCACCGGCATCGTCGCGACGATGCCGTACATCGCGCTGCAGCTGGTCGGGCTGGAGTCGGTGCTGCGCACCATGGGCCTCAACGGCAGCGGCTTCGGCGGGCACCTCCCGCTGTACGTCGCGTTCCTGGTGCTGGCCGCCTTCACCTACCAGTCCGGTCTGCGCGCACCGGCGCTGATCGCGTTCGTCAAGGACGCCCTGATCTACATCGTGATCATCACCGCGGCGATCTACCTGCCCTCCAAGCTCGGTGGTTGGGGCTCGATCATCAACGCCGCCGACGCGAAGTTCACGGCGACCAAGTCCCCCGGCGACGGCGTCCTGCTCAACAGCAACAACCAGCTGCAGTACGCGACGCTGGCGCTGGGCTCGGCCCTGGCCCTGTTCCTCTACCCGCACTCCATCACCGGTGTGCTGGCGTCGAAGAGCCGCAACGTGATCAAGCGCAACATGGTGGCCCTGCCGGCGTACTCGTTCGTGCTCGGACTGCTCGCGCTGCTGGGCTACTTCGCCATCGCGGCGCAGACCAAGCCGGTCATCAACGGCGCCACCGGCAAGCCGGACACCAACACGATCATCCCGGCCCTGTTCAGCCAGCAGTTCCCCAGCTGGTTCGCCGGCGTCGCCTACGCGGCAATCGGGATCGGCGCCCTGGTGCCCGCCGCCATCATGAGCATCGCGGCGGCCAACCTGTGGACCCGCAACATCTACAAGGAGTACCTGCGCAAGAACGCCACCCCCAAGCAGGAGGCCCAGCAGGCCAAGCTGGCGTCGCTGGTGGTGAAGGCCGGCGCGGTGCTGTTCGTGGTCGCGATCGACCCGCAGTTCTCCATCGACCTACAGCTTATCGGTGGCGTGATCATCCTGCAGACGCTGCCCGCTGTGGGCATAGCGCTGTACACCCGCTTCTTCCACCGCGGCGCGCTCATCGCCGGGCTGCTCGCGGGTCTGGCCTACGGGATGTACCTGCTCTACAACATCCCCAACCCGGCCAACGGCAAGGCCCACTTCGGTGGCTCCGGGATCGCGCTGTCGAAGGTCGACATCTTCGGGTGGCAGATCTTCGGCGACTCGAAGATGTCCATCTACGTCGGGTTCGTGGCCCTGATCGTGAACCTGGTGGTGGCTGTGGTCGTGAGCTTCGTCCTGCGGGCCATGAAGGTCGGTGAGGGCGTCGACCAGACCGTCGCCGCGGACTACCACGCCGACGACGGTCCGGAGACCGTCCCGCCCGAGGCGCTCGCGCCCACACCCGGGTTGGCGTCGACATGAGCGCACCGATCAGCCGGTTCGCCGTCGTCGAGCTCGACGACATGGAGGAGGACCTGCGCACGCGCATCGGGGCGATCGCCGAGCGTTCGGGCTTCGTGCCCAACGTGTTCCTCGGCCTCGCGCACCGCCCGGCGGAGCTGCGGGCGTTCCTCGACATGCACGACGCGCTGATGGACCACGGGCCGGGTGAAGACGGGACCGGGCTCACCAAGGCCGAGCGGGAGCTGGTGGTGGTGGCCACCTCAGGGGCCAACCACTGCACCTACTGCGTGGTCGCGCACGGAGCGATCCTGCGGGTCCGCGACAAGGACCCGTTCGCCGACCGGGTGGCGATCAACCCGTGGGGGGCGGGGCTGAGCGAGCGTCGGCGGGTGATCGTCGACCTCGCGCTGGCGCTGACCCGGGAGCCGGAACGCTTCACCCAGTCCCACGTCGACACCGCCCGCGCGGGTGGGTTAACGGAGGCCGAGGTGTGGGAAGTCGGCGCGATCACCGCGTTCTTCGCGATGAGCAACCGCCTGGCGAACCTGATGGCCCTGGTGCCCAACGCGGAATTCGTGGGCATGGGCCGGTAGTCGATCGGCGCACGACGGCGGTCCCGCCGGTGGAGCACCTGCTCTCACCCGTGGGACCGTCGTCGTCGGAGGGGTGCAGTGTCGGGGTGGGCGATCACGGGCCACGCAGCAAGCGCGTCGGGTCGGGGATCGGGTCCCCCGCCTCGTCGACGTAGGTGAGCGCGTCGTGGGTGTAGGCGTCCTCGGTGAGGGTGCCGCCGAAGCGGCCGCCCTCGCCGTCGAGGAACCCGCACGGTGACGCCTCGGTGCTGCCGTAGAACCACCCACCCTGGATCTGCAGCGCCGTCACGGCCGGGAACACCGCGACCACGCCGCCGTGCGCGCGGGCGGCGGCGCGGAGCCGCCGCGGGTGGTGGTGCCACCAGTCGACCTCCTCGCCCGACCGCAGGCGCACCACGGTGAGGTTCCCCCGGAATCCCAGGATGGTGCCCGGCTGACCCTTGTTGCGGAACTGCTTGGCCATGATCCAGTGCGTCCCGTGGCCGGCCACGAAGCTCTGGCACGGTCCGAGCGGCAACCGGGCGGCGGGGTGGAAGGTGGTCATGGTTGATCCTCGGGTCGTGAACCCCAGCGTGACCGGTGGCCCATCGTTGCCGACACGGTGCCGTGCCGACCGGTTCTTCCTGCAGGAGCACCCCGATGGTGAGGGTTGCCGGACAGCCAGCCGCAGGGCTTGACGCTGCCTCTCGTGAACTACCCCGACTGTAAGCGGGTCGGTGTCCGTACGGCAAGGATCATCCTGGTC
>JBDTDI010000100.1:0-4126 GCA_039923155.1 Mycobacteriaceae bacterium | reverse complement strand
AGCTTCTCGGCGTAGCGCTCGCTGCGGTGGCGCCACGCGACGGGCAGGTCGTCACCCAGCTCGGCGGCCCGGCGCACCGAGGCCGGGGTGATCGGATGGAACGGGTGCTCGCCCAGCTCGGCGTCGGCGATGACCGGAGTCCACTCGTCGAGCAGGCCGACCAGGGTGCGCAGCAACCGGGTCTTGCCCTGCCCACGCTCACCGAGCAGCACCATGTCGTGACCGGCCAGCAGGGCGCGTTCCACCTGCGGCAGGACGGTGTCGTCGAAGCCCAGGATCCCCGGCCACGGGCTGACCCCCGCACGCAGCGCGGTCAGCAGGTTGTGGCGCACCTCGTCCTTCACACCACGGTGCACGTGGTCGCTGGCGCGCAACGCGCCCAGGGTGGTCGGCAGGTCGTCAGGGGGCAGGAGGTCCGCGGTGCTCGTCACCGCACCAACGCTACGAGCGCTCGAGAGATCCGGCGAGGCGGACACCAGCGGCGGGACCCGTCTGGACCCACCGCCGCGTGAGTGTGCTCGGATGACGCTGATGAACATCGCCCGAGCCCCCGAGCTGCAGGACGCCGACGTCGCCGCGCTCGCCCGCGCCATGACCGCCGGCCGGCTGAGCTCGGTCGAGCTGGTGCGCGCCTACCGGACGCGGATCGCCGAGCTGGACGGGCGCCTGAACGCCGTGCGCGCGGTGGACCCGTCGGCCGAGGCGGAGGCCGCGACCCTCGACGCGGAGCGCCGCGAGGGCACGCTGCGCGGTCCCCTGCACGGGATCCCTGTGCTCGTGAAGAACAACATCGACGTCGCAGGGCTGGCCACCACCGCGGGGTCCCACGCGCTGGCCACCTCCGTGCCCGACCGCGACGCCGGTGTGGTGGCCCGGCTGCGGGAGGCCGGGATGGTGGTGCTCGGCACCACCAACCTCACCGAGATGGCCAACTACATGAGCCACGACATGCCCAGCGGCTACAGCGCGTTGGGCGGACAGGTGATCAACCCCTACGACGCGAGCCGCACCCCCAGCGGTTCCAGCTCGGGCTCCGCCGTCGCCGCCGCGGCCGCGCTCGCCACGCTGACCGTCGGGACCGAGACCTCCGGGTCGATCCTCAGCCCCGCCCAGGCGTGCTCGGTCGTCGGGGTGAAGCCCACCGTGGGCCTTCTCAGCGGCACCGGCATCGTGCCCATCGCCACCACCCAGGACACGGCGGGCCCGATGGCCCGGACGGTGCGTGACGCGGCCCTGCTGCTGTCGGCCATGCTGGCGTCGAATCCGGGCTCCGACCACACCGACTACACCGCCACGCTCAGCGGCGCGGCGCTGACCGGCACCCGACTGGGTCTGGTGGGTGAGCACGACGACGACCCGACGCTCGCTCGCGCCGTGGCGGTGCTCCGGAGCCGCGGTGCCACCATCGTTCCGGTGCCGCTGGCGCCGGTGCGGACCCCGGACATCCTCACCTTCGAGCTGCGGCGCGACCTGAACGCCTACCTCGCCGGTCTGCCCGCCGGCGCCCCGGTGCGCACCCTGGCCGAGATCATCGCCCACAACGAGGCCAATCCGGACGCAACCCTGAAGTTCGGGCAGAGCCTGCTGCAGGCGGCCGACGCGATCGACCTGGACGACGAGCAGACTCGGGCCACCTACACCCAGCACCGGACCGAGGGTCTGCGGGTGGCGCGGGACGCGATCAGCTCCGTGCTCGCCGAACACCGCCTCGACGCGCTGGTCAGCACCGACGCGACGATCGCGGTCGCGGCCCGCGCCGGCTACCCCAGCGTCAGCGTGCCGGCGGGCTACACCGCCCACGGCCGCGAGCCGGTCGCGGTGGTGTTCACCGGGACGGCGTTCACCGAGGCCCGGCTGCTGGCCATGGCTCACGACTACGAGCAGGCGACCCGGCTGTGGCGCCCTCCATCGGTGGTGAACCCCTCGTTGTTCCACTGAGACCCCGTCCGGCGGATAGGGTCTGGGGCAGCGACGACGGAGGAGGACGACATGCTGGGTCTGCTGGGTCTGCTGCTGGTTATCTGGCTGGTGGTGATCATCATCGGCGTGGTCTTCAAGGCCGTGTTCTGGTTGGTCATCGTCGGGGTCGTGCTGTTCCTGGCCACCGCCGCCTACGGTTGGATCAAGCGGGAGACGCTGCGCCACTGAGCTCTGCCGTCTCCCCGCGGTGCACTAGCGATCAGGGCGCGGCAACCTCGCCTCGGCCAGGGCCCGCTCCGCCAGCTCGCGCAGCGGGCCCTGCAGCGCACCGTCGGGCAGGACCACGTGCCAGGCGTCCACCTGGATCGTCCAGGTGAACCCGTCGGCCACCGGGGTCTCGTCCGGCGCCGGCTGCTCGGCCCGCTGCGCCAGTGCCACCCAGTCGGGGGCGTCGTCACGGTGCTCGGTGTCGACCACGGCGCGCCGGGTGATCCCCGCAAACCCGCCGCTGCGGGTGACCTCGATGCGCATGCTCACCCCTTCTCGGTGGCTGAGCCGGGGTCCACGCCAACCTGCGTCCAGGCGGACCGCACCGCCAGCGCCACGTCCGAGCCTTGCCCGTACCGGGAGCCCCCCGCCGCCACGGTGGCCGTCGCGAACTCGGCCAAGTCCACGTCGGGGGCCAGCGTGCCCCCCGTCATGACGTCGAACCAGACCTGCCCGGCCCGCTCCCACGCGTTGCCGCCCAGACTCACGGCCGCCAGCGCGAAGGCGTGGTTGGGGATCCCGGAGTTGAGGTGCACCCCACCGTAGTCGTCCGGGGTGTGCACGTAGGCGGCCATGGTGGCCGGCTGGGGGTCACGACCGAGCACGTCGTCGTCGTAGGCGGTGCCCGGAGCCGCCATGTCGCGCAGCGCCCGACCCTGCACCGCGGGCAGGAACAGTCCCTCACCCACCAGCCAGGACGCCTGGTCGGCACTCTCCCCGCGGGCGTGCTGCTCCACCAGCACCCCGAACACGTCGGACACGCTCTCGTTCAGGGCACCGGACTGCCCGGAGTAGACCAGCGCCGCCGTGGACTGGGTGAAACCGTGGGTCAGCTCGTGCCCGATCACGGTGACCGAGCGGGTGAACCGGTCGAAGACCTCGCCGTCGCCGTCGCCGAACACCATCTGCTCGCCGTCCCAGAAGGCGTTGTCGTAGCGGCGGTCGTAGTGCACGCTCGCCCGCAGCGCCAAGCCCTGCCCGTCCAGGCTGGATCGACCGTAGGCTCGGTCGAACAGGGCGTAGGTGTCGCCCAGGCCGTCGTAGGCCTCGTCGGCCGCCGGGTCGCCCGTGGCCGACGCGCCCTCCGTGCGCACCGGGCGCCCGGGCAGATCCCGGGTGGCCCCAGCATCGGCGATGGTGCGGCGCAGACCGCCGCCCCCCGGCGGCTTCGGACCGGCGGCGGACGCACGGCGGCTGCGCCGCGTCTCGTCCTGGGCCAACGTCCTGGTGGCGGCCTCCGCGACGGAGGCGGCGAAGCGGCTCTGTTGCGGTTCGCGGGCCTGCGCCAGACGCTGCAGCAGGTAGGGCGGGACGACGGCGCAGCACGGGCTCATGTGGACATGGTGCTCCGACGCCTGCAGAGCAGGGGACTTCTCAGGGCAGAGCCTGCAGCACGAACGCGCTGACCGGGTGCGCGACCCGGAGACCGGGACCCGGCTCGGCGATCGCCTGCAGCTCGGCCAGGACGGTCGCACGCTCCGCCTCACCGAGGCACGCCTGCACGGTGAACTCGAGCAACGCGGGATCACTGTTTGCACAACCGCTCAGGTCGAGCACCGCCGCCAGCTCGACCTGGCTCCTCGACGCCTCGAGGAGGTCGATCTCCACCGCCACCTCCTCGCTGAAGGGTTGGCGACACCCGTCGACCGGAGGCGCGTGGGCGTCGCTCACCCGGTTCAGCGCGCCCAACGGGGCGTGCAGCACGAGCACCTCGCCGCCGGGAGCCAAGCGGTCCACCGCCGCCGTCAGGGCCTCGCCCACACCGCCGACGTAGTACAGCGAGTGCACGAAGGTGATGACGTCGAAGCGCGCGGCGGCGTCCAGCACGCCGGCGTCGAGCTCGGCGAAGGTGCACGCGTGGCTGGTGACCTCGAGGCCGGCGCGGCCCAGCGCCCGCAGCCGGGACTCGAAGCCGGCGGCGCTGGGCGGGTGCGGGTCG
>JBDTDI010000099.1:0-3842 GCA_039923155.1 Mycobacteriaceae bacterium | reverse complement strand
GGCCAGCAGCTCGGGCACCAGCAGGTGCGGGATGACGGAGGAGAACCAGGAACCGGGACCCAGCACCACCAACGACGCCCGTTCGAGCGCGGCCACCGCCTCCGCGCACGCCGGCGGGTCGGACGGGCTCAGCCGAACCCGGCGGACCTGGCCCGGGGTGGTGGCCACCGCCACCTGCCCCCGAATGCGACGCGACACCCGCGGGTCGGAGTCCAGGCCGACCACGTCGGCCTCGATCTGCAGCGGCTCCCGGCTCATCGGCAGCACCCGACCCCGCACGCCCAGCAGCGCGCCGAGCTCGTCGAGGGCGGTGACCGGGTCGCCCAGGACCTCGGTGAGACCAGCGAGCAGCAGGTTGCCCACCGGGTGCCCGGCCAGCGCACCGGAGCCGCCGAAGCGGTGCTGCACCACCTCGGTCCAGCGCCGCCCGTGGGGGTCGTCGGCGGCCAGCGCCGACAGCGCCATCCGCAGGTCGCCGGGGGGGAGCAGCCCCAGCTCGCGGCGCAGCCGTCCCGACGACCCGCCGTCGTCGGCGACGGTGACCACGGCGGTCACGTCGTCGGTGAACCGACGGACAGCGCTGAGGGTGGCGTGCAGCCCGTGCCCGCCCCCCAGGGCCACCACCGCCGGCCCGGCCACCCTCACTGGCGTTCCGTCATTCACGGGCCATCATTCGCGACCCAGGTCGCGGTGCTCCACGCGCACCGACAACCCGTCCTGCTCGGCCATCCGCCGGGCGAGCTCGGTGGCGATGGCGACGCTGCGGTGCTTGCCACCGGTGCAGCCGACCGCCACGGTGAGGTAGCGCTTGCCCTCCCGCTGGTAGCCGGCGCCGACCAGGCGCAGCAGGTCGTGGTAGCGGTCCAGGAACTCCCCGGCGCCCTCCTGGGCCAGCACGTAGTCCCTGACCTCGGGGTCCTGGCCGGTGTGGGCGCGCAGCTCCGGGATCCAGTGCGGGTTGGGCAGGAACCGCACGTCGACGACGAGGTCGGCGTCCATGGGCAGGCCGTACTTGTAGCCGAAGGACACCACGGTGACCCGGGTGCCGGCGCTGGCCTCGGTGCCGAACGCCGCCTCGATGGTGGCTCGCAGGTCGTGCACCGACAGGCTGGTGGTGTCGATCACCAGGTCGGCCTCGGCGCGCAGCGGGGCCAGCAGGGTCCGCTCCGCGGTGATGCCGTCGGACAGTCGTCCGCCGGCCTGCAGGGGGTGGCTGCGGCGGTTCTGCTCGAAGCGCCGGATCAACAGGGCGTCGGAGGCCTCCAGGAACAGCACCCGAGGCTTGGTACCGCGGGAGTCGAGCTCGCGGATGACCGAGGCCAGGTCACCGGTGAACGCCCGGCTGCGCACGTCCATCACTACTGCCAGTCGGGTGGGACCGTCGCCGCCGTCGCCCTGCAGCGAGCGCGCACCCAGCTCGACCATGGTGTTGATGAGCTCGGGCGGCAGGTTGTCCACCACGAACCAGCCGAGGTCCTCGAGCACCTTGGCCGCGGTGCTGCGCCCGGCGCCGGACAAGCCGGTGACCAGCGCGACCTCGATGCCCGACGGCTGCCCCTGCTGCGTCGTGCTCATGCGCTCTCCCCCTCTGCTCGCGCGGTGTCCGGGTTGAGCACGGCCAGCACGGCGGTTGCGGTTCTGGGCCCGATCCCCGGCACGCCTGAGATCTCCTCGACGGTGGCCGTGCGGAGCCGGGCCACGGACCCGAAGTGGCTGACCAGCGCCGTGCGGCGACTCTCCCCCAACCCGGGCACGGAGTCCAGCGCGGACGCCGTCATCCGCTTGCTGCGCTTGCTGCGGTGGAAGGTGATCGCGAAGCGGTGCGCCTCGTCGCGCACCCGCTGCAGCAGGTACAGCGACTCCGAGGTGCGGGGCAGGATCAGCGGGTCCGCCTCCCCGGCGACCCACACCTCCTCCAGCCGCTTGGCCAGCCCGATGACGGCGACGTCGGTGACGCCGAGCTCGTCGAGGACGGCGGCGGCTGCGGTGACCTGCGGCTGCCCACCGTCGACGACGTAGAGGTTGGGCGGGTAGGCGAAGCGCCGCGGCCGTCCCGTGTCCGGATCGATCCCCGGTGCGGGGGCGTCGATCGGCGCGGCCTGCGGTTCCAGCGAGAGTTCCTCGGCCGGCGCGACGTCGGTGCTGTGGCGCAGGAAGCGACGCCGGGTGACCTCGGCGATCGACGCGACGTCGTCGGAGTGACCGTCGCCCGCGGCTTCCTTGATGGCGTAGTGGCGGTAATCGGACTTGCGTGGCAGCCCGTCCTCGAAGACGACGAGGGAGGCGACGACGTCGGTGCCCTGCACGTGGCTGACGTCGACGCACTCGATGCGCAGCGGTGCCGTGGGGAGCCCGAGCAGCTCCTGGATGCCCTGCAGGGCCTGCGAGCGCGAGGTGAGGTCCCCGGCCCGACGGAGCTTGTGCTGGGCGAAGGACTCCTCGGCGTTGCGGGCCACGGTCTGGGCCAGCGCCCGCTTGTCCCCGCGGCGCGGCACCCGCAGCTCGACCCGCGAACCGCGCAACGAGCTGAGCCACTCCTCCAGCGCGGGCGCATCGGCGGGCAGCACCGGGACCAGCACCTCCCGCGGGACCGGCTTGGCGGCGGGGTCGCCGGCGGCCAGCGCCGCCTCCTGGCCGTAGAACTGGGTGAGGAACTGCTCCACCAGCAGCGGCAGACCGTCATCAGCGGCGTCGGTGCTCGTGTCGGCGGTCTCGGCGGCGGTCTCGTCGGCGGCCTCGGAGGTGGCGGCGGGTTCGCCGGAGCGTTCCACCACCCAGCCCCGCTGACCGCGGACCCGCCCACCGCGGACGTGAAACACCTGCACCGCGGCCTCGAGGTCGTCGGAGGCGAAGGCCACGAGGTCGGCGTCGGTGCCGTCGCCCAGCACCACGGCCTGCTTCTCCATGGCCCGCTTCAGTGCCCCGGCGTCATCTCGCAGGCGGGCGGCCCTCTCGAAGTCCATCTCGTCGGAGGCCGCCACCATCTGCCGCTCCAGCTGGCGCACGAGCTTGTCCGTGCGGCCGGCGAGGAAGTCACAGAAGTCCTCGACGATCTGCCGGTGCTCGGCCTGGTCGACCTTGCCCACGCACGGCGCCGAGCACTTGTCGATGTAGCCGAGCAGGCAGGGGCGTCCGATCTGGGCGTGTCGCTTAAACACCCCCGCCGAGCACGTGCGCGCCGGGAAGACCCGCAGCAGGGTGTCCAGGGTCTCCCGGATGGCCCAGGCGTGGGGGTAGGGGCCGAAGTAGCGCACGCCCTTGCGCCGCGGACCCCGGTAGACGAACAGCCGTGGGTAGGCCTCGTTGAGGGTGACCGCGAGCATCGGGTAGCTCTTGTCGTCGCGGTAGCGGACGTTGAACCGGGGGTCGAACTCCTTGATCCAGTTGTATTCCAGCTGCAGCGCCTCGACCTCGGTGCCCACGACCGTCCACTCCACCGACGCGGCGGTGGTGACCATCTGCCGGGTGCGGGGGTGCAGGCCGGCGAGGTCGGCGAAGTAGCTGTTCAGCCGCTGGCGCAGGCTCTTGGCCTTGCCGACGTACACCACGCGGCCGTGCGGGTCGCGGAACTTGTAGACCCCCGGCGCCTCCGGGATGGTGCCGGTCGCCGGGCGGTACGTGGACGGGTCGGGCACAGCTCCAGGCTAGTCCCGCCCCCCGACGGTCTCCGGCACGGCCGGCCCACCCACGACCCCGCTCACGACCACTCCGTCGCCGCGCTCAGGGACGCCGCTCCCTGCGTGGGTGGGCCCGGAGCTCGCCGCGCCCGTGGGGGCGTTCGATCAGGCGACGACGACCTGAGCCCCGGAGACGGCCACCGAGAACGGGGTGAGCCCGCGCGG
>JBDTDI010000098.1:0-11955 GCA_039923155.1 Mycobacteriaceae bacterium | reverse complement strand
GGGCCGGTGCGAGGTCGCCGCGGTAGCGGTAGCGGTGCAGCCAGGCGTCATCGAGGTCGGCGCGCACCTCCACCCCCGACGTGTCCGCAGTCCCGCCCAGCCGGTTCACGTCGGCCGTGAGCACGTGAACGCGCTCGCCCACCTCGAAGTCCGGCAGGTCCGTGGTCCGCAGCGCCGCGGACAGGCGCTCGGCCATGACGAACCTCGGCGGCAGCCCGCGGGCGGCGTACCAGTCGCGCACCCGGGCCACGCCGTCCTCGGGGGCATCGCCGAGCGGCACGCAGGAGTTCGCCCGGCCGGTGAACCCGTGGCCGGCCCGCAGGAGCCAGCCGTCGAGCCAGGTGTGTTCGGTGCCGGGCCAGGCGAGGGCAGCCGCGTGCTCCAGCGCGCGAATGTCGCGGGTGCGCACCGGTGCGGGCGGGATGGCGCGCAACGCCACCACGTCGGCCTCGGCGACGCGCACCTCGAGCCCGTCCCGGGTCCGCACCGTGACGGGGTCGCGGCCGGTGAGGATGCCGAGCGCGTCGGTCATCGGGTGGCTGGCACCGGGCGGGAGACGGCGGCGCAGCATCACCCGCTCACCGAGGGCCGGGACCGGGCCGTGGTCAGTGGCCAAAGGGATCGGGGTCCGCTCCCGGCGTCCAGCTCAGCCCGGGAACACCCCAGCCGTTGCGCTTGACCGCCTTCTTTCCGGCGCGGGCGTACCGACCGACGAGACGGTCGAGGTAGGTGAGCCCGTCCAGGTGGCCCACCTCGTGCTGCAGGCACCGGGCGAGGTAGCCGCGGGCCTCCAGCTCGACCGGTTCACCGTCGACGTCGGTTCCCGTGACCCGGGACCAGTCGGCACGGCCGGTCGGGAAGCCCTCGCCCGGTACGGAGAGGCATCCCTCCTCGATCTCGTCGACGTCGGGCATGCCCTCGGGAATTTCGGAGGTCTCCAGCACCGGGTTGACCACCACCCCGCGGCGGCGCACCAGCGGACTGTCCGCATCGGGGTCGTCCGGGTCGAAGTCGTCCGGACAGTCGTAGACGAACACCCGCAGGTCGACGCCGACCTGGTTCGCCGCCAGCCCGACCCCGTTGGCGGCGTCCATGGTGTCGAAGAGGTCGGTGACCAGGGACCGCAGCGCCTCGTCGTGAGTGGTGACCGGCCGGGTGGGGGTGTGCAGCACGGGATCACCGACGATGAGGATGGGCAGGACCGGCACGGTGGGCGAGCGTACCGGGGTCCGGCTCAGGGCCGTGCCGTGCGGACGTCCCCGGCGGCCCGCATGGTTGAATACGCGCGAACGACAAGCGTGTGATTCACCCTCGGAGGGACCTGGATGGACGCGGCAGCACGGCCGGACGTGCCGGCACCCGGACCTGACGACGACCTCGAGGTGCTGGGCCGTCGGGATCGGGAGATCCTCGCCTTCGAGCGGCAGTGGTGGAAGTACGCGGGGTCCAAGGAAGAGGCCATCAAGGACCTGTTCGACCTCTCCGCCACCCGCTACTACCAGGTGCTCAACGCACTGGTGGACCGACCCGAGGCCCTGGCCGTCGACCCCATGCTGGTCAAGCGGCTGCGGCGGCTGCGCTCGAGCCGACAGAAGCAGCGAACCGCGCGCCGGCTCGGCTTCGAGGTCTGATGGTCCGCACGTGAGCACCCCGGCGGGCGGGTCCGGCCTGCGGACCGGGGGGCTCGTCCTGCTGGGCCTCGCTGTCGCGCTGCTGATCGGCGGGTTGTTCAGCCTGCGCGCCGACGACGGGCCCTCCAGCGCACAGGGCGCGAGGCCGTCGACCACGGTGCCCACCACCCGTGCGGCCACGACCACCGCGCCAGCAACGACCCAACCGACGACCCAACCCACGACCACCGCACCGATGACCACGACGCCGGTGCCGGTCCCGAGCGCCCCGTCCCCGGCCACCCCGGCCCCCACCACGCAGGTCCTGACCACCCCGGCCCCGCCGCCCACCACCGTCGCGCCACCGACCGACCCGCGGACCACCGTCGGTGTCGTGGTGCTGAACAACAGCACGGTCACCGGCCTCGCCTCGCGTGCGGCCGACGCCGTTCGGGCCGACGGTTGGACGGTGCGCGTGGTGGGCAACCTGACCGGCCGTTCTCCGGCCACCATCGTGTACTACCCCCAGGGTCGGGCGGACGCCGCGCGCGCCCTGGCGGCGACGGTGGGTGCGGGTTCGGTGCAACCGCGTCCCGACGGGCTTCCCGGTCCCGGCGATGCCCTCGTCCTGGTCGTCACGAGCGACTTCGGTGGCTGAGCGGGGCCTCAGTTGTTGTTGTTGTCCTGCTGAGCCTCGGTCTGGGTGATGACCTGGACGCTGCCGAACGCCCCGGTGGCGTGCACCGTGATCAGCGGCCCGGTGCCGGTGGTGCTGCAAGCGGCTTGGCACTCGGTGCTGCCGAACACCATGCTGCCGGTGGTGGCCACCCGCGCGTTGTCAGGGACGATGACCTTGTAGCTGCCGAACAGCGTCCCTACGTCCACCGAGCTCTGCCCCGGCTGGACCGTGACGCTGCCACTGCCGAAGACGGTGCCGTGGTCCGCGGTGGCCACCTGCGTGACGCCGAAGGCAGCTGCGCCCACGACGACCACCGGCACCAGCACCCCCCACAGCGACCGGCGATGCGCCCGGCGCTGGACGCTTCTGTGGTGCTCCGTGCGGCGATCGGGGGTCTGCTGGTCCTTGTTCAGCGACGCCCCGCCGGACGGCTCGTTGTTGTCGGCGCCGTGGCCGATGCTGACCGAACCCATGACCGCGGTTGCGTGGATGTTGATGACCGGTGCACCCGGTTGAGCCGGATCGACGCGGACCGAGCGGTCACCCATGACGGCGGCGCCGCGGGTGTTCACCAGCGCACCTCGCGGTACCAGGACCTTCGTCTCCCCGAACACCGCGACCGCGGTCACGTCGACCTCGTCGGGGAGGTCGGTGCGGCGAAGGTCCAGCACGGCCGAACCGAAGATGGCGGTCGCCGCGAGTGGCGAGCTCACCGGACCGGTGGTCACGTTCTCCGAGAACACGGCCACCGTGTGCTGACGGGCGCGGGTGCGGCGGGTCATGGCGGTGGCGGGGAGCGGGGTGAGCACGGTGAGGTCGGCGGTCACGCTCGCGAGCTCGGCCGACGTGCCCACCCGCCAGACCTGCGCGGATCGGTCCTCGTACTCGGCCAGGCTCAGCCGCCCACGCCCCACCGCCGTCTGCAACAGGGCGTCGGCGTGCGCCCGAGCACCCTCCTCGGGTGGAAGCGCTGCTTCGCGTCCGTCCCCTGCGGTGCTCATGCGGCCATGATGCTCCCTCCACCGGCACAGGTCACTGGATCGATGACACCTGTCATGGGGCAGGTAGGCGCTCAGCCCAGGGCGGAGCGCAACCGCCGTGCCGCGGCCCGCGGATCGTCGGCGGCGGTGATCGCGCGCACCACGACCACGCGGGTGGCGCCCGCGGCGAGCACCTCGGGCAGCCGCTGCTCGTCGATGCCACCGATCGCGAACCACACGCGCTCGGAGCTCAGTTCCGTGGTCTGCCGGACCAGGTCCAGCCCCGGGGCGAACCGTCCGGGCTTGGTCGGGGTCGGCCAGCACGGCCCCGTGCAGAAGTAGTCGACCCCGGGCTCCTGTGCGGCCGCAGCGGCCTGGATGCCGTCGTGGGTGGAGCGCCCGATGACCACGTCCGGGCCGAGGATGCGGCGGGCCTGGGCCACCGGGAGGTCGTCCTGGCCCAGGTGCAGCACATCGGCCCCGGCCGCGAGCGCCAGGTCCGCCCGGTCGTTGACCGCCAGCAACGCTCCGTGCCGTGTGCACGCCGCCTGCATGACCGCCAGCGCGGCCAGCTCGGCGGCCGCCTCCAGCGGACCGTGCTCGACCTGTCCGCGAGAACCCTTGTCCCGCAGCTGGAGGATGTCGACCCCCCCGGCCAGCGCCTCCTCGGCGAACTCAGCCAGGTCCCCCGTGTCACGGCGGGCGTCGGTGCACAGGTAGAGCCGGGCGTCGGCCAGGCGTTCAGTTCGGGTCCTCGACTCGAGCGGCATCCCGTTGACGCTAGCGCTAGGCTCAGGAGCAGTTCAGCACGGGAGTCCCGGTAGGGGCTGAGAGGGAGCGAGGAGCTCCGACCGTCGAACCTGATCCGGATCATGCCGGCGCAGGGAGCAGGAGGTCGTGTGCAGACGTTGTCGGTCGTTGGCGCGGGAGCTGTCGGGCTCAGCGTGGGCTGGCGTGCGGCGCAGGCCGGGTGGGACGTCACCGTGCACGACCCCGCCGCTGCCCGAGGCGCCTCGTGGGTGGCTGGGGGAATGCTCGCACCGCTGACCGAGGGCTGGCCCGGCGAGGAGAGCTCCCTCGATCTCGGGCTGTCGTCACTGCGGCGCTGGCCCGTCTTCGCCGACGAGCTCGGGGTCGCGCTGATGACGGCGGGCACCGTGGTGCTCGGCGTCGACGGCGCGGACGCCGACGAGCTGGACAACCTGGCCGGGTGGCTGGCAGAGCGGGGACGCGACGTCACGCGGCTGACGCGGCGCGAGCTGCGCAGCCGGGAGCCTTCGCTCGCCGGGGTGCGGGCCGCGCTGGAGGTGCCGGGGGACTGGTCGGTGGACAACCGTGAGCTGCTGGCCGCGCTGCAGGCCCGGGTTCCGGTGAGCCCCGATCCGGTGCACTCGCTGGACGATCTCGACACGGACCAGGTCGTCGTCTGCGCCGGGGCGGCTACTGCTGCGCTGCTGCCCGGGCTGCCGGTGCGCGCGGTCAAGGGGGAGATCCTGCGGCTGCGGGTGCGTCCGGGGGCGCTACCGCCCCCCACCCGGACCGTGCGTGCGGTGGTGCACGGGCGTCACGTGTACCTGGTGCCACGGGTCGGCGGCCTGGTCGTCGGCGCCACCACCCTCGAGGTCGGTGTCGACCGTGAGGTCACCCTCGGCGGGGTGCGCGACCTCGCCGCTGACGCCGAGACGGTGCTGCCCGCCGTGGCCGAGTACGGGGTGATCTCGGTGGATGCCGGCCTGCGACCCGGGACCCCGGACAACGTGCCCTTGATCGGGCGCGTCGACGAGCGCACCGTGGTGGCCGCCGGGCACGGTCGCAACGGGCTGCTGCTGTCCCCACTGACCGCCGACGCCGTGCTCGCCGAGCTCAACGGGTCGCCACTGGAGGAGGCCGCCGCCGCGCGGCCCGGGAGGTTCACGTGAAGGTCCTGCTGAACGGCTCACCGCACCACGTCGACGACGGGGCCACCGTCACCGAGCTGGTCGCGCGGGCTGGAGCCCCCGCCACCGGGGTGGCGGTCGCGGTCGACGGAGCGGTGCTGCCCCGGTCGCAGTGGTCCCAGACGGTCGTCGAGGGATCCACCGTGGAGATCCTCACGGCGGTCCAGGGTGGTTAGCCGGGGAGCCGGCACCGTGGACGCGACCAGTACCAGCGGCGGGGTCGGTGAGGTCGGTGAGGTCCCGCTGGTCATTGCTGATCGGAGCTTCGGCTCGCGGTTGATCACCGGTACCGGGGGCGCGGCCAACCTGGCCGTGCTGGAGCGGGCACTGGTGGCCTCGGGCACCGAGCTGACCACCGTGGCGCTGCGACGCATCGATGCCGGTGGCGGCACCGGCGTGCTCGAGCTTCTGAACCGGCTGGGGATCGCCGTGCTGCCCAACACCGCCGGCTGCCGCAGCGCGGCCGAGGCGGTGCTGACCGCGCGGCTGGCGCGCGAGGCGCTAGAGACCAGCTGGGTCAAGCTCGAGGTCATCGCCGATGAGCGGACCCTGCTGCCCGACGTGGTGGAGCTCGTGGACGCGGCTGAGCAGCTGGTCGACGACGGTTTCGTCGTGCTGCCGTACACCACCGACGACCCGGTGGTGGCCCGACGCCTCGAGGACGCAGGGTGCGCCGCGGTGATGCCGCTCGGTTCGCCCATAGGGACGGGGCTCGGGATCCGCAACCCGCACAACATCGAGATGATCACTGCGGCCGCCGGGGTCCCCGTCGTCCTCGACGCCGGCATCGGCACTGCCAGCGACGCGGCGCTGGCCATGGAGCTGGGCTGCGACGCGGTCCTGCTGGCCACCGCGGTGACTCGCGCCGGTGACCCGGAGCGGATGGCCAGGGCCATGGCCGCGGCCGTTCGCGCCGGCTACGACGCCCGCCTGGCCGGGCGCATCCCACAACGCTTCTGGGCGCAGGCCTCCTCCCCGGACCGGGACGCACCGGGGCGCGACGCGTGATCGTCAACGTCCTGACCATCGCTGGCAGCGACCCCAGCGGCGGGGCGGGGATCCAGGCGGACCTGAAGGCGTTCAGCGCGCACGGGGCCTACGGGATGGGCGTGCTCACCGCGCTGACCGCACAGAACACCCAGGGGGTGCAGGGGGTGCACCCGATACCCCCGGACGTCGTCGCGGCCCAGCTCAGCTCGGTGTTCTCCGACATCCGGGT
The DNA here is from genome assembly GCA_039923155.1 of Mycobacteriaceae bacterium. Lineage (GTDB taxonomy): Bacteria > Actinomycetota > Actinomycetes > Mycobacteriales > Mycobacteriaceae > Rhodococcus_D. The sequence continues at coordinate 5,530 of JBDTDI010000098.1, read as the reverse complement.
GGACGCGGTGAAGATCGGGATGCTGGGTGACGTGGCCACCGTCGAGGTGGTGACCGACGCACTGCGGCGCTGGCGCCCTCCGTTCGTCGTCTGTGACCCGGTGATGGTGGCCAAGTCCGGCGATCGGCTGCTCGCCCCTGACGCCGTTGCGGCGCTGCGCTCCGAGCTGCTCCCGTTGGTCCACCTGGTGACCCCCAACCTGCCCGAGGCGGCCGACCTGCTCGACGTCACCGTGGCGGTCGACGAGGCCGGGATGCGGGCGCAGGTGGACGCCCTGCTGAAGCTCGGACCGGGGCTGCTGCTCAAGGGTGGGCACCTGCCCGGGGACGTGGCGGTGGACCTGCTGAGCGTCCACGGCGAGCTGACGCGCTTCGCCACCACCCGGGTGCCCACCCGGAACACCCACGGCACCGGGTGCGCCTTGTCCTCCGCCATCGCGGCCCTGCGCCCCCAGCGGGCGAGCTGGGCCGAGGCGGTCGGTGAGGCCAAGACGTGGCTGACGGAGGCGCTGCGCCACGCCGACAGCCTCGACGTCGGGTCGGGGCACGGTCCGCCGCACCACTTCCACGCCCTCTGGGCGCCTCAACCGAGCACCCCCTGAAGGACGCCAACGCCAGCTGCAACCCACGGGAGCCCGCACCGCGCGGGATGAGAAGGCGACAGCACGGGTCGCCGACCGTTCGAACCTGGCCGGTGCCCGCACCGGCGGAGGGAGCCTGACATGACCGCACTCGAACCCGCCCGGACACTCAGCGCCGAGGAGACCCGCACCCTCGGGACCGCGTCCCAGCTGGGGTTGTGGGTGAACCTCGGAATCTCGCTGCTGCTACCGGTGGCCGCGACGTACCTGGTGGCTCCGGGGGTGTCGCTGGCCTGGGCGCTCATCGCCGTCGTGGTGGGGGCCACGATCGGGAGCGCACTGCTCGGGTTGGCGGCGGCCGCCGGGGCCCGCTCCGGGGCTCCGGCGATGGTGCTGCTGCGCGGGCTGCTCGGCAGGCGGCTCTCGGCGCTGCCGACGGTGGCGAACCTGCTGCAGTGCATCGGCTGGGCCACTTTCGAGGTGTACATCATCGCCGACGTCGCGGCCCGGCTCACCGGCGGGCCGCGCTGGGTGTTCGTGCTCGTCGCCGGAGTGCTGGCCACCGCGATGGCACTGCGCCCGCTCGGGGTGGTCAAGGTGCTCAGCCGCTACGCGGTGTGGCTCGCGCTCGCCTCGACGGTCTACCTGCTGGTGCAGGTGCTCCGTCAACCGTTGCCATCCTTCACCGCGGGCGGGCCCGGGGAGTTCTGGACCAACGTCGACCTGGTCGTCGCGCTGCCCGTCTCCTGGGTACCGCTGGCCGCCGACTACTCCCGCCACTCGCGCTCGGCCCGCGCGTCGTTCGTGGGTGCGGGGGTCGGCTACGGAACGGCCACCGTGGGGTTCTTCGCGCTCGGGGTGCTCGCCGTCGCCGGGTACGGCGTCGAACCCGGGTTCGGAGTCATCAGTGCGCTGCTGGTGCTGCCCGCGGCCGGGCTGGCCGTGCTGATCCTGGTGGTCGACGAGCTGGACGAGGCGTTCGCGAACCTGTACTCGACGGCCGTCAGCGCGCAGAACCTGCGCCCCGGGTGGGACCGACGGCACCTGGTGGTGGGGGTGGGGGTGCTGGCCACCGCGCTTGCCCTGGGGGTGAACGCCTACAGCTACGAGCCGTTCCTGTACCTGCTGGGGGCGGTGTTCGTGCCACTGGCCGGCACGTTGCTGGTGGCCTTCTTCGTGCTGCGCCTGCCCTGGGACACCGGGGCGTCGGCGCCGTCGCGCTCCGCGATGCTCATTCCCTGGTTGGCGGGCTTCGTGGCCTACGAGGTGGTGGCACCCACCGCGCTGACCGGCTGGGCATCGTGGTGGACGCTCGCGTGGACCCAGGTGCAGACCGCCCTCGGGGTTCCCTCCGGGTGGTCGGCGTCGCTGGTGTCGTTGGCCGTCGCGGCGGTGCTGACCGTGGCGGTACGACCCCTCGTGCGCCGGTGAGCACCATGGTGACCTTGTCGGCACGGCTGCAGGCCCTGGGGGAGCCGCTGCTGGTCGAGCAGCTGGCGCACCCGGTGCTCTGCGGGATCGCCGACGGGACCCTCGACGCCGCAGTCTTCCGCTCGTGGCTGGAGCAGGACTACCTCTACCTGCTCGACTACACGCGGGTGTTTGCCAAGCTCGCCGCGGGTGCGCCGGCCGAGCACCTGGGTGATCTGGTCGACCTCGCGCACAGCACTCTCCACGACGAGCTGAGCCTGCACCGGGAGCTGGCGGCCCCCTTCGGCGCCGACCTGGCAGGGGCACGGCCGAGCCCGCAGTGCACCGCGTACACCACGTTCCTGCTCGACGCGGCCACCGACCACGGCGTTGGCCTGGCCGCCCTGCTGCCCTGCATGTGGGGGTACTCCCAGCTCGGGCAGCGGCTGGCGCGGTCGGGAGTGGATGACCGGTACGCCCGATGGGTGCAGACCTACGCCGACCCTGGCTTCGCGACTCTGGCCCGGCGGTGCGCGCAGATGCTCGACGAGGCCGACCCCGATCCCGAGCGGGCCACGGCCGCGTTCCTCGCCGGGATGGCCCACGAGCTCGCGTTCTGGGACGCCCGGTGAGCCGAGCGGCGACGTTGGTGGAGGCGGCCGGGTCCCGATGGACCGGTTTGACGCAACATCCGTTCGTCCTCGCCACCGCCGACGGCACGTTGACGGAGGCCGCGTTCGACGGCTGGCTGCTCGAGGACCACGCGTTCGTGATGGCGTTCCGGCGCTTTCTCGCCGGTGCGGTGGTGATTGCGCCTGACGAGCGCGCCCGGGACCTGCTCTGCGGGGGTCTGGCTGCGTTGACCGGCGAGCTGGCGCTGTTCCGGGACGAGCTGGCCCAACGTGGGCTGGACGCAGATACCCACGCCCCGTCGCTCACGTGCATCGGCTACGCCGGCTGGATGCAGGCGAGCCTGGAGGACGGATGGGAGGTCGCGCTCGTGGTGCTGCACGGCGTGGAGCGGGCCTACCTGGACGCGTGGACGGCGGTGCGCGAGCGGTCGGTCGGTCAGCGCTACGACCAGTTCGTGCGCAACTGGTCCTCGCCGGAGTTCGCGGCCTGGGTCGAGGAGCTGGCGGGGCTGTTGGGCGACGGGGCACCGACGGCGGCTCAGCAACGTGCCCACGATCGGGTCACTGAGTGGGAGCACGCCTTCTGGAACACGGTGCACGCCGGTTAGCAAACGTCGACTCGACGCGGGATCCAGCGTCCGAACGGTGGTGGGCCTCGTCGGGGTCGGCGTGCGCCGTCGGTGGTGGGGTGGGCGTCGCGGTGGTGTGGGTGAGTCTGGTGTGTCGATGGTGGTCGGCGTCGCTGGGTGCTTCGAGGGCGTCGAGATCTGCGTACGTGAAGGGGTCCTCGGCCCAGACCCGGTCGGTCTTGGCGCGGTGGTGTCAGCGGCACAGGCACGCGAGGTTGGTGGCCACGGTCCGGCCATCCCGGTAGGGGTGAGTCTGGTTGAACGGGATGACGAGGTCGGCGGTGGCGGCGGGGGAGGTGCATCCGGGGAAGCGGCAGTGCAAGTCGCGGGCCGGGTCGGTGACGGCCTGGGTGCGGTCGATGGTGGCCCGGGCCCGCACCAGGTCCAGGTCGCCGCGTTCCGACGCTCGACGGACCTGAGGCAGCCGGTGGACCAGCACGTCACCGAGGTGCGCCAGGTTCTTCGCCGCCGGACTCGACACCGACAATTCGGCAGCCACCTCGCAGGCGGCGAACTCCTCGTAACCGTCGCCGACGACTTCCTGGGCCAGGCCCAGCTTCGCCGCGGCCGCCGCGGCCGCCGCGGACTCCGCCCGACCCGCCGCCGCCAACGCCGCCAGCACCACCGAAGAGCCCGCAGCGGCGTCGGCCGCAGGGCGTCGGGGCGGGGGGATCACGAACCCGACGCCAAACCCACCCCCCGACGGAAACGGGGCCGTCAGGGACCATCCCTAGCCCTGATCTGCCGCCGCCGGGGAAGGGCCTCGCGCCGGTTCCACCAGGCCCTACCGGTAGTTGACGAACTGCAGAGCGATGCCGAAGTCCTCACCTTTGAGCAGCGCGATCACGGCCTGCAGGTCGTCGCGCTTCTTGCCCTTCACCCGGAGCTCGTCACCCTGGACCTGGGCCTGCACGCCCTTGGGTCCGCCGTCACGGATGACCTTGGCGATCTTCTTGGCGTTCTCACTCGTGATGCCCTGCACGAGGGTTCCGGTCACCTTGTAGACCTTGCCGGACGCTGCCGGGTCGCCGACCTCGAACGCCTTCATCGAGATGTCGCGCCGGACCAGCTTCTCCTGGAAGACCTCGACCGCGGCCTTGCACCGCTCCTCGGTCGAGGACGTGATGGTGACCGCCTCGTCCCCGGCCCACTCGATGCCGGTGTCGGTGCCCCGGAAGTCGAAGCGGGTGGCCAGCTCCTTGCCGGCCTGGTTGAGGGCGTTGTCGACCTCCTGGCGGTCGACCTTGCTCACGATGTCGAACGACGCGTCGGCCACTGGTGCTCCTGTCGGTAGAGGGCCAAGACGGTAGGCGGTGGTCCGGTGGTGGGGCCGACCGCGTACCGGTTCGGGATTCGGCCCGAAGGTCTGTAGTCTGCCTTCCGCACGGCAGGTTGCCCGAGTGGCCAAAGGGAGCGGACTGTAAATCCGCCGGCATCGCCTACGTTGGTTCGAACCCAACACCTGCCACCAGCAAGATCATCTCAATGGACGATCATCGTTACTCTCGGTCACCGTGGCGGCAAGGTTCGCCTGATCGGGTCCTCAAGTTGGTCCAGACGGTGCACGGCGGGACCACTCTGTTGGCAATGTGGGGATCGGTCAGTCACCATCACCGCGTGGCGTCGCCACCGTCACCCGTAGCCGGGTGTCGTTGGAGCAGCAAAGGGTCTAGGAGCGTGATGGCACCGGATTCCGACCCGGACACGCTGACGCGCACCGACGCACAGCGGCGGTCTGACGCGGTGAGCTCGCCAGTGGTCCGTCGCTACGTGGGCGGGCTCGCAACGTTGACCCTTGCACTGAGTGCCGTCCAGGTGTGGTTGGAGGCCTCGGCGCCTGGACGCCAGGACTGGCTGCTGGGTCTTCCAATCTTGGCGGTGGCCTTCCTCCTGTCGGAGACGTACCCGCTGGAAGTGGAAGTTCGTGGCGGAAACATCGCTATTCCTCTGATCGAGGTACCACTCCTCGTCGCTCTGTTGTTGGTTCCGTTTCCTGTGGCTGGGGTGGCGGTCGTCCTCGCGATCGCCACCAGGGCGATCAAGCTGCGACAACACAGGGTGATCGCCGCGTACAACTTTGGTGCGGGCTTGTCCGAGGTAGTGGTGGTGTATCTCGCTCGCGATGCGCTGAACGGGGTTTTTGGCGAACGCCTTCCGGAACTCGTGTTGCTATTCGTCGCACTGGTCCTCTCCAGCCTCGCGGGTAGCCTCAACACCTTGGGTCTTACTCTGGCCGTGTCGGGCCGTCAGGAGCGGTCTGGACGTGATCAGCTCGCGTT
>JBDTDI010000097.1:0-5138 GCA_039923155.1 Mycobacteriaceae bacterium | reverse complement strand
GCACCACCCCCAGCCCCAGGCGGCTCATGAACGCCAACCACTCCAGCCCACGCTGCTGGTAGGGCCGCAGGACGGCGCGCAGCCCGGGCGGGGCCGGGACAGGCTCCAGGTGGGCGTCACCAGCGGCGAGCAGGTCGCCGAGCCAGCCGGTGGCCTGGACGTCCTCGACCGGAAGGGGCGGCACGTCGGCCCCAGTGAGGGCGCCCAGCACCGCGCCGAGACCGACCTGCTCGGCGCTGTGCGAGGCGACGTAGCGGGCGGCGCGGGCGAGGGCGGCGCCCTCCACCCGTACCCACTCGCCGCGCAGGCGCACCAGCTCGGCCTTGGCCCCGGCCAGCTCGGCCAGCTCGGCCGCGGTGAGCACCACGTCGCCGAGGGCGAGCTGCCAGCGGTAGTCGACGAGTGAGTCCATGCCCACCGACCCGGAGGTGACGGCCGCGCTCGCCGGAGGGGTGCTCAGCTGCAGGCTCATCGTCGGGTCCAGGCGGGTCCACGCCCGGGGCAGCAGCACGGTGATGCCGGCCTCGGCCAGCCGGGCCGCCCCCCGGGTGACGAGGTCGACAGCGTCGGCGGTGCGCAGCGCGACCACGTGCTCGCGGACGTCGGGGGTGATCGAGCGCAGCCGCGGCCACGCCGTCATCGCCCGGCCCAGCGCGGTCAGGGCCAGCCCGGCCGTCTCGGGGGAGCGGGGCAGGGTGCGGACGGGCACCGGTGCGGAGTCCTCGGTGCGCAGGCAGGTCTCCAGGATCCAGGTGGGTTCCCGGGCGGTGTCGCCGGGCGGGGCGTCGGGCCTCGGCTCGGCCACCGGGTCGTCGTCGGCCGGTTCGAGCAGGCGGAACAGCACCTCGGGGGCGTCCAGCGACGAGCTCGACGCCCACTCGGACAGTCCGGTGCGCAACCGGTAGGTGCTGGCCCCGAACGCCTCCAGCGGCTCGGCCCCCTCCAGCGAGCGGATCAGGGGGTGGAAGGTGCCGCGCGCCTGGGCCTGGGACAGCCGCAGGGTGCCCCGCACCACCGCGTCGGTGAGCTCGTCGAGCAGGTCGTCGACCACCTGGTCGGGGGTGCGGGCCACGCCGTCGACCACCTCGCCCCGCAGGGCCGGGGGCAGGGCCGCACCGATCCGGGCGCGCCAGGCCCGGACCGGTCCGTCGTCGACCAGCACCCAGCGGGCCCAGTGCTCGTCGTCCAGCGCGCGCAGGCTCGGCACCACCCGACCCGAGTACACCCAGCGGGCGACCCCCGCGGCGACGTCACCCAGGAACACCAGCTCGGGGCTCAGGGCCCAGCCGTGGGCGGTGAGGGTGTGGGCGTGGGCGATCTCGTGCAGCAGGTCGGCGGCGTCCGGCGGCGCCAGGGCGAGGGCGGGGACGTGGAAGGGGGTCAGCCCGTCGGGGCCCTCACTGACCGGAAGGCCACCGCGGGTGGGGACGAGCACCTCGGGCCGACGCCGCAAGGCCGTGGGCCGCAGCGCGTCCTGAAGGCGGGCGGCCCAGGCCACCGGTGGGGCGGGCAGGGTGGCGGGGTCGCCCACCGCGTGGGGGTGGACACCACCGGCTCGGGCGATGCGCCCGACGGTCTGCGGAGTCTCGAACCACAGCAGCAAGCCGGTGCCCGCCGACCACAGACCGTGCACCACCACCACGCGCCGAACCCCTTCCCGTCGCGACCGAGGGTGCCAGAGCGGGCGGACAGGTTCGTCGGTGCGGCAGGATCGGCCCCGTGTTGAGCACGAGCGCCGACCACGCGAAGGAGACCGGAGCATGACGGTGCAGCGCGGCCCCACCAACAGCCTCACCGACGTTGCCGGGCTGCGGGTCGGGCACGCCTCCCGACGCGGCGACGGCTGGCTGACCGGGACGACCGTGGTGCTGGCCCCGCCCGGCGGGGCGGTGGCCGGTGTCGACGTCCGGGGCGGCGGGCCGGGAACCCGTGACACCGACCTGCTGGACCCCCGGAACCTGGTCGAGCGGGTCCACGCCGTGGTGCTGACCGGGGGCAGCGCGTTCGGCCTGGGCGCCGTGGACGGGGTCATGGGCCGGCTCTTCGCCGCCGGTGTGGGCCTGGCGGTGGGCGGCCCGGGTGAGGTCGTGCCGATCGTGCCGGGCGCGGTGGTGTTCGACCTGGGCCGCGGCGGCGACTTCGCGACCCACCCCGGCCCGACGCTGGGCGAGCAGGCCCACGACGCCGCCGGGTCGGGGCCGGTGCAGACCGGGGTGGTCGGCGCGGGCACCGGCAGCGTGGCCGGCGGGCTGAAGGGCGCGGTCGGCTCGGCCAGCGCGGTGCTCGCCGACGGCACCACGGTCGCGGCCCTGGTCGTCGTCAACGCCGTCGGGTCGTGCGTGGACCCGGCCACCGGTGAGCTGTACGCGCTGCGCTTCGGCCTGCCCGGGGAGTTCCCACCGCTGCGCGCCCCGGACCCGCCCGAGCTGGCCGCCGCCCGAGCTGGTTCACCGGGCGTCCGCCACGCCCTGGCGACGACCATCGGCGTGGTCGCCACCGACGCCACCCTGACCAAGGCCCAGTGCGCCAAGGTTTCCGGCCTCGGTCACGACGGCATGGCCAGGGCCATCCGCCCGGTGCACACCATGTTCGACGGTGACACCCTCTTCACCGTGGCCACCGGAACCCGGGGTGCCCCCGATCCCGTGGCCTTCCACGCCCTCCTCGACGCGGCCGGCGACTGCGTCACCCGGGCGATCGGGCACGCGATGCTCAGCGCCGAGACGGTGCAGACCCCGGCGGGGACGTGGCGCTCCTACCGCGACGTGTTTCCCTCGGCGTTCACCGACGAGCGGTAGGACCACGTGGGACCAGGTGGATCGTCGTCGTTTGCTGGCCGTCGCGACCCGGGCGTTGACTGCCGTCCTGTCACAGTCCGACGCTGCCTTGCATGATGCCGCCGTCGATGACGACGGTGGTCGCGGTCATGTACCCGGCCTTCCCGGAGGCGAGGAAGACGACCACGTCCGCGATCTCCGAGGAGTGCGCCATCCGCCCCAGGGGGATCGCGGCGTTCAGCGCCTTCATCTTCGCCGGATCGGCCTCGGTGGAGGCGTTGATCGGGGTGGACACGGCGCCGGGGGCGATGTTGACCATCCGGATGTCGTGCGGGCCGAGCTCGACGCCGGCGGTTCGGGTCAGCATGCGCATCCCGCCCTTGGAGACGCAGTAGGCGATGTTGCCGGGCATCGGCCACTCCTCGTGCACGGACGAGATGTTGAGGATCAGGCCGCCGCCGCCCTGGGCGATGAACTGCCTCGCTGCGGCTTGGGCGCCGAAGAAGGCGCTGCGCATGTTGATGGACATGACCTTGTCGAAGTCGGCCTCGGTGGTGTCCAGCAGCGAGGTTCGCGTTTCGACGCCGGCGTTGTTCACCAACACGTCCAGGCGGCCGTAGGTGTCGACCGCCGTCCGCATCATCTGCTGCAGATCCGCGGCCTGGGTGATGTCGGCCTTGACCCCGACGGCGTGCCCGCCGGCGGCCTCGATCTTGGCGATCAGCTCGGTGGTCTCCTCCGGCTGGGCGACGTAGTCGATGACCACGTTCGCCCCCTCCGCGGCGGCCGCGAGCACGATGGCCTCGCCGATGCCGCTGTTGCCACCGGTGACCACCATCGTCTTGCCGTGCAGCAGCATCAGAACCCCCGGGTGAACGCAGTAGGCGGGCAAGGCCGGCGCCCGTCGTCGTGGCGTCGGTCGTCAGTGAAGCAGTCCGCCCGTCGGCACCGCTACCCGGGCAGGCCCTGCCGACCCCCCACGGTGCCGACCCGGCGAGGACCGACCTTCGCGCACCCACCCCGCCCCCGCTCAGCACCGAAGCACGAGGACGATCGAGGCCCGCACTCCCCGCCTGATCCGGGAGGTCAGAAGCGCCGGGCGAGGCGCATGCGCAGCGGCCGCCCGTCCGGGTCGTAGACCACCCGGTACAGCGGAGTCGCCCACGCGAGGGTGCGACGGGACAACCGGGGCAACTCGTAGCGCCGCAACCGGCCGGGGGGCCGCGCTCCGCTGCGTCCACCGTCGTGCCACGCCTGCAGCCGAGCGGCGCTCGCGGCGAAGGACGCGTACGCCTGGGCCGGGTCGATCACGCCGGTGTCGTCGTCGAGGTCCAGGTGCTCGCGGGCGAGCTCGAGGCGCAGCTCCCGGGCGAAGCGCCGGGCGCCGTGCCCGAACCGGTCGAGGACCTGGGGTTCCCGCAGGTCGCGCGCCTCGTCGAGCACCGCGCACGCCAGCTCCGAGTCGTGTGTCCAGGACCGGCGGTTGATGTTGTCCGACCCGACCGAGGCCCACACGTCGTCGACCACGCAGGTCTTGGCGTGCACGTACACCGGAGTTCCCGCGGGGTTCTCCACGCCGTAGACGGCCACGCGCTCTCCCGCCGCCTCGTGCAGGACGTCCAGCGCCGCCTGGCGCCCGACGAGGTTCGGCGGCAAGGACATCCGCCCGTCCTGGTCGGGATGGTGCGGGATCACCGCGATGAGGTGCAGCGACGGTGTGGTGCGCAGCGCGTCGGCGAAGCACGCCACGATCCCGGCGTTCCAGAGGTACTGGTCCTCGACGTAGATCAGCCGCTCCGCGCGCGCGATCACCTTCGTGTACGCGCGGGCCACGCTGCGCTCCCCGTCCGGGGCGAACGGGTAGCCGGGGTGGCGGTTGCCGTAGGTGCGGATCACCTGGACGTGCGCGCTGCCCCGCGGCTCGGGATCGGGCAGCTGGGCCGGCAACGGATCGGCGACGCGGTCGTCGCGGCGCAGCCGCTCGCTGAGGATGTTGATCGGGTTGCGGGTGAGCGGGGCGGGGTCCTCCCAGCGCTCGCGGAACGTGGCCTCGACGTCGGCCACCGCCGGGCCCGCCACCATCACCTGGATGTCGTGCCACGGCGGGCGCTCGCCGTAGACCGCCGCCATCGGCTGCTGCTGGGGATCGCCGGCGTGCGTCGCGTCGTCGCGCCTGCTGTGGCACAGGTCGATGCCGCCGACGAACGCGACGTCGAGCTCGGGCCGGCCGGGGTGGCGCAGCACCACGAACTTCTGGTGGTGTGAGGCCCCCGGGCGCACCCGCATGTCGAGCAGGCACTCACCACCGGCGGCCTCGATCTCCTCACCGAGGTGACGGTTCTGCTGCTCGCTGAACGAGAG
>JBDTDI010000096.1:0-14391 GCA_039923155.1 Mycobacteriaceae bacterium | reverse complement strand
TTGGCCCAGGCGGTTGACGTCGACGATGGCGGTGAGGTTGCCGAGCCGGTAGTAGCTGGCCTTGTCCAGGGCCTCCCAGATCGAGCCCTCCGCGGTCTCGCTGTCCCCGCACAGCACCCACACGTGGTAGGGCAGCTTGTCCAGGTACTTGCCCGCGAGGCACACGCCGACCGCGTCGGGCAGCCCCTGGCCCAGCGAGCCCGGGGCCACGTCGACCCAGGGCAGCACGGGGTGGGGTGGCCCTGCAGGCGGGCGCCGAGCTGGCGGTAGGTGTTGACGAGCTCGTCCTCGTCCACCACGCCGACCGCCCGGAACATCGAGTACAGCAGTGGTGAGGCGTGGCCCTTGGAGAAGATCAGGTGGTCGTTGGTGGCCTGGTGCGGTCGGTCCCAGTCGTAGTGCAGGTGACCGAGGAAGCAGCACGGCCATCAGGTCCGCGGCCGACAGGGACGAGGTGGGATGCCCGGAGCCGGCCTGGGTGCTGCACCGGATGGAGTCCACCCGCAGCTGGGCGGCGAGCCGCCGGGCGAGCTCGAGCTGCTCACCGCTCATGGTCGGCGTGCTCGGCAACGTGGTCATGACGGCGCTCCGGTCGTTGGGTCGGCCCGGACCTCGGCCAGGGGTGTGCAGGGGTCGATCAGCCGGGAGCGGTCGACGTGGGCGTGGGAGCGGACCAGGTCCGTGATGGTGTCCGTCTGGTCCCAGACGTTGACGTTCATGCCGGCCAGGACGCGTCGGTCCCGCAGCCAGAACGCGACGTACCTGCCCTGGTCCACGTCCCCGCGGAACACGACTTCGTCGTAGCCCTCGGCACCGACGTAGCCCGAGTACTCCATGCCCATGTCGTACTGGTCGGAGAAGAAGTAGGGCACCTGGTCGTAGGACGCTGCCCCACCGAGCATGTTGAGGGCCGCTACTGGACCCTGTTTCTCGGCCGCGAACCAGTGCTCCAGGCGCAGGTGCGTGCCCAGCATCGGGTAGTAGGCGTTGGCAACGTCGCCGGCGGCAAAGATGTCGGGGTCGTTGGTGGCCAGGTGCTCGTCCACGAGCACCCCGTCGTCGATCGTGAGTCCGCTGGCCTCGGCGAGCTCGGTGTTCGGGGTGATCCCCACCCCCACGACGACCGCGTCCGCCTCGATCAGGCTGCCGTCCGCCAACCGCACGCCGTTCGCCCTGCCGCTCACACCGGTGATCTCCGCGACCGTGGCGTCCACCCGGAGCTGGACACCGTGTCCGCGGTGCACAGCGGCGTAGATCTCGGCGAGCTCCCGGCCGAGCACCCGCAGCAGCGGCAGCTCACCCCGCTCGACCACCGTGACCTCGCAGCCGGCCGCCCGAGCGGCAACCGCAGTCTCGAGACCGATCCATCCCCCGCCGAGGATCGCGACCCGGTGAGCGCCGGCGAACGCCGTCCTCATCGCCTCGCAGTCGCCCAGCCGACGCAGGTACAGCACACCGGCGAGCTCGGCGCCGGGGACCTCGAGGCGGCGCGGTGCGGAGCCGGTGGCCAGCAGCAGCGTGTCGTAGCTGATCGTCTCACCGTTCTGGGTGCTCACCTGGTGGTTCACCCGGTCGATGGAGGTCACCCGGGTGCCCACGCGCAGCTCGATGTTCTGGTCGGCGTACCAACCGTCGGGGTGCAGGAAGACCTTGTCCCGCTCCGAGGCGCCCTGCAGGTAGTCCTTGGACAGCGGGGGCCGGTTGTAAGGGTGCTCGTCCTCGTCCCCGGTTATCACGACCCGGCCCGCGAAGCCCTGCTCGCGGAGCGCTTCGGCGGCCGAGGCGCCGGCCAGTCCCGCTCCCACGATCACGAACGTCTGCTCTGTGGTGCTCATCGGGGGACCCGGTGCAGCACCACGGTGACGATCACGAGGGCGAGGACGGTCATTGGGCATCCCACAGCGGTGGTGTTGCCGATGTGTGGGGCGCGGAGCAGGTGCTCCTCGGGTGCGGCGGCGGACGGCCGTACCCTTCCCGAACTGGCTGACCTGGTCAGCAGCTCGACGCTACACCCGCGCGAGAGTTCGGCGAGGACGGCAAGCGCTACCGCCAGGGAGCGGCCATCGGAGCGTGAGCTGATGGTGGTCTCCGACGCTGGCGCCGCGGACCCCGTCTGTTGGTGTGCGCCACGACCGGAGGGTGCCCGGCCGCGGCCGCGGTCACGGCAGCCGGTGGTGCGGTGGTGCGGTGGCGCGGTGCTGAAAGGCCAGCGCGGCCTGGTTGCGCACCACTCCGTCGTGGATCTCGACCGCCCGCCCGATGACGTCGTCGGCCTCCCAGGCCGCCGGGCCCTCGAGCACGGTGCGCAGGTGGGGGAGCAGGGCGTTGCTGTTGACCCACGTCGCGGAGTCCCACAGGTAGGACGGGCTGTGGTCGACGGCGTAGTAGTGCACACGGTCCCCGACGATGGTCATCGGATCGGCGAAGGACGTGGGTCGGGCCCAGGAGAACCCCATGCCCTCGTCGCAGGACACGTCGACGACGAGCGTGCCGGGGGCCAGCAGCGGCAGGTCGTCGTCGGTGAGGAACGTCTGCGGCGAGGTGGGGTCCTGCAGCACGCAGTTGACGATGATGTCGTGCTCGGCGAGGAAGTCGGGCAGCGGCACCCGCCCGGCGTCGGTGTTGGCGTGGCTGTGGGCGTGGCTGCGGCGGGGTCCCAGGGTGTCCACCGTGGCCTCGCGCACCGACGTGGTGTCGCCGTCGTGGTCGAGCTGGACCATCCACGCCGACGGGATGGGGGAGGCCACGGCCGCGACGTCGCGGTTGGTGAGGACCCGGACGTCGTGGATGCCGTGGGTGTTGAGGGCGGTCACTGCGCCCCGCGCCGTCGCGCCGAAGCCGATGACCACCGCGCGCCTGCGCGGCCCGTAGTCCCCGGTGACCCCGATGAGCTGCAGCGCGTGCAGCACCGAGCAGTAGCCGGCAAGCTCGTTGTTGCGGTGGAACACGTGCAGCGAGAAGGAGCCGTCGGAGTGCCAGTGGTTCATCGCCTCGAACGCGATGAGGGTGAGGTGGCGGTCGATGGCCACCTGGGTCAGCGCCTCGTCCTGCACCACGTGCGGCCAGCCCCACAGCACCTGGTGCTCGCGCAGCGCGGCGACGTCGGCCAGCAGCGGCTTGCCCAGCAGCACCACGTCGCACGTCGCCACCAGCTCGGTGCGGCTGCGCATGCCGGCCACCAGCGGCGCCAGCTCGGCGTCGGGCACGCCGAAGGCGTCGCCGTAGCCGTGCTCGAGGTACATCACCGCCCGCAGGTCGGCGTCGATGCCCGCCACGTGGGCGGGGTGGATCGGCAGCCGGCGCTCGTCGGGCTTGCCGGAGCGTCCGATTACGCCGAGCGTCAACATCGCCAGCTCCTGCCTTCGTCCGGGCCGACCGTGGCCGACCTTGCCGCCGGAGCCCCCGCGCGGGTGCGCGGGGTGGACCGGTGGGGGCGAGGCTAGTCCGGGCCCGCGGGCTGGTGACGCGACGACGGGCCGTTGGCCCCTGTCGCCCACCAGCTCCGCCGGGCACGGTGGATCGAGCGGGCCTGTCCGGCCCGCGGCGTCCAGCACTGCGAGGTGTCCCGTGGTCAGTCCGTCCTCACCGCCCGCGCCGCCGCGGCCCGTGCGGGTGTTCCTGCTCGACGACCACGAGCTGGTGAGGCGCGGGATCACCGACCTGCTCACCACTGACCCCCGCACCGAGGTGGTGGGTGAGGCGGGGGGCGCCGCCGAGGCGCTGGTCCGCATCGCCGCCATCCGCCCCGACGTGGCCGTGCTCGACGCCCGCCTCGCGGACGGCAGCGGCATCGACGTCTGCCGCGAGATCCGTTCGGCCATGCCCGAGGTGGCGTGCCTGATCCTGACCTCCTACGACGACGACGACGCGGTGCTCGCCGCCGTCGTGGCCGGGGCGGCCGGCTACCTGCTCAAGGAGGTGAGGGGGGCCTCGCTGGTCGACGGCATCGTCACCGTGGCCGCGGGGGGCTCGCTGCTCGACGCCGCCGCGATCCGTCGCGTGGTGGCGCGGCTGAGCGAGGACGACACGCTCGACCCCGTGCTGGCGTCGCTCACCCTGCGCGAGCGCGAGGTGCTCGCCCTGGTGGCCGAGGGGTTGAGCAACCGGCAGATCGGTGAGCGGCTGCACCTGGCGGAGAAGACGATCAAGAACTACGTCTCGGGCCTGCTGGCCAAGCTCGGCATGCAGCGTCGCACCCAGGCGGCCGTGTTCGGCGCGCAGGTCGCCCGCTCCACCGGCCGCTGACCCTGCTCACGCCACGTCCGGCAGGCCCACCGAGGCGGTGGCCACCATCAGCTCGGCGGCCGCGACGACGGGGATCCCGGCGCGCACGCTGCGGGCCCGCAGCGTGGCGAACGCCTGGTCCGCCCCCACGTCGTCGACGGCCATGATCATGCCCCGCGCCCGCCGGATCACCGCCCGGTGCGCCACCCCGGCGCGGAGCAGCCGCGCCTGCTCGGGCAGGTCGCGGTGCTCGCCGAAGGTGCGCAGGTGCGCGGCGGCCAGCGCGGCGACCACCGTCACGAAGGCGACCTCGTCGGCCGGGAAACCCTGGGCCCGGGTGCTGTAGAGGTTCAGGCTGCCCAGGACCTTCGGGCCCACCAGCAGGGGTGCGGCCAGGAAGGACCGCACCCCCTCGGCGGCGGCTCGCCCCGCCAGGTCCGGCCAGCTGCTGGTCACCTCCGCCAGCGACATGGCCACCGTGGCCCGCACGGTCATCGCGTGCATGCACGGCCCGTGGTGCAGCGCGTACTGCGCCTCGTCGAGGGCCACCACCCGGGAGTCCGTGCTCGCCGCGGTGAACGTCGCAGCCCCCAGCGAGACGGTGATGCCCGCGCTGTGCGCGTCGGGCAGCCACGCGACCGCGGCGGCTGCGGCGCGGTCGAGCAGATCGGTCAGGTCGTCCTCGTCGTGCACCGTGCGGCGCAGCGAGACCAGGGTGCGCCGCACCACCGCGGGGTCGGCCCCGTGGCGGTGGGTGAAGGCGGTGGACAGGCCCTCCAGGTGGGCTTGGCCGGGGTCGGGGGCGTGGGACGGCTGACGCGCGTTCATGGTGTGGGGTCTTCCTCCTCCGGTGTCCTCGGCCCGTCGTTCGGGGCCTGCATGCACCGTGCGCCTGCGCCGAGGGGTTGTTCCAGGGCCCAAGGACCTTTGCTGCGGCTCGGGGCATCTGGGGCCATGGCGGGGCCCATCGAGGCGCGTCGGGGCTGGCCACGCTGCGTAGGGTGAGGACCCACGGACGCGTCCTCCCCCAGGACGTGACGGCTCAGCCCAGTGTCTGGTGGTCGCGGTGGATCCCTCGAACACCGAACACGACCCCCGAGACCTCGCCGTGGTCGTGCAACCCTCGATCGGGGCCTGGCTGGAGCGTGACGACGGTGGCTGGGAGGTGGTGCACGGTCGGCTCCGCGGTCTGTTGCAGGCCAACCGGCTCGTCGTCGGTGACCTTCCACTGCCCGTCGTGCTGCGCGAGCTGGTGACCGCCGCGTGCGAGCTCACCGGCGCCCCCGAGGGGGGACTGTCCCTGGTCTCGCCCGACGGCGGGTGGGGCGAGGAGGTCCACGTCGGGCGGGACGGCAGCGCGTCGGAGATCGGGCCGCGGGTGCGCCTGCTGCTCGACGAGCTGGCGGCGAACCCCCGACCGATCCGGCTGCGCGAGGTCTCGGCGGACCCTCGGGTGGACCCGAGGCTCGGCGGCCCCGGCCGCGCCGGCAGCTTCCTCGGCGTTCCGGTCGCGGTGCGGGGCACCACGGTGGGCACGCTGCACCTGCTCTGGCCCGACGGCGCCGACCTCAGCGAGGACGACGAGGAGCTGATCGCCTCGCTGGCCGCGTCGGCGGGGATCGCGGTGGAGAACGCCCGGCTGCTGGAGGAGGCCCGACGCAAGCAGGGTTGGCTGCAGGCCTCGACCGAGATCACCCGGCAGCTGCTGGCCGTCGACGGTGAGGAGCCGCTGCGGCTGATCGCGGGGCTCCTGCAGGAGGTCGCCGGAGCCGACGCGGTGAACGTGGTGCTTCCCCACCTCGGCGGCAGGGAGCTTCGGGTCGACGTGGCCACCGGGGTGGGGTCCGAGCTGATCGCGGGCACCAGCTACCCGGTCGCGAGCTCGGCCTCCGGTCTGGTGCTGCGCACCCGGCGCCCGTTCCTGGTGCCCGACGTGGCCGCGGACACCGAGCACACCGTGCACCTGACCACGCTGGTCGCGCTGGGGCCGGTGATGGTGCTGCCGCTGGTCGGGGCGCACGACGTGCGTGGCGCGCTGGTCGTCGCACGGTTGGCCGGGCGCGCCCGGTTCACCGACGCCGACCTCGACATGGCCACCACCTTCTCCAACCACGCCGCGTTGGCCCTCGAGCTTGCCGACGCCAGGGCCGGTCGGGACCGCGTCGTGCTGCTGGAGGACCGCGACCGCATCGCCCGCGACCTGCACGACCACGTGGTGCAGCGGATCTTCGGTGCCGGACTCAGCCTGGAGAGCGTGGCCTCGACGCTGCGCGACGATCCCCGCGGGGCCAAGCTGTCCGCGGTGGTCGACGACCTCGACGAGACCATCCGCCAGATCCGGACGTCGATCTTCAAGCTGCAGGGCCCGATCGGGGTGCGTACCGGTCTGCTGCGCAGCGCGGTGCTCGGCCTCGTCGCCGAGCTCACCGCTGCGCTCGGCCTCGATCCGTCGCTGGACTTCTGCGGGCCGCTGGACACCCTGGTCCCCGACGAGGTCGTCGACGACGTGCTCGCCGTCATCCGGGAGGGGCTGACCAACGTCGCCCGCCACGCGGGGGCCACCCGCACGTCCATCGCGCTCACTGCTTGCGGGGGGTCGCTCGTCGTGGAGCTCGCCGACGACGGCTTGGGCACCGGCGACGTGGTGCGGAGCAGCGGGCTGGCCAACCTGCGCCAGCGGGCCGTCAACCGGGGTGGGGAGCTCGTCGTCGAGTCGCCGTCGCCGCCGGATGCCGCCGGTGGCACCCGGCTGTGCTGGACCGTGCCGCTGCCATGAGTACGGGTCCCGGCTCGGGAGCGGGTCGTGCCGGGCCAGGGACCTCCGGCCCTGGCGGTCACCGCCCGGGCGTCGTTGGCTGGACGGGTGAGCCGACCCGAGAGCCCAGCCCCGATCACCCCCGGACGTCGTGTCGGCCTCTTCCCGCCGGAGCCGGCCCCGGGTGACGTGGGCAGGCGGGTCCGGGCGCGGCGCGTGGACCGGAAGCTCAGCCAGGACGAGCTCGCGCGAGCGGCCGGCATGGCTCCGACCTACCTGCGCTACCTCGAGGAGAACCCGCGTGCGGTGCCGTCGTCCTCGGCGGTGGCACGGCTGGCCTCAGCCCTGTCCACCACCGTGGAACTGCTGCACGGCACCGGGGCCGGCGCCCCAGGGGCCAGCGCCGCCCACGTGGGCGGGACACCGGTGCTCGAGGTCCTCGACGAGGCGACGTGCCAGCGCCTCGTCCGCGAGGGGGGCGTGGCCCGGGTCGTGTTCGTCGACGCCGCGGGGCCGGTCGCGCTGCCGGTCAACGTCGCCCTGATCGGCGAGGACGTCGTGTTCCAGACCGGCGCCAGCTCGGTCTGCGCAGCCGTTACCGCCGGCGACCCGATCAGCATCGAGGTCGACCACTTCGACCCGGTCCTCGCGGAGGGGTGGAGCGTCGTGCTGAGGGGTACCGCCACCGTCGAGGATCCGGCCGTGAGCGAGCCGGTGGTGATCGAGTCCTGGGCCGGGGCACCGCGGACGAACACCATCCGGCTGCGGCCGGACCTGTTCACCGGGCGGCGGGTGAGCCGGCCGCGGTAGCGCTGCCCAGCCGGCCGGACCATGAGGACAGCCACCGGAGCAGCTCGACGTACGCCCCAAGATGCTTGTCCCCCAGAAACTCCTCGTGCACCCGGTGGTGTGCGGCGCGGCCCAGCCGCGAGGCCAGGGCGAAGTCGTTCAGCAGGGTCGTCAACGCCGCACCGAAGCCGGCAAGGTCCGTCGGATCCCGCAGCAGGAGCCCGTCCTGCCCGTCGGTCACCTGGTCCTGGATCCCGCCGACGGCCGAGGCCAGCAGGGGGCGGCCCTTCCACATCGCCTCCGTCACGGTGAGGCCGAAACCTTCGACCAGGCTCTTCTGCACCATCACCGTTGACCGTCGCTGGAGGGCGTTGACGAGGTGGGCGTTCTCCTCCTCGTCGTCCATGGGCAGGCACACGAGGTGCACGCGCCGCCGTTCCCTCGCCCCGAGCCTGGACCACAGGGCGCGGCACTCCGCCAGCACGGCGGCGCCCTCGGGGTCGTCCGCGACGCCGGAGACGTCCGGGCCCACGAGCACCAGGTGGACGTCGTCGGGCAGCGTTCCCAGCGTGTCGACGAAACCCTGTTGCACGCCCGCCATGTCCTTGAGCCGGTCCCAGCGACTCACCTGCACCACCAGCCGCGCGCCCGCCGGAATCGGGGGGCCGTCGACGACGAGCCCGTCGTGGCGCCGCACGCTGCCCCGGCTGCCGTCACCTCGGAGAAACCCCACGGCGCTGCCGTCACCACCGTCCGTGACCAGCCCTGACCGGCGCAGCGAGTCCCGCACCTCCTCGTCGGTCAGCGCGCAGTTCTTCGCGCTGAACGGGTCGATCGACGGCGAGATCACCCGAAGACCGGCCGTGCCGCACCATTCCGGCGCGTAGCCGTCCCGCGAGAACACGAACGCGTCGGCGTGCTGCACGAGCGGGCGCAGGAACGACCACGCTCGTCGCGTCAGCTCGTTGGTGTCGTCCCGACCGACGTGGCAGCGCCAGACGACGACGGCCCCAGCCGCTCGTAGACGGTCCACCATCCCCGCGGTCTGCGGGTCGTGCAGCACGACGACGTCACCGGCCGAGACCCGCCCCACCATCTCGTCGAGGTCTGGCGCCAGGGCGTCGGCGACCACGGCGTGCTCGGCGGCGCCCATGGGGCCGCCGTCGCCGGGGTCACCGTGCAGCAGGTTGTGCAGACGCTTGGTGACGATGAAGAACTCAGGGCTGCCCGTCAGGACGAGCCAGCGGGTGTCGACGCCGACGCCCCGCACGTAGCCCAACAATGTGTGCAGCATCTCGGCCACTCCGCCGCCCTGAGCGGTGGCGTTCACGTTCCACACCACCCGGCCCCGGGTGAGCTCGCGCGCCTCGGCCGCGAGGGTCGTGAAGCGCTCCGCGCGGTCGGGCAGGAACAGGCCCCGGAGCCTGGCCGCGTCGAGAGGGACGAAGTGAACTTCCTGCATCCCCGTCACCGGACGTCCGCCGCGATGGCCGGGGCGGGGGTCGTTCGGGGTGCCTTCACGTCGAGCTCCTCTGTGTTGCGCGGTCCATCACGAGCTGGCGATCGCCTGCAGGATGTTCAACCGAGTTGCCCGCAGAGCCGGTAGGCCCGCCGCCAGAATCCCGACGACCCCCGAGGCCACCAGCATCGCGAGGATGAGTCCCCAGGGGATCGCGAGCTGTGACAGCCCCTGGGAAGCGAGCCCGCGCTGGAGCGCCACGCCCAGCCCGAGGCCGAGTGCGGTGCCGAGCAGGGCGCCGAACACGGCGGTGGCCACAGCCTCGATGGTGATCATCGCGCTCAGCTGACGGCGGCGGAGCCCGATCGCCCGCAGCAGCCCGATCTCACGGGTCCGTTCGAACACGGACAGGGCCAGGGTGTTGACGATGCCCAGGATGGCGACGATGACGCTGAAGAGGAGGAGGACGTAGAGCAGGTTGATCAAAGTATCGATCGAGGCGCCTGCGGCGTCGGCGAACTCCGCCCCGTCCTGGACCGAGACGATCAGGTAGGGACGGACGAGAGCGGTCAGCTCGGCTCGGAGTGCGGGCAGATCAGCCCCGGGGTCCGCCTTCACGAAGAGTCGGGCGTCGGCCTGCAGACTCGTGGGCAGGGCGGCGTTGTACAGGGATCGATCGACGATCACGTGCGAGCTGAAGGCCTGGCTGTCGCGGTAGATGCCGCCCACGACCAGGGGCTCTCCGCTCAGGGTGCCGACCACTCCGGTCAGCGAGTCCCCGACGCGCCAGCCGCGGGCGTTGGCGGTGGTCTCGTCGACCAGCACGGCGTGTCGACCGAGCGCGGAGAGGGTTCCGTTCTTCATCGGGACGAGGAAGTTGTCCGCGACGTCGGCGGCGGTGGCGGCGGCGGCGGTGGTGTGGAAGGTCCCGATCTCCAGGTTCACGAAGCTCACAGCGGCTACCGAGCGCACCTCGGGAAGGTTGCGGGCGGAACCGGCCAGGGGCGCGGGCACCGGGGCGACGTTGCCGCTGTTGAGCACGAAGTCCGACGTCAGCTCGGTGGCGACCCCGCTGTTCACGCTGGCCTTGACGCTCTGGGCCAGCACGGAGATGCCGGCGATGAGGGCGAGCCCGATCATCAGCGCACTCGCGGTGGTCGCCGTGCGTCGGGGAACGCGAAGCGCGTTCTCCCGGGCGAGCCTGCCGACGGCTCCGAGGAGGGCGACGAACGGCCAGGTGACGACGCGCACGACGGGCCGGGCCGCCAGCGGTGCCCCGACCAGCATGCCGAGCACACCAGCGATGGCTCCGAAGGCCGCCACCGGCCAGTAGACGCTCTCGCGCGTGACCGCCACGCCGAGGGCCAGTGCGCCGAAGACCAGCAGGGCCAGACCGATCAGGCCACGCCTGCCGAGGCCGCCGCTGACCGCACCGACATCCCCACGCATGGCGGCCACCGGGGCGACGCGCGAGGCCCGTCGGGCGGGCAGCACGGCAGAGACGACGGTGACGACGACCCCGACCAGGACGCTCAGGACGACGGTGCTCACGTGCAGGGGCAGTCCCGAGCCGATGTCGGTGCTGAGGAACGTCCGTATCGCCGCCTCGGCGCCGGCGGCGATCAGCAGCCCGAGGGCGATGCCGAGACCTGAGCCCACCAGGCCGATGACGACCGCCTCGCTGAGCACCATGCGGGTCACCTGAGCCCTGGTCGCTCCGATGGCCCGGAGCAGGGCGAGCTCGCGGGCACGCTGCCCGACGAGCATCGAGAAGGTGTTGATGATGATGAACGAGCCGACGAACAGGGCGACGCCGGCGAAGGCCAGCAGGAAGGTCGTGAAGAACGCCAGTCCCTTCTGCACCGAGGTCTCGGTCTCGCTCTGCACGGTCGCCCCGGTGACCGCCACGAGCTTCGGGGGCAGGACCTTCGCGACGGCCGTGCGCAGCTCCGCCTGGGTGGTGCCCGGATCCGCGGTGATCGAGAGCGAGGTGACCGTGCCGTCGGGTGCGAACACCCGCCGAGCGGTCGCACCGTCGACGAGCACGGCCGTGGCACCGAACAGGGAGCCGAAGTGCACCGCACCCGTGATGGTGACTTCCCGTGCCTGGTCACCGATGACGGCGCGGGTCCGGTCCCCCACCGTCAGGTGCGCCCGCTCCAGCGTGCTGGTCTCGGCCGCGACCTCCCCGGGGCCGTTCGGACCGCGGCCGGAGACCAGGGTGAACGAGGGGTCGTCCTTGGTGAAGGCGAACCCGAGCGACGGCGCGCCGCCGTTGCGCACCGCGATGCCGTCACTTCCGGCCAGGAGGGCGGTTCCCTGCAGGTTGGGCACCGCACGCGCAACCCCGGGCACGGCCGCGACCGTATCGACGAGGGCCAGAGGTACCCCGGGCCTGACGGTAGATCCGTCGACGGAGACCGGCGACATGGCCTCGGTCCCGGCGCCACGAACCTCCACGTCGAGCCCCTTGGACGACTGTGCGACGAGTCCGCCGAGGGTGTTGTCGATGCTGTCGCGCAACACGAAGGTGCCCGTGACGAAGGAGACTCCCAGCATCACGGCAAAGGCGGTGAGGAGCAGGCGGACGACGTGGCCCTGCAGGCCTCGAAGGGTGACGTGGAGCATCTCAGGGCTCCGCCCCGGCCAGCTCGAAGCTCTTCATCCGTTCGAGGACGGACGTGGTGGTCGGCGCGAGGATCTCGTCGACGATGCGGCCGTCAACGAGGAACAGCACCCGATCGGCGTACGACGCCGCGCCCGGGTCGTGGGTGACCATGACAATGCTCTGCCCGAAGTCGTCGACCGAGCTGCGCAGGAACGTCAGGATCTCGGCGCTGGCCCGGGAGTCAAGGTTCCCGGTGGGTTCGTCGGCGAAGACGATCGCCGGTCGACGGACCAGGGCCCGCGCGCACGCGACGCGCTGCTGCTGTCCGCCGGAGAGCTCGTCCGGCCGGTGGCTCAGGCGGTCCCGGATCCCGAGGGTGTCCACGACCGTGTCGAACCACGCGACGTCGAGCTTCACGCCCGCGATGTCCACGGGCAGGGTGATGTTCTCGCGTGCCGTGAGCGTCGGCACCAGGTTGTAGGCCTGGAACACGAAGCCGAGCCGGTCACGTCGCAGCAGCGTCAGCGCCTTGTCCTTGAGGCCGCCGATGTCAACACCGTCGATGTCCACCCGACCCGAGGTCGGTGCGTCCAGGGCGGCCATGCAGTGCATGAGGGTCGACTTGCCGGACCCCGACGGGCCCATGATTGCGGTGAGCCGGCCGCGGCCGAACTCCACCGTGACGTCGTCGAGGGCCACGACCTGGGCGTCGCCCGTCCCGTAGACCTTCCCCAGGTGTTCGGCCCGCGCCACTGCCACCCCGTCGGTGAGGCCGTCGATCTCAGCGCGGCTGCGCTCTCGAACGATGCTCACGTGGGACTCCAGACGGGTCAGCGAGGAGACGGGCGTGTGTCGTGCGGCGGGCCACGTCGCCCGGGCGTTCTGGGCGATGCACGACGCGACGCTGGCTGTGACGGTAGGTACGACTCGTTCGCGCCGGAAGGGCACAACGTCCCGGACGGCAGGGTTGCCTGGCCCTGGTGGGGGCGCGAGATGCCCGCTGTGGTCGTCGTCGTCGACCTGATCTTTACCGTGCAGCCCGGACGGGTCACCGGCTCCTGGGGCCCAACGACGCCGAGCGCGGCGCTCACGACCGAGCCCGAGAGGCAGGTCCAGCCTCCTCGACGCCCTCGCCGTGGCCCTTGAGTACGGGTGCCACACGGTCGTGCCGATGTTCAGCGAGGCAGGGTCGTGGATCCGCTCGTCGCCGCCGCCGCCGGACTGGTGGCCGTCCAACGACGAGACGTCGTGTGAGTTCGCCGTCCATTGCGGTGACTTCTCCGGCGGCCCCCGTGGGTGCGGGTCAGAGTCCCATGATGCGGCTGGCTTCCCAGCCGTTCGTCGCGACCAGCGCCGCAATTGATATGGGCAGTCCGACCCTCAACTGTGGGTTGCTCCACCCCCCCTCGGAGGCCTGGAACCGGGTTACCTTCGTCGTGCCCTGGATCCTGACGTCCTGCCATCTGGTGATCTCGTACGTGGCTGCCGCGGCCAGGGCGTACGCCGCGAGCTCGTAGAAGCCGGGCGTGACGAGCCAGTAGAGCGAGGGCGCAATCTTGCCAGCCTCGGAGGTGAGCGTGAAGGAGTTCGTTCCGGTGATGACCCCGAAGTAGCCCTGCATCACGATGACCGTGTTGTAGCCGAGGGGCACCCCGTTGGTCAGTCGGATGAGGTTCGCGGCCACGTAGAAGAGAAGGAGAATGGCCATGTTGAAGGCCACGATCCTCGCCCATTCGGCCCCGAAGCTGCGGGCGGCCCCCTCGCCCGTCGCGAGTGCTCCGAAGCTGCGTCCACGCAACAGGCCCTCGGGCAGCCACCAGTAGGCAGCTGTCTGCCCGAGGACGAACGTGGCGACGCCGAGGCTGAGCAACGTCGCGTAGCGAATACCTAGCCGCGGAGACAGGAGAAGGTGGACCAGCCGAGAGGGAACGATCCCCGTTCGTTCAGTCAAGACGGCCCGCGCGGTCTCTGCGTTCGGTGAGCTGGTGCGCTGGTGACGGTCATGAGGTGCCCTCTCGTGTGCGGTACCAGGCGATGGTGTCGGCTGTCGCGGTGGCGAGCGGAGTGGTGGCGGCGTCGAAGGTGGACTCGTACTTCGTGGTGTCCAGCACGAAGGGTTGCTCGAACTGGTACCTCATCTCGGCCACGCCTCGCATCATCGGGTTGACCAGCCCGAGCGCGCGCAACGCGATCTTGGGGAGGTTGCGCACAGCGACCGGGTGGTTCACCTGGCCGGCGATGAGATCCAGCACGGCGCGGGTGGTGACGGTCGCCGGGCCAGGGAGGTGCCAGACCTGCCCGGCCGCCCGTTCGTCGGTGCCCAGGGTGACCAGGCCGGTGGCGATGTCGGGGACGTAGCTGTAGGTGTGCAGCAGTCCCGGGTCACCGACGAAGTCGGCCCGCTTGCCGGCCAGCGCGTTGCCGAAGACCCTGGCTCCGAGGGCGGATTCGGTCACGCCCGGACCGAAGAAGTCAGCAGCCCGCCCGATCGCGATCCGGACGCGCCCGGCCTTCTCGGCCGCCAGCAGCTCAGCGGTCATCGCCGAACGGGTCCGG
>JBDTDI010000095.1:0-8735 GCA_039923155.1 Mycobacteriaceae bacterium | reverse complement strand
CGGCGCACCGGTCGGCCCGACAGCCCCGACCCGGTCAGCGTCTACCACCGCTAGTGCCCTCGCCCCGCCGATCCGGAAGCGCCGGTGGTCGTGGGGACCACGGGTGCCGCCCGATCGGCGAGGGCGCAGCCGAGGTGGCTACGGTGCCGATCATGGGTGCGCTGCGGGGAGTCCTCGGTCTGCTGCTGCTGGTCGGCATCGCGGTGCTGTTCTCCAAGCACCGCCGCGGGATCGCCTGGCGCACGGTGCTCGCCGCCCTCGGTGTGCAGATCCTGTTCGCGGTCCTGGTGCTGCGGACCCCACCCGGCCAGGCGACGCTCAAGTTCCTCGCCGAGCAGGTGGAGACCCTGATCGGGTACACGAAGGAGGGCACCAGCTTCATCTTCGGCCCCCTGCTGAGCGTCGGCGGCTCGAAGGCGTCGATCTTCGCGCTGCAGGTGCTGCCGGTCATCATCTTCCTGGGCGCGCTGATCTTCCTGCTCTACTACCTGCGGGTCATCCAGTACGTCACCTGGGCCGTGGGCGGCGCCATCGCGTGGCTGCTGCGGGTGAGCAACCTCGAGGGGATGTACGCCGCCACGGTGATCTTCCTCGGCCAGTCCGAGGCGCCGTTGATGATCGCGCCGTACCTGTCCCGGCTGAACCGGCCGCAGGTCTTCGCGGTCGTCACCGCGGGGTTCGCCGCGGCCGCGGGTTCCACCCTCGTCGGCTACGCCCTGCTCGGCGCCCCGCTGCCCTACCTGCTGGCGGCGACCGCGATGAACGCCCCGGCGTCGTTGTTCATGGCCAAGCTGATGTGGCCCGACAGCACGCCCGAGCCCGAGATCGACGCGGCCCAGACGACCGAGACGGCCGACCCCGCCGCCGACAACCCTGACCCGGACGCCGCCGACGCCCAGAACGCCGACGTCCGCAAGACCCGGGACACGGAGTCCGCGAACGCCATCGACGCCATCGCCCGCGGCACCCTCGCCGGCGGCAAGATCGCGGTCACCGTCGGCGCGCTGCTGCTCGCGTTCGTCGCCCTCATCGCGCTGGCCAACGGCATCCTGGGCGGCATCGGCGGCTGGTTCGGCGTGCAGGACCTCACAGCCCAGTCGGTGCTGGGCTCCATCCTGTCCCCGCTGGCCTGGCTGCTCGGGGTCCCCTGGTCCGAGGCCACGCAGGCCGGTGCGTACATCGGGGAGAAGACGATCCTGAACGAGTTCGTGGCCTTCTCCAACTTCGGGCCCCAGGTCGGCTCGCTCGCCCCGGTCACCGTCGTCGTCGTGACCTTCGCCCTGGCCGGGTTCGCCAACTTCGGCTCCATCGCCATCCAGATCGGCACGCTCGGCTCGCTGCGCCCGGAGCTGCGCAGCGTCGTGGCCTCCGTCGGGCTGCGGGCCCTGCTCGCCGGCAGCCTCGCCAACCTGGCCAACGCCGCGATCGCCGGCGTCGTGTTCAGCATCCACTTCTGAGAAGACAACCGGAGGAGACACCGTGCCCCGCAAGATCATCCTGGACTGCGATCCCGGCCACGACGACGCCGTCGCCCTGCTGCTCGCCCACGGCAGTCCCGAGATCGAGCTGCTCGCCGTCACCACCGTCGTCGGCAACCAGACGCTGGAGAAGGTGACCCGCAACGCCCGCGCCATCGCCCACGTCATCGGGCTGCGGGGTGTCCCCATCGCCGCCGGCTGCGCCCGGCCCCTGCTGCAGGAGGCGAAGGCCGCAGCCGAGATCCACGGCGAGTCCGGCCTCGACGGGGTGGAGCTGCCGGAGCCCGACGAGCCGCTCGACCCGCGCCACGGCGTCGACGTCATCATCGAGACGGTGATGGCCCACGACCCCGGCACCGTCACGATCGTGCCCACCGCCACCCTGACCAACGTGGCCATGGCGGTGCGCAAGGAGCCCCGCATCGCCGAGCGGGTCGCCGAGGTGGTCCTGATGGGTGGGGGCTACCACACCGGGAACGCGTCCCCGGTGGCGGAGTTCAACGTCGCCACCGACCCCGAGGCCGCGCGGATCGTGTTCACCGCGGGCTGGCCGGTGACCATGGTGGGCCTCGACCTCACCCACCAGGCCCTGGCCACCCCCGACGTGATCGAACGCATCCGCGCGGTCAACACCGGGCCCTCGCATTTCATGGACCAGCTGCTGGAGTTCTTCGCCCGCGCCTACCGCGACAACCAGGGCTTCGACGCACCCCCGGTGCACGACCCGTGCGCGGTGGCCCGGGTCATCGACCCGTCGGTGATGACGACGCGGCGCGTCCCGCTCGACGTCGAGCTCACCGGCACGCTCACCCGCGGGATGACGGTGGCGGACCTGCGTGGACCGGTGCCCGAGGACTGCGTGACCTCGGTGGCCGTGGAGCTCGACCGGGAGAAGTTCTGGAACCTGGTGGTGGACGCCCTCGAGCGCATCGGCGAGGGTGGGACGTGAGCGGGCGGCTGGGTGGGGATGTGGCCGGGCGGCAGGGTGGGAATGTGGCCGGGCGGCTGGGTGGGCGTGTCATCGTGGTGGGGTCGCTGAACGTCGACCTCACCGTCACCGTCGCGCGCTTCCCGGAGCCCGGGGAAACCCTCACCGGCTCGGACCTGGTTCGTGCGCCCGGGGGCAAGAGCTCGAACCAGGCGGTCGCGGCCGCGCTGCTCGGGTCCACCGTGGCGCTGGTCGGGGCGGTGGGTGAGGACGACGACGGGTCGTTCCTGCTGGAGCAGGCCCGTGCCGCCGGGGTCGACGTCAGCGGGGTGACACGGCTGGGCGAGCACGCCACCGGCACGGCGATGATCGTCGTGGAGCACTCCGGGGAGAACACGATCATCGTCTCCCCCGCGGCGAACGGAGAGCTCACGGCCGAGCACGCGGCGGTGGCCGACCTGCAGTCCGGCGACGTGCTGTGCCTGTGCCTGGAGGTGCCCCAACCCGCGGTGCTCGCCGCGGCCCGTGCCGCACGACAGGTCGGGGCCCGGGTGGTGCTGAACCTGTCACCGTTCGCCGAGGTGCCCGAGGAGCTGCTGTCCTGCACCGACGTGCTGCTGGTCAACGCGACCGAGGCCGCACAGCTGCTCGACGCGGAGCTGGGCGACTGGCCGGCAACGCGAGACCGGTTGCGCGCCCGAGGTGTGGGGGCCGCGGTGGTGACCCTGGGCGGGGAGGGCGCCGTCGTGCTGGACGACGAGGTGACCACCGTGGCGGCCGAGCCGGTCGAGGTGGTCGACACCACCGGCTGCGGTGACGCCTTCACCGGCGCGGTGGCGCACCGCCTGGCCCGGGGGGAGTCCCTCGTCGAGGCGGCCCGGTTCGCGGCCCGGGTGGCCGCGCAGGCTGCGACGGCGCCGGGGGCTCAGTCCTCCTACTCCGATTTCCCGACGATCGGGCAGCGTCCGTAGTCGCGATGACCATCCTTGCTGCCCGATCGGGGGCGGGGCGGATCGGGGCGGAGCAGGCCTTCATCGACGAGCACGGCGCCCGCACCGGTCCGGACGGCATGACCGAGCTGCCCACCCAGCACCTCGAGCAGCTCGACACGGTGAGCACCACCGTCACCCGGGTGACCGAGAGCGAGGGCCGCGCCGCCCTGGAGTGGACCTCCGTGGTCACCGGCGCCGGCCGGAGACACCTCCTACGACGGGGTCACCATCATCGAGACCGAGGGCGGCAAGGTCACCGACTTCCGCCCCGTCCACGACTCCGGCGCGCGGTTGCGGCCCACTGCCGGCACCGGCGAGCGCTGAGCCCCGGATCGACGGGGTGGAGCTCGCGGGCGACGACACGACCCATTTGTGATCATCCGACTATTGTCGACCGGCGCCTCGGGCCGTACGGTCACTCTCAGTGTTCGGCACCAGGGGGACGCTCGGCCCTACCTACCCTCGGCGTTCTCCGCCGACCGCACCCAGTCAGGGAGTGCCCGTGCCAGGGTCCGCCGCCCCGCCCGCCCGTGGCAGTGACTTCGGCCCGTCCGGCGGTCCTGCTGTCGACGTCGGCGGCGCCTTCGACCACGCCCCGATCGGCTCGGCGATCCTCACCCTCGACCACCAGGTGATCTGGTCGAACACGGCGTTGAACCGGATGCTCGGCCGGACCGCCGACGCGCCGGAGCAGGAGACGGTGCTGGAGTCGTTCCACCCCGACGACCGCACGCTCGTCGAGCGGATGCTGCGCACGGTGACCACCGGCACGGTGAGCACCGGACGGGTGCGGGTCAGGGTCCTCGACCCGGACCGCCAGCCGCTGCACGTCCAGCTCTCGGCCGCATCCGTGCTCGACGACGCCGACCGCGCCGCGCACCTCGTGCTCCACGTGGAGAACGTGCACTCCGACTTCCAGCGGTTCGTCGAGCTCACCGAGGCCGTGCTGCACGACCCCCTGACCGGGCTGCCCAACCGGACGCTGTTCCTCGACCGCCTGCACCACGGCCTGCTCCGCCACCAGCGGTTGCAGCAGCCCCTCACCGTGATCTACCTCGACCTGGACCACCTGGGACGGGTGAACGACGCGCTGGGTTGCGACGCGGGCGACCAGCTGCTCGTCCTGGTCGCGGAGCGGCTCCGATCCTGCGTGCGTCCGGGTGACACGGTCGGGCGCGTCGGCCGCGAGGAGTTCGCGCTGCTCTGCGAGAACACCGACGCCACCGTCGCCGCCGGGGTCACGGACCGGGTGCGGGCGCTCCTGGCGGCCCCGGTGACCCTCCTCGGCCCTGACGGCCAGGCCGTCGACGACATCCGGCTGGGGGTGTCGACGGGAGTGGTCGGGACCGACGACCACCCGCACCTCGACCCCGAGTCGTTGCTCCGCGCAGCGGACAGTGCCGGCTACACCGACCGCTGCAACAGGGCCGCCGCCCTGGGGGTCGAGGCCCCCAGAGCTGCGCGGGGTCCGGCTCCGGAGGAAACCACCCCCGAGGTGGTCGCGCTGAGCGACGCCATCGCCGGGGTGCGGGCCGTCTACCAACCGGTGGTCGACCTCGACACCCGGGCGGTGGTCGGGTACGAGGCGCTCGCCCGAGGGCCGCTCGGCCCGCTGCAGGAGCCCGACGTGCTGTTCGCGGCGGCGGCGGCGGCGGGACGCACCGCCGAGCTGGACTGGGCCTGCCGGGTGGCCGCGGGCCGCGGCGCCATCGAGGGTCGGCTCAACCTCAACCACATGCTGTTCATCAACGCCGAGCCGGAGGTGCTGGCCCGGGAGCTGCCCTCCGACGTCGGGGCGGCCATCACCCGCGAGGCGGTGCGCCACCCGTTGGACGTGATCGTCGAGCTGACCGAGCGCGAGCTCGCGTGCAACCTGCCGGGGGTGCTGCGAGCCGTGGAACGGATCCGCTCCCGGGGGTGGCGCGTCGCGGTCGACGACGTGGGCGCCGACCCGGCCAGCCTCGCGCTGCTGCCGCTGCTGGCCCCCGAGGTGATCAAGCTGGACCTGCGGCTGGTGCAGTCCAACACCACCCAGGAGATCGCGCGGATCGTCGGGGCGGTGAACGCCCAGGCCGAGCGCACCGGTGCCCTCGTGCTCGCCGAGGGCATCGAGACCGAGGCGCACGCCCTCACCGCGCACATGCTCGGTGCGCGTCTCGGCCAGGGGTACCTGTTCGGCCGGCCCGCACCCCTGCCGGCCAGCCCCGTCCCGACCGGCCCGGCGATCGGCGCCCCACGCCGCCCACGACCGACGGGGCCGTGCACCTCCGACCATCGCACTCCCTTCGAGCTGATCGCGAGCAGCACCCGGGCGCGGCGCTCGACCAAGGCGATGCTGACTGCGGTCAGTCGCAACCTGGAGAACCAGGCGTTCAACCTCGACGGCGCGGGGGTGGTGCTCGGCACGTTCCAGAACCGTCGCTACATCACGGCGCGCAGCACCAGCCGCTACGTAGAGCTGGGCGAGCAGTGCGCCTACGTGGCCGTGTTCGCGGTGGACGTGCCGGCCGAGCTCGGCACGGGGGTGCACACGGTGCCACTGGATCCACGTGACCCGCTCGCGAAGGAGTGGGACGTGGTGGTGCTCGGGCCACACTTCGCGGGCGCCCTGCTCTCCCGCGACGTCGGCGACGACGTCGGGGCCGACGCCACCGACCCCGACCGCCGCTTCGACTACGTCGTCACCTACGACCGCGACACCGTGCTGGCGGCGGCGACCCTGCTGCTCGGCCGAGTCCCCACCACCTGATCAGCTCGCCCTGGTCAGCGCGCCCTGGTCAGCCCGGCGCCCCGTTCTCCCCCCGCGCCACCCGCAGCATCTCGGACCGTTCGTGGATCTTCACCCGGTCCCGACCGCTCGGCGCACCGCGGACGAGCTCGGCGGCGTCCACGGAGAGCCAGCCGGCCCAGTCGACCGGGTGCACCCCGCGCCCGGCCAGCAGGCCCAGGAGCTCCTCCGCGGAGCGGGTGGGGCCACGGTCGGCGGGTGCGCGCAGGTCAGCCAGCAGCCGCGTCACGGTCTCGGTCGCGTCGCGCCGGTTGGTGCCGATGACCCCGGTGGGCCCCCGCTTGATCCACCCGGTCACGTACACCCGGGGCACCGGGACGCCGTCGCGCAGCACCGCCCCCCGCTCGTGCGGGATCACCGCGGCGGCGTCGTCGAAGGGCAGGCCGTCGGTGGGCAGCCCGCGGTAGCCCACCGAGCGCAGCACCGCCTGCACCTCCAGGTGCTCCTGCACCCCGGTGCCGACGACGCGTCCGTCGCGCACCTGGGTGCGCTCGACGATCAACCCCGTCACCCGGTCGTCACCGGTGACGGCGACGGGGCGGGTGTGCAGGTGCAGGTGCAGCCGCCGGGGTGCGCCGGTGGGTTCGCGCTGCGCCCAGCCCTGGATGGTGCGCACCACCCGTGCCCTCACCGCCGACCCGGCCAGCTCCTCGGCGTCACCGGGGTCGAGCTCGGTGTCGGCCGGGTCGACCAGCACGTCCACCCCGTCTATCTCCCCCATCTCGGTGAGCTCCTTGGGCGAGAACTTCACCTGCGCGACCCCGCGGCGCACGAGCAGGTGCACGTCGGTCAGCGGGCTCGCGCCCAGCACGTCCAGCACGTGCTCGGGAACGTCGGTGCCGCGCAACGTCTCCACGGGTTTGAGCAGCATCCGGGCCACGTCCAGGGCGACGTTGCCGGCCCCGATGACGGCGACCGCTCGTGCCACCGCGGTGAACCGCTCGACCTCGGTGTCGGGGTGCCCGGAGTACCAGGACACGAAGTCGGTGGCCGAGGTGCTGCCGTCGAGGTCCTCGCCCGGCACGTCCAGGTGTCGGTCGGTGGCCGCTCCGGTGGCGACGACAACGGCGTCGTAGTGGGCGGCCAGCTCGTCGACGGAGACGTCGACACCAAGACGGACGTTGCCCAGGAAGCGCACCCCGGGGCGCTCCAGGACCTGGCGCAGGGTGTCGACGATGGTCTTGATCCGCTCGTGGTCGGGCGCCACCCCGTAGCGCACCAGGCCGAACGGGGCGGGCAGGGCGTCGTACACGTCGACGGCGCCGACCACCTCGGGGTGGTCGGTCAGCGCCTGCACCGCGTAGATCCCGGACGGGCCGGCACCGACCACCGCCACCCGTGCGTCACCGTGGATCTCCACACCGTCTCCTCTCGCCCCTGCGCGAGTGTGCGCGACGCACCCGGCCCAGGCCAGACCCCCCGCCCCCCCGGGCGAGTCGTGCCGCACCACCTGCCGGGGACGGGGCAGGGTGTCAGGGGTGACCGTCACCCGGACCTGGAGCGGGACCGTCGCACCCCTGGCGACCCCGTGGACGGCCGACGTGACCCCGGCCAACGCCCTGCCCGACTACCCCCGGCCGCAGTGTTCGCGCCCCTCCGTCGCCGCTCCACGCTGGACGAACCTCAACGGGCTGTGGCAGTTCCAGCCCAGCACCGCCGACGCCGCCGTCCCCGTCGGCCAGGACCTGACGGGGCAGATCCTGGTGCCCTTCGCGCCGGAGTCGGCCCTGTCCGGGGTCATGGAGCACCACGGGCACATGGTTTACCGGCGCACGGTCGCGGTGCCCGCGAGCTACCGCACCGGCGGTCAGCGGGTCCGGCTGAACTTCGGTGCCGTCGGCTACCGGGCGGCGGTGCACGTCAACGGGACTCAGGTTGCCGGCCACGTCGGGGGCTACACCAGCTTCAGCGCCGACATCACCGACGCGCTCACCCCTTCTGGTCCCCAGGAGATCGTCGTCGTCGTGCACGCCCCCGTCGACTGCGAGACCATCCCGGTGGGAAAGCAACGCCTGACCCCGTTCGAGGTCTTCTACACCGCCGCGTCGGGGATCTGGCAGACCGTCTGGCTGGAGCCGGTGCCACCGGTGAGCCTGGCGTCGGTGACGGTCACCCCGGACCTGGCGACGTCGTCGTTCGTCGTGACCGCCAGGATCCACGGCGACGCCTCCGGAGCGGTCCTGAGCGTGACTGCGCACGAGGGTGGCACCGTCGTCGGCGGGGTCTCGGGGTCGGCGACAGACCCGCTGCGCCTGCGGATCCCGGCACCGCACCGGTGGAGTCCCGACGACCCGTTCCGCTACGCGCTGACCAGCACCCTGACCGCCGCGGACGGCCGCACGGACACCCTCGAAGGTGCGGTCGGAATGCGCTCGATCGAGGTGGCGGAAGTGGCTGGGGTGCAGCGGATCATGCTGAACGGTGAGCCCATCTTCCTGCTCAGCACCCTGGACCAGGGGTACTGGCCGGACGGTCTGTACACCGCGCCCACCGACGACGCGCTGCGCTTCGACCTGGAGCGCACGAAAGCCCTCGGCTTCAACACCGTG
>JBDTDI010000094.1:0-15711 GCA_039923155.1 Mycobacteriaceae bacterium | reverse complement strand
CAGTCGTGCCAGCGGTGCGCGAGGCGGAACCCGGCCTCGGCGGCCGCGTCGTCGAGGTCCTCGGGCGTGCGGTGGTGCAGGACCACCTCGTAGGTCCCGTCGTCGAGCTCGTGGGCGAGGCGGATCGTTCGGGCGTGGGGGTCGTGGGTGCTGCGCACGACGTGGTGAACCGAGCCGTGGGTGCGGTCCTCCACCCGGTGACCGTCGCTGTCGAAGCGGCCGGCGTCCGGGCGGAAGGCCTCGACGTAGAGGCGGCCGCCGGGACGCAGGTGCGTGGCGGTGGAGCGCAGGCACTCGAGCTGCGCGGCGTGCTCGAGCATGAACAGCGTGCTCACCGCGCACACCGCGACCGCGTAGTCGTGGCGGGGCAACCTGAACCCGGCGAGGTCGACCTGGTGCACCCCGACGCGTTCGGCACCCGGCCGCGAGCGCAGCTGCGCGACCATCGCCGGGCTCGCCTCGATGCCGTCGACCACGATGCCGCCGGCGGCCAGGGGGATGGCCAGCCGCCCCGTGCCCACCCCCAGCTCGAGGACGGCTCCGCCTGCCGCAGCCGCAGCGAGGGTGCGAACGGCGGCGTCGGGGGCGAAGCGTCGCCCGTAGATGCGGTCGTACACCCGCGCGTGCCGGTCGCCGTAGCTCGCTGCGCCCATGGGGTCCAGTGTGCGCGGGACGACGGAGCTGGTCAGGTCGCCAGGAGGTAGGGGCCGATCGCGGGTGCGACGAGGGCCACCAGCTCGTCCTCGCTCGCCGAGGCCAGCGGCTCGACGCGCAGGATGGTGGCGCCCAGGACCAGCCCCACCAGCTGTGACATGGCCGTCGCCACCTGCAGCTTCGGGACCCCCAGCGCACCCGAGACCCGAGGAAGAAGCACGGTCTCGAGCAGGTTGCGCAGCAGCGCGGCGCTGGGCTCGTCGCTCACGGCCCGGCGCAGGACGGCCTGCAGCGCCTGGCCGGTCGTCGGGTCGCGCCACGCGGTGACGTAGAAGCGGACGAGGCGCTCCGGGAGCTCCGACCGGGGTCCGGTCGCAAGCAGCTCGGTGATGGTGGCCGCGGGATCGATCGGCAGCGCAAGGGCGGCCAGGAACAGCTGGTCCTTGGTGTGGAAGTAGTGGTGGATCAGCGCGGGGTTGACGCCGGCCTCGGCGGCGACCGCGCGCACCGTGGTGCCGACGTAGCCGTTCGCGGCGAAGTGGGTGCGGGCGGCCGTCAGGATCGCGTCCCGGGTCTGCGTCGGCCCGGGTCGACGACCTGCTCGCGCCACCCCCACCGCCTGACCGTTGACATCGACCGCCGCGTCACTACATTTAACCACGTGGCTAATTCTGCCGTGGTGATCGAGGGGCTGAGCGTCCGGCGGGGTGGCCACGAGGTGCTCAACGCGGGCCTCGACCTCCCCACCGGCGGGGTGACCGGTCTGCTCGGGCCCAGCGGATCCGGGAAGACGACGTTGCTGCGGTGCATCCTCGGCGTCCAGCGGATCGCGGCGGGCTCGGTGACCGTGCTCGGCCACCCAGCGGGCAGTCCCGCACTGCGCAGCCAGGTCGGGTACGCCTCGCAGGGGGCCTCGGTCTACGGCGACCTGAGCGTGGTCGAGAACCTGCGCTACTTCGCCGCCGTGCTCGACGCCCCGGCCCACGACGTGCAGCGGGTGATCGAGGCCGTCGACCTCGCCGGGTGCCGCGACCAGCTCACCCGCGCGCTGTCCGGCGGCCAGCGTTCGCGGGTCAGCCTGGCCGTGGCCATGCTCGGCACGCCGCGGCTGCTGGTGCTCGACGAACCCACCGTTGGCCTGGATCCAGTTCTGCGCGAGGACCTCTGGTCACTGTTCCACCGGCTGGCCGACGACGGCGCGACGTTGCTCGTCTCCAGCCACGTCATGGACGAGGCCGAGCGCTGCGACACGTTGCTGCTGCTGCGCGACGGACGGGTCCTCGCCCACGACACCCCCGCTGGGCTCGAGCGGCGCACCGGTACCACGACCATGGACGAGGCCTTCCTGCACCTGGTGCGTGGCGCGTGAGCCCGCGGGTGCTGCTGGCCACCACGCGTCGGGTGCTCACCCAGCTGCGCCACGA
The DNA here is from genome assembly GCA_039923155.1 of Mycobacteriaceae bacterium. Taxonomy (GTDB): domain Bacteria; phylum Actinomycetota; class Actinomycetes; order Mycobacteriales; family Mycobacteriaceae; genus Rhodococcus_D. Next base: position 13,633 of record JBDTDI010000094.1, on the reverse strand, counting down.
CCCCCGCACGGTGGCACTCATGGTGGTCGTCCCGGCACTGCTGATGGTGCTGCTGCGCTTCGTGTTCGACTCCGCCGCGTTCTTCGACCGGATCGCGCCCGCGCTGCTCGGCTTCTTCCCCTTCCTGCTGATGTTCCTGGTCACCTCGATCACCATGCTGCGCGAGCGCACGTCCGGCACGCTCGAGCGGTTGCTGACCACCCCGATGGCCAAGCTGGACCTGCTCGGCGGATACGCACTGGCCTTCGCGGCGGTCGCCGCCGTCCAGGTGGCCGTGGCCGTGCTGGTGAGCGTGGGGCTGGGGTTGTCCATCGCCGGATCGGTCGGCTGGTTGCTGCTCGTGGCGCTGCTCAACGCCCTGCTCGGGGTCGCGCTCGGCCTGCTCGCGAGCGCGTTTGCTCGCACCGAGTTCCAGGCGCTGCAGCTCATGCCGGTCGTCGTGCTCCCGCAGCTGCTGCTGTGCGGGCTGTTCGTTCCCCGCGCCGAGATGGCCACCGTGCTGCACTGGGCCTCCGCGGCCATGCCGCTCTCCTACGCCGTCGACGCCCTGCAGGCCGTCTCGACGTCCGCCTCCCTCGACGCGGCGTACTGGTGGGACACGGTCGTCGTCGCCGGCTGCGTGGTGGTCGGGCTGGTCGCGGCCGCGGCGACCTTGAGGCGGCGCACCGACTGAGGGAGGCAACCGCGGGCGCCGCTACCTCGACGCCGTCACGCTGGCCCCGCCCAGCAGCGATCGCACCGCGGCGGGCAGGTCGGCGGCGTCGGTGACGGTCACGGCGGGCACCGGGCCGTCGGGGTCGAGCGCGTGCCCGGGACGGGCGAGCCGCACGCACGCCACACCGGCCTCCATCGCCCCGCGGACGTCGCGCGCCGAGGCGGCCACGTGGACGAACGCCCCGACCCGCTCCCGCGCACGGTCGTAGAAGGCCCGTGCAGGCTTGTACGCCCGCAGAGCCTGTGAGGTCAGCACCTCGCCGTCCACCCACGCCAGCGTGGCCGCCCGGCTGCCGGCGAGCAGGTCGTCGTCGCAGTTGGTCAGCAGACCCACCCGCAGCCCCGACCAGGCGGCGGCGTCCAGTGCCGCCACGTCCGGCCACAGCGGCCAGTCGGGCATGGAACCGAGCAGCCGAGCGGCGTCGGTGTGGGCGTCACCGGGCACCCCGAGCCGGGTGTAGGTCGATACCAGGGCCTGCGTGGCGAGCTCGGCGTGGCTGCGCCAGCCGCGGTGGGTCCGGTGCAGGGTCTTGGTCCGGCTGTCCCAGTCGGCGGCCACCGCGGCGGGGTCCACCGGCCAGTCCCGGCGCAAGCCGGCGAGCAGCGCGCTCGCCCCACGGTGGGAGTCGGTCAGCGCGCTGAACACGTCGCACGTGACGACGCCGCTCACGGCTGAGCGTCCTCTGGCGGGGTCCAGCGGGGTGGCTGCTCGCCCGAGCTGCGCAGGTGGGCGAGCATCGCCGCCGACGCCGCGGCGGGGTCTCCGGCGATCACGGCGTCGGCCACCGCCCGGTGCTGGGCTGCGCACTGCGACGGCCGGCCGGGCGGGTCGGACGACTCGTGACGGGTCAGGGCGATCTCGGGGGCCAGCTCGGCCATCATCCGGGCGATGACCGGGCTGTGCGCCGCAGCGGTGATGGCGGCGTAGAAGTCGGCATCTGTGCGTTCCACGGGCTCGGGCTCCGCGTCGTCCCCGTCGCCGGTGAGCACGGCGAGCGCGACCCTGATGGCGGCCACGTCCTGGGGAGTGCGGCGCTCGGCGGCCAGCCGGGCGATCGCGCCCTCCAACGCCTCCCGGGCGTCGAGGATCGCGGGCAGCCGACGCCGGTGGTCGAGCACCTCCGCCCTCGGTGCGGGCTGCAGCTGGTCGTGCCGCAGGAACGTGCCGCCCCCGTGGCGCACCTCGAGCAGTCCCTGCACCTCCAGGGCCACGATGGCTTGGCGCAGCGAGGCCCGGCTGACGCCCAGCTGCTCGGCCAGCACCCGCTCCGCAGGCAGCCTCGCCCCTGCCCGCAGGCCGTGCGTCTCGGCGTGCTCACGCAGCTTGTCCACCAGGAGCTCGTACAACGGCCTTCGTTCGAGGCGGCCAATTGGTGCCATGGCATTGTTTCTTGCTGACACCGCGCCTCCCCTCAATGTCAGCCAATGTCTTGTTTCACCAGTTTTGCTCTCGGTGACCCCGATAGGCGAAAAGGTCGACCGACGTTGACGTGGCCACTTCCTGTGAGGTACACCATACGTCCAGTGGCTGAGTGTCCCAGTGGTCCATCCACTTGCCCGGCGACGAGAAGGAACGAGATGACGTCAACAGGGGTGACCCGGGCCCAGGCCGCGCGGCGCGCAACATTCGCGAGCGTCGTCGGAACGACGATCGAGTGGTACGACTTCTTTCTCTACGGCACCGCCGCCGCACTGGTGTTTCCTCACCTGTTCTTCCCCGACTTCTCGCCCACGGCGGGAGTGCTGGCGTCGTTCTCCACGCAGTTCGTCGGATTCGCCGCCCGGCCCGTCGGGGCGGCGATCTTCGGCCACTACGGCGACCGCATCGGCAGGCGCACCACCTTGATGGTGACCCTGTTCCTGATGGCGTTCGGCACGGTCCTCATCGGTGTGCTGCCCACGTACACCGCCATCGGCATCGCGGCCCCGATCCTGCTGGTGGTGCTGCGCACCATCCAGGGCATCGGGGTCGGCGGGGAGTGGGGCGGCTCGGTGCTGCTCAGCATGGAGTGGGGCAAGAAGTCCGGCCGGGGCTTCTCGGCCAGCTGGCCGCAGCTCGGAGTCCCGCTGGGCCTCGTGCTCTCCACCGGTGTCGTCCGCATCACCACCGGCCTGACCGGTTCGGACGGCTTCGACAGCTACGGCTGGCGGATCCCGTTCCTGCTCTCGATCGTGCTCATCGGGGTCGGACTGTTCGTACGGCTGCGGGTGGTGGAGAGCCCTGAGTTCGAGGCCATGCGGAAATCCGGCCGGATCGCCAAGAACCCGCTGCTCGAGGTGATCAAGCGACACCCGAAGGAGATCCTGCTGTCGGCGCTGGTCCGCATGTCCGAACAAGCCCCGTTCTACCTCTTCATCACGTTCGTGCTCACCTACGGAACCAAGCACCTGGGGCTCGACCGAAACGGCCTCCTGAACGACACCCTCATCGCCGCCGCGCTGGGTCTGATCAGCATTCCCCTGTTCGGCCGGCTCTCCGACCGGTTCGGACGACGAAAGGTCTACGGCATCGGCATCGCGCTCACGGCGGTGTTCGCCTTTCCCTACTTCGCGATGCTGAACACGAAGTCCGGCGTCGTCGTGCTGGTGGCCATCGTCCTCAGCCTGGTGCTGCACGACATCCAGTACGGCCCCAGGCGGCGCTGATCGCGGAGAGCTTCGACGCGGACGTCCGCTACACCGGGGCCGGGCTCGGTTACCAGCTCGCCAGCGTCGTGGCCGGTGGGCCCGCTCCGCTGATCGCCGCGGCCCTGCTGACCCACTACGGCAGCTCGACGAGCATCTCGATCTACATCATCATCTGTGCGGCGATCAGCGGGGCTGCGCTCTACCTGTTGCCCCGCACCGCCGAGGCGCGCTTTGCCGACGTGGCCGACCCGTTGGCCGAACCCACGGCGACGGCGGTGACCGCCGGCGCCCGGTGACGGGGGCCCTTCACCGCGAACGTCTCCGTACCTGACCCCACCGTCTGCTGATGCGGCGCGAGGTTCGTGCGCCAACGACGGTGATGTTGCCCTGGTGGCGATCGTCCTGGCCCGCGACCCGCAGGCGCCGTCGAGCTACCCCACCTGCCCCAGTGCGGCGGCGGCGCGCATGGCGTCGTGGAAGGTGTTGCGCAGCGGTTGTTGGAGAGGGTCGTGCTCCGGCGGTGGGATGAACCAGGGCAGTCCGTGGTGGACCTCGATGTGCCAGCGGCACTGGTGGATGGTGGTGTGGTGGTGCTGACACAGGAGGACGCCGTTGTCGACGGTGGTGGGCCCGCCGAGAGACCAGAACCTGATGTGGTGGGAGTCGGTCCACGACGGTGGGGCGGCACAGCCGGGGAAGGCGCACCCCCCGTCGCGGGCGGCGAGAGCCCGTCTCTGTGCGGGGGTGAAGCTTCGACCGAGGGTGGACATGGCCAACACCCGGCCGGTGGCGGTGAGGATGACCCGCTCGATGGTCGCGTCGCAGGCCATCCGGGCGAGCCCGGCGGGGGTCAGCGGCCCGGTCTGTTCGCAGGACGCGGCCCCGGCGGGGTGGGCGGGCCCGCGCAGCGCGATCGGCACGTGCCCCGGGGTGGTGGCCGCCGCGCTGGGATCGTGGGCGACGGCGCACCCAGCGGCGTCGTTCATCTGATCGACGCTGGCGTGCACGACGATGCGGGGGCCTTCGCCGTAGCCGTGCTCACCGCGCATGCCGCCCGCGGCGAGGCGGGCCATCTCCCCGATTGCGTCGGCGCGGCGCTGCGGTGCCGTGCGCTGATCCTGGACGCGCTGCCCGTCACCGCCGGTGGTGGCGGGGGCGGACAGGGCGTCCAACACCGTGCGCAGCTGGGCGGTGGCGATGGGGTCGAGCTGGGCGCGAAGCTGCCCCATGCCGGTGGAGTCCACGGCGAGGTGGGCCTCCCGGCGCAGGTGTGACTCCGGGTCGAAACGGTCGGCGCGCTCCGGGTGCAGCGTGGCCAGCACGTGATCGGCCAGACGGCGGAACAGCGGTGGGGGAAACGTCTGCGCGTTCGTGGTGAAGTTGTTGTCGATGTCCTCAGCTCGCTCTCGGACGGTGCGCACCGGCAGGTGCGTCAACGCCCGCACCCCGATGCCGCTGTGCTCGGCGGTGGTGCGCCCCGAGGCGAGGGCGGCTCCCAGGCCCGGGAGGGTGCCGGTGGGGGCGAGGGTGCGAGCCTCGTGCAGGTCGGCGCGGACCCGGCCCGTCGACATCGGCAGCGCGCCCACCACCGTGGCCACCGCGTCCCGCCCCGCGGTGCTGTCGTCGCGGTCGGCGGCCTGCGACAACGCGGCCAGGTAGGTACCCCGGGTCACCGCCTGCAACCGGGCCATGCCGATGGCCACGGTGGCGGCTTCGGCGTCGGGCACACCGAGCAGCCCGGCCCGCACCCGGGCCAGCTCGGCCTCGATCACGACCAAGGCGGCGTGCACCGGGTGCTGTCGCACCGGGTCGACGACCGTGGCTGTGTCCATGTCCGAAACCTACGCAGGACCCCTGACAGCTTTACGAACGCACGCACGATAAACGCAGGTCTGGCCGCAACCGTGGTCGCGGCGACCATCGACGCTGCCGGATCGAGAGGATGGGAGGGCCGGAGGGCCCCAGGGCCGCAGAGGACAGGGGACTGGGGGACGCTGGAGCGGATGACGGGAATCGAACCCGCATATTCAGCTTGGGAAGCTGATGTTCTACCACTGAACTACATCCGCGTGCCCCGCTCGGCGGCGCAGCCAGACTCTAGCGGACGGTGACGGATGCGGGCCCGTTACCCTGCTCGCATGCTGCTCTCGGACGTCGATCTGAAGGCCGCGCTGGCCAGTGGCCGCCTGGGCCTTGCGCCCTACGACCCGGCCATGGTGCAGCCCTCCAGCATCGACGTCCGCCTGGACCGCTGGTTCCGGGTGTTCAACAACACCCGCTACACCCACATCGACCCCTCCCTGCAGCAGGACGAGCTGACCACCCTGGTGGAGGCCGACGGCGACGAGCCGTTCGTGCTGCACCCCGGGGAGTTCGTGCTGGGCTCCACCCTGGAGCGCTGCACGCTGCCCGACGACCTCGCCGGGCGGCTGGAGGGCAAGAGCTCGCTCGGGCGCCTGGGCCTGCTCACCCACTCCACCGCCGGGTTCATCGACCCCGGCTTCAGCGGTCACATCACCCTGGAGCTGTCGAACGTCGCGAACCTGCCCATCACCCTGTGGCCCGGGATGAAGATCGGCCAGCTGTGCCTGCTGCGCCTGACCAGCCCCGCCGAGCACCCCTACGGCTCCGCGCAGGCCGGCTCCCGCTACCAGGGCCAGCGCGGGCCCACCCAGTCGCGGGCCTACCAGAGCTTCCACCGCACCTCCACGACCGACTGAACGCCGGCCATGACGCGATCCGGAACCGCACCGACGCCGGACCGCACCGGGCGGCGGGTGGTGGCCCTGTTCCGGCCCTACCGCGCCCAGGTGGGCCTGATCGCGCTGGCCATCACCGTCTCCTCGGTGCTGGGGGCGGTCACCCCGTTCCTCACCCAGGCGATCTTCGACCGGGCCCTGTTCCCGCGAATGGCCGACGGCATGGCCGCCGGCCCACAGCTGAACCTGCTCTGGGTCCTCGTCGGCGCGAGCATCGGGATCACCCTGGTGTCGGGGGCGATCGGGGTCGGTCAGACCTACCTGACCACGGCACTGGGCAACCGGGTCATGCGCGCCCTGCGGGACAAGCTGTTCGCCCACCTGCAGCGCATGGAGCTGGCGTTCTTCACCTCCACCCGCACCGGGGAGATCCAGTCGCGCCTGGGCAACGACGTCGCCGGGGTGCAGTCGGTGGTCACCAGCACCGCCTCCTCCATCCTGGGCAACTCGGTGACCGTCATCTCGGCCCTGGCGGCCATGGTGGTGCTGTCGTGGCGCCTCACGATCGTGGCGCTGATCCTCATCCCGGTCTTCATCGTCCTGCAGGTCCGGGTGGGGCGGGTGCGTCGACGCATCGCCGGGCAGACCCAGGGTTCGCTGGCGGACATGTCGGCCATCACCCAGGAGACGCTGTCGGTCTCGGGGGTGCTGCTGGCCAAGGTGTTCGGTCGCCAGGGCACCGAGGTGCGGCGCTACGCCGACGAGAACGCCCGCCAGGCCCAGCTGCAGGTGCGCCAGACGATGACGGGGCAGTCCTTCTTCGCCGTCGTGCAGGCGTTCTTCGGCCTGACCCCGGCCCTGGTGTACCTGGTCGCGGGCCTGTCGATCGGCGGGGTCTTCCTGGCTGGGGCGGGCGACACCCTCACCGCGGGAACGATCGTCGCGTTCACCACCCTGCAGTCGCGGCTGCTGTTCCCCACCGTGTCGCTGCTGCGGGTCAGCGTGGAGGTGCAGACGTCGCTGGCGCTGTTCGAGCGGATCTTCGCCTACCTCGACCTGCGGCCGGGGATCGTCGACGCCGCCGACGCGATCACCCTGGCCAAGGCCGACGTCGCGGGTCGGGTGAGCTTCGACGACGTCTCGTTCCGCTACGCCGGAGGCGACCGGGTCGACGAGACCGGGGCGCAGCCGTGGACCCTGGACAACCTGAGCCTGGACATCGAGCCCGGGCAGCTGGTCGCCCTCGTCGGCCCCTCGGGGGCGGGCAAGACCACCGCGTCCTACCTGGTTCCGCGCCTGTACGACGTCGACGCCGGTGCGGTGCGCCTGGACACCCACGACGTGCGGACGTTGACCCAGGCGACGCTGGCGGAAGCGATCGGGGTGGTGACCCAGGAGTCGTACCTGTTCCACGGCACGGTGGCCGAGAACCTGCGCTACGCCCGCGAGGACGCCAGCGACGACGAGCTGGTCGCCGCGGCGCGGGCGGCGAACATCCACGAGCGCATCGAGCGGCTGGAGAACGGCTACGACACCACGGTCGGCGAGCGCGGCTACCGCCTCTCCGGCGGGGAGAAGCAGCGCCTGGCCATCGCCCGGGTGATCCTGGCCGACCCGAAGGTGCTGATCCTCGACGAGGCCACCTCGGCGCTGGACACCACCAGCGAGCGGCTGGTGCAGGCCGCGCTGGAGAACGTGATGGCCGGGCGCACGACGATCGCCATCGCCCACCGGCTCTCGACCGTGCTGGCCGCCGACCAGATCTTCGTCCTCGACCGCGGCCGGGTGGTCGAGCGCGGCACCCACACCGAGCTGGTGGCCGCGGGTGGGCTCTACGCCCAGCTCTACGACGAGCAGTTCGCTGGCGGCCGGGTCGAGGCCCGCTGCGACGACGGGGTGGTCTTCGCCGACGGGGCGGTGATGGCGCACAACACCGCTGGGGTGCGCAGCTGAGCCTCGATGATCAGCCGATCCGTGCGTCCGGGCTTCCGCCGGTCTACCGTCGCCCCATGGTCGGCCTCCTGCCTGGCCCCGCGGGCGCACCTCGGGAGGAACAGGGAACGACTCTCGCCGCCGCCTTCGCGCGGGCCGTGGCCGTCGACCCGTCGCGGGTGGCGGAGGCGGCGGCCTCGCTGCACCGCCCGGTGCACGACGAGGACGGTCTGGCCGACCTGTTGAACCGAGCCGTGGCCGCGGCGGTTCGATGGCTGCCGGACGTCGACTTCGCGGGTATCACCGTCCAGCTGGGCCGTGACCCGGTCACGGCGGCTTCGACCGACCCCGTGGTCCTCGCGGTCGACGAGCTGCAGCTCGAGCTTGGCGACGGACCGTGCCTGACGGCGATGCGGACCGGGCAGATCGTGTCCGCCGACGCCATCACGGCGGTAGGTCGGTGGCCGGAGCTCGCGGCGCGGGCGCGACCGCACGGGGTGGCGTCGTTCCTGGCCTCGCCGCTGGTGGTGGAGGGCGCCGGTCGCGGCAGCATCAACCTGTACAGCAGGCTGGCCGGCGGCTTTGACGGCACGGAGGCGGACCTGCTGGCGGTCCTGTCCTCCTACGTCAGCCGGGGCCTGGCCGACTTCGCGGTGCTGCGCTCCGCGCAGGTGCAGGTCGAGCAGATGCGGCAGGCGATGGCCGGGCGAGCGCCGATCGAGCAGGCCAAGGGCATCCTCATGGCCGTCCACCAGATCACCGCTGATGCCGCTTTCGAGCTGCTCCGCATCCAGTCGCAGAACACCAACACCAAGCTGCACGACGTCGCGGCCGCGTTCGTGGCGGCGCAGACGCGTCAACCCCTCGGTCCCCACGCCGAGACGCCCGCGGTGGGCCCGGCGGCCACGGGCTCGCCCGACTTCCAGTCCGCCTTCGACCACGCCCCCGTTGGTCTGGCCATCGCGGACGTGCAGGTCACGCTGCTCATTGTGAACGCGGCCCTCGCCCGGCTGCTCGGGGCCACCCCGTCCTCGCTGAGCGGAACGAGCCTGTTCGACGTGGTGCACCCGGCGGACCGTGTCGACGCCGAGGCCGCCTGCGCCGAGCTGCGGGAAGGCGCCGAGGTGAGCTCGGCGATCGGGGTGCGGCTGCGTGAGGCGGGTGGCGGGTGGATACCGGTGACGGTGTCCACGACGAAGGTGCTGGCCGCCGACGGGTCGCCGGCGCACCTGGTGGTGAGCGTGGTGGATCTACGCAGCTCCGACGCGCTGCGCGGGGACCAGCGCGTCCAGCGTGGGTGAGGGGCGCCCCCAGTAGTAGCCCTGGCCGTGGGTGAAGCCCATCTCGGTGACCAGCGCGGCCTGCTCGGCGGTCTCGACCCCCTCGGCGATGGTCCGCACCCCACGGTCGAGAGCACCGGCGGTGATGCCTCGGAACACGGCTTGGCCCTGCGGGGAGCCGATCTTCTGGGTGATGTAGCGGTCGACCTTGAGCCCGTCGTGGGGCAGGACGAGAACCGACTCCAGGGTGGCCCACCCGGTACCGAAGTCGTCGAGCAGCACGCTGAACCCCCGGTTGCGCACCTCGTTGAGGACGGCGACGGCCTGCCTGCCCATCTGGGTGGACTCGGTGAGCTCGACGTCGACCGCGTGCGGCGGCACCCCGCTGCGCTGGGCCAGCTCGGTGAGCTGGTCCGGGCAGGACGTCATCTGGGTGTGCCGGGCGGAGAAGTTCACGCTGAGCCTCAGCTCGGGTTCGACCAGGCGCCGCTGGGCAACCGCGAGAAGGGCCCGGCGCCAGATCTCGAGGTCGAGGTCGACGACCAGGCTGCTGCGCTCGGCCACCGGGATGAACTGGGCGGGCGGGACCAGGCCGAGGGTGGGATGCAACCACCGGGCGAGCGCCTCGACGCTGGTCCGGGCGCCCGTGGCCAGGTCGACGACCGGCTGGAAGAAGGGCACGATCTGCCCGGCGGCCAGGGCTTCTCGGATTTCTCGGGGCGAGATGTCGCGGTTGGTGGACGGTTCGTCGTGGTGCGAGACCGGAGTGTCCTCGGTCCGGGCGGCGAGCATCTCGAGCTGGTCGGCCACCAGCGCACCGATGGTGTGGCACTGGCCGAGCAGCTGCGAGGACACCGTGGTGCCGGGCTCGAGCAGCAGCGACAACGACCCCACGGCCGAGCCGCCGGCGCCCAGCATCGGCACCCCGACGTAGCAGACCCAGGGAAAACCGAAGGCGGCGAACGCCGCGGTCGAGTCGACGACCACGGGGCGCTCACTCTCGACCACGGCGGTGGCGGGGGTGGCGCCACGATCCATCGCGTCCAGCATCGTGATGGGGGCACCACGGTGGCAGATGGCCTGGTGGCTCTTGTCGTCGAGGACGCTGACCACTGACGCGTGCGCGTCGGAGAGGTCGCTGAGCAGGCTCAGGATGGGGGCGAGCGCCTGCCGGACGGTGTTTGGGTCGAGGCGCAGGTAGCGGGCCACGGTTGCGGCCCGCTGCTGCTCGTCGGTATCCACAACCCCCCCGGAACTTTCTTCGTTGTGGTGCCTCACTAATCAGTCAGACACAAACTGTAATCGATTCGATGCACATCGTCACGTTCGTGTAGCCCGCGACGTCGATTCGAGATGCGATGTTCACCTTTCGCCGCGGAGCTCAGCGAGCCGCCCGTCGAGCCCGCTTGGCGGCGTACATGGCGGCGTCGGCCTCGCGCACGGCGTCGGCGACGGACGTCCTCGGGTGCGCCGTGGCCATGCCGACGCTGGCGGCGACGGTGTCGGCGTCGCTGGTCACCCCGCCCAGCTCGGCGGCGAGGGTGTCCAGGCGGTGGGTCGCCATCACCCCTGCGTGGGGCATGAGGACGGCGAACTCGTCCCCGCCCAGGCGGACGCAGACGTCGTCGGTACGTCCGTGGAGGCGCAGCACGTCCGCGCAGCGCCGCAGCAGCTGGTCCCCGGCGTCGTGGCCGGCGGTGTCGTTGACGTGCTTGAGCCCGTCCACGTCCAGGGTCAGCACGGTCACGCTCTGCCCGGCGTCCACCCGGCCCTGGGCCTCGACCAGCGCCTCGTCGAAGGCGAGCCGGTTACCCAGGCCGGTGAGGGGGTCGCGGCGGGCGGTGAGGGCGTGCTCCGCGGCGGTGGCCGTGAGCTCCTCGCGCAGGCTGGCGGTGTGCAGCACGACCCCGGCGGCGTCGGCGAGCTGGCGGCCCAGGTCCCGGCACAGGCCGGTGAACCCGCGCGGATCGGCCGAGGTGTGGGCGACGACCAGGACCCCGCCCACCGGCGGCGGCAGGGCCAGCGCGAGCAGCGAGCGCACCCCGTGCTCGCGATCGAGCGGGGCGGGCAGGGTGGCCACGTCGGAGTCCTGCACGCACGTCGCTCCGTCGGCGGCGCGCTCGAGCAGGGTCTGCGCGGCGCCGACGAGGGCGGGGTCGTCGGCGGCGATCGCGGCCCACGAGCTGGTCACGGCGAGGTGCCCGTCCCCGGTGCGGGCCAGCCCCACCTCGCAGGACAGCGACTGCACCGCCACCTCGACGACGTGGGCCAGGGTCGCGGCCAGGTCGGGCGCCACCCGGCTGGTGACGGCGCGCACGGCGTGCAGCATCTCCAGCTCGTCGGCGAGGTGCTTGGCGGGGGAGACCTGCTGCACGAGGGCGTCGAGATCGGTGGCGAGGCGGTGCAGCTGGACGTCGGTGGCGTCGGGGGCGAGCAGCTCGGTCGGGTTGCCGAGGACGACGAGGACGTCTCCGCTGACCCTGACCAGGGCACCGGCCCGCGCGTAGTAGGGCCCGAGCACCCGCTCGGATGCGTGGTGGGCGTACCGGGCGACGCCACCGGCCTCGGCGGGGATCGCCACGGCCAGCGGGTCGAGCGCGGCATCGATCTTCACCACGCCGGCCCATCCGCGTCCGCGGCCGTATCCCCCGAGGTGGGCCCAGGTGTTGGTGCCCACACGGCGGAACACGAGAGCGTCGACCACGGCCAACGCGGCCGTCAGGGTCGGGTTCGGACAGGTGAGCTCCCCGGGTGCGGCGGTCCGGAGGTCACGAGTCACGCCACCAGTGTCGGCACGCGTCGGCCCGGAGTACAGGGGTGGGGCACGTGAATCGCCCGACCGGGTGTCGCGCGGCTCAGCCGGGCAGGAAGACCCAGTTGAAGACGTAGTGGTCGGCGACGATCCCCTCGTTGGGGTCGCTGCCGCCGCGGAGATCGGGGGAGGCGACGAGCTCACCGGGGGAGGGCACGTGGTGGGCGCGGTAACCGTGGGCGGTCATCCACTCGAGGAGCTCGGCGCGACCGGTGGCGCCGTGCGGGTGGCGGAAGTCGATCTCGACCAGCAGCACCGGGCGGGCCCGGGTGATGGTCTCCTCGGCCCCGCGCAGGGCGGTCCGCTCGTGCCCCTCGACGTCGATCTTCACGAAGGTGGGGCAGTGGTGGAAGGAGTCGGCGGTGCGGGTGGGCACGTCCACGGTCTGGTCCGGACCGGTGGCGTTGTGGCCCTCGAGGCTGGCGTGGCCCTGCATGCGGGTGCGTCCCCACACCGGGACGGTCAGCGGAGCGGTTCCGTGCTCCGCCGACAGGGCCACGCCGTGCACGGTGACCTGCGCCGGCACCCCCTGGGCGAGACGGGCAGCCAGGTCGGGTTGTGGCTCGAAGGCGTGCACCCGCCCGCCCGGCCCGACGAGGCGGGCCAGGTGCCAGGTGTAGGACCCCTTGTGCGCGCCCACGTCCCACACCGTCGAGCCCGGCCGCACCCAGCGGTGCAGCTCGCCCACCTCGAGGTCGCGGTGACCGAAGCGGGCGCGGGCGGGGACGGCGATCCGCGGTGGGAGCCGGTCGAGGAGGGCGCTGAGCTGCACGGCGCCCACTGTGGCACGGGGGTGGCACGGGGGTGGTGCGACGATGACGCGGTGACGCGGGGAACCGATCATCGACGACGCCTCGGCGCGGTGCTGCACCTGCGGCACTACCGCGCTCTGTGGGGCATCGTCCGGGTCTTCGGTTCGCCGGTCGACGCGCTGCGCCGCTACGTCGGCTCCGGTGGCCAGTATCCGTGGACCGCCACGCTGCGGACGCCGCTCGGGCCGGTCACCGTGACCCTGCCGAGCAGCCACGACGTGCGCACCGTGAACGAGATCTTCTGCCGCGGTGACTACGGCCGCGACGGCCCGCGCGTGGTGGTCGACATCGGCGCCAACATCGGAATCTCCGCCCTGTTCTTCCTCACCCGCCGACCCGACTCCGTGGTGCACGCTTACGAGCCCGTCGGGAGCAACGTCGAGACGCTGCGGGTGAACCTGGCCCCGTTCGAAGGCCGGTGGCACCTCAGCCAGCAGGCCGTCGCGGAGCAGTCGGGCGAGGCCACGTTCCTCACCGAGCCCGTCGGGCGCTACGGCGGCCTCGCCGCGCACATGGCGGCACGCCCCGGGCACACCGCCATCACGGTGGAGTGCGTCGCGATCGCTGACGTGCTCGAAGGCGTGGTGGCCCAGGAAGGTCGGATCGACCTGGTCAAGATTGACACCGAGGGCAGCGAGGAGGCGCTGGTCGCCGCCATCCCGGAGCGGTTGTGGCCGCACATCGGGCGGGTCGTCTTCGAGAGTGCTGACGGTTCGGTCCGCTCGATGCGCGGCTCCTCCAGCCTTGCCTGAACCC
>JBDTDI010000093.1:0-5356 GCA_039923155.1 Mycobacteriaceae bacterium | reverse complement strand
GTTGACCGCTCCGCGCAGCACGGTGGTGCAGCCCGGGCCCGTGCACACCGGGCTCACCGTCGACCCGGCCACCGACGCCCAGCGGCTCTTGCGGGATCTGGTGCACTCTCCGCGGCGGTGAGCCGCTGCTGGTCGACGAGGAGGTGTCCAGCTCCCCTCCGCGTGGTCCGAGGGACTCAGGCACGCAGCAGCTCGGCAATCTCGTGCACCGCCGCGCGCCCGGCGCGGTTGGCGCCGATCGTGCTGGCCGAGGGTCCGTACCCCAGCAGGTGCATCCGCGGCTCGTCGGCCACCCGTGTGGCCAGCACCCCGTCCATCCGGATCCCGCCGCCGGGCGCACGCAGGTTCAGCGGGGTGAGGTGGGCCAGCGAGGGGCGAAAGCCCGTGCACCACAGGATGACGTCGGCGTGCTGCACGGTGCCGTCCGGCCACTGCACCCCGTCGCTCACGAGCCGGACGAACATCGGCCGCGGAGTGAGCACCCCACGATCGCGGGCTCGGCGCAGCGCGGGCGTCAGCGGCAACCCCGTCGCGCTGACCACGCTGCCCGGTGGCAGTCCGGCCCGGACCCGTTGCTCCACCCGGGCCACCGCCGCGCGGCCGTCCGCGGGGCTGAAGGTCTCGGCGAAGACGGGGGGTCGCCGCGTCACCCACGTCGTCGTCGTCACCTCGGCGATCTCGCTGAGCAGCTGCACCGCCGAGATGCCGCCACCGACCACCACCACGTGCTGTCCGCGCCAGTCCGCAGCACGCCGGTACTGCGCGGTGTGCAGCTGTCGGCCGGCGAAGGAACCGGGGTAGTGCGGGACGAACGGTCGCTCCCAGGTGCCGGTCGCATTGATGACCGCCCGCGCCGCCCAGCTCCCCGCGTCGGTCGTCACCTCGAGCCGTCCGCCGGCGGCGCGGCGGACCGCGCTGGTGTGCACCGGCCGCTGCACGTGCAGATCGAAGTGGGACTCGTACCGGGCGTAGTAGGCGGACACGACCTCCGCCGCACCGACCTGTGGGTCCGCGGGCCCCACCGGCAGCCCGAGCAGGTCGTGCACGTGGTTGGTGGTACCCAGGGTCAGCGTCGGCCACCGGTGCTGCTGCGCGCCGCCCGGGCCTTGGTCGTGGTCCAGGACGACGTGCTCCAGGCCTGACCGTCGCAGGAAGTAGGCGCCGCTGAGACCCGCCTGGCCAGCGCCGATCACGACGACGTCGACCGCGGCCGGGATGTGCACGTCACTGCACAACACACCGGCGTGCCGGCACCATTCCGCGGCTATGGCGCGGCCCGCGTGGGACGTGGGCATGGAAGTCTCGTGCGGGCGGGGCGATGATGGTGGCGGACCGGAGGTGAACGATGGCAGGCGCGAGGAGCGACCAAGTGCTGCGCCAGCACCTCACCACGGCAGCGGTACCCGAAGGGTCGCGCGTCGAGTATTGGCAGAATGCGGCCAGCAACACCGTGTTTCCGCTCCGGTTGCAGCCGGTGGATCACCCCGACGACGATAGAGGGTTCCACGCGGACTTTCACGCGCTGCGCGCTGCGGGAGCACGGGTGAGCGTCGGTGTCCTGGGCCCGGTTCGTTCGGAGACCACGCCGGCGCAGGCCCGCGCCCGCGATCCACAGCGGATCCACATCAGCCTCTTGAACGGTGGGCGGGTCCGCCTGAGCTCGCGCCAGGGGGAACACAGTCTCGGCGCGGGCGACCTGGTGCTGCAAGCCGACGACGAGCCCAACGTGCACACCTATCTCGAGAGGGTGTCGATGCTGCTGCTCAGCGTCGACGTCGACGAGCTGTCGGTCCCGGTGCAGGCTTTGCGCTCGTCGATGATGGTGCCGCTGCAGACCGATCCACTGACCCGTTCGGTCCTGCGTGGCGCCGTCGCCATGCTCGAGGCCGGCCGGGACCCGGTCGACGAGATCGGCGCGCGGGCCTACCTGAGCGGCGTCGCCGACCTCGTGCTGCGCACCGTCCTCGGTCGGAGTCCCGACCACACGGGCACGGCGGACGTGCGCCGTCAACAGGTCGACGAGGTGCTGCGACGCCGATCGCACGACCCGCACCTGAGCGCGGGTTTGGTCGCCAACGAGATCGGTCTGTCGGTTCGTCGTCTGCACCAGCTGTTCGCGGACGGCCCAGGGGTCGCGGAGCAGATCCGGAGCACCCGGATGAAGCAAGCCGCCGACCTGCTCGCGGATCCCGCCTGGAGCGCTGAACCCATCGCGCGAGTGGCCCGACGCTGCGGATTCGTAGATCCATCTCAGTTCGCACGATCGTTTCGTCGGTGGGCGGGGGTGACGCCCAGCCAGTTTCGCGCCGCCCACGATGTGCAGACGGGCTAGCGGGCTGTGCAATCGCGGAAGCCGATGTGACGTTGTGGGCTCGTGGGGCGATAACTGGACAGGTCGACCGCAGGGGTGTGTGGCCGCCCCCACTGGCGAGGGGACAGTGGGGTCGGGCGCAGGCCCTGCGGTGGGGTCGGGCGCAGGCCCTGCGGGAACACCGTGGGTGGTGCCGAGGGTTGACCTCAATCATGAAGGCGATCACCTACACCGAGCCTGGCGACACCAGCGTTCTGCATCTCACCGACCTCGAGGCGGGCGAGCCCGGTCCAGGCGAGGTGCGGGTCCGCGTGGTGCTCAGCGGGATCAACCCCACCGACTGGAAGACCCGCTCGGGCAACGGTCCAGCCCTCCAGTTCGACGAGATCGCTCCCGGCCAGGATGGCGCCGGGGTGGTCGACGCGATCGGCACGGGGGTGGACGGGCTGTCGGTGGGTGACCGGGTGTGGCTGTACCTGGCCCAGCACGGCCGCGCGATCGGCACGGCGGCCGAGCTCACCGTGCAGTCCGCAGCACGAGTGGTGCGGCTACCCGACTCGGCCAGCTTCGAGGTGGGGGCTTCCCTCGGGGTCCCGGCGATGACGGCGCACCGGGCGTTGACCGTGGCCGAGGACGGCCCGTCTCGTCTGCACCCGGGAGCGCTGGACGGTCGCACGGTCCTCGTGGCGGGGGGAGCGGGCGCCGTCGGACACGCCGCGATCCAGCTCGCCCGCTGGGCCGGTGCCACTGTCGTCGCCACCGTGTCGAGCCCGGAGAAGGCGATCTTGGCCACTGCCGCCGGCGCCCACCACGTCGTCAACTATCGCGACGGGGACACCGTGGCTGCGATCAGGGCCGTCGCTCCCGACGGGGTCAACCTCGTGGTGGAGGTCGCGCCCGGCCCGAACGCCGCGCTCAACGCGGCGGTGGTGGCGAACCGCGGCTCGATCGCGATCTACGCCAACAACGGCGGCGACGAGATGACCCTGGCCGTGCGGTCGCACATGGTGGCGAACACCCGTCTGCAGTTCGTGCTCCTGTACACGGTGGGTGAGCAGGCCCTGACCGACGCCGCCGACGACGTGGCCGCGGCCACCGACGACGGGGCGATGGCGGTCGGCGAGGAGGCCGGGCTGCCGCTGCACCGCTTCCCGTTGGCCCGCACCGCCGACGCCCACGCCGCCGTCCAGGACGCCGTGGTCGGCAAGGTGCTGGTGGAGGTCACCGACGAGTGAGCGGCCGATGACGCTCGACGAGCTCGACGGCGCCGTCACCTGGTGTTCGTCGGGCTTCGTCGACGCCGCGCGGGCCCGAAAGCTGCCGGGTGCCTACCGGGGAGAACGCTTCTGGCACGGCAGGGCCACGGTGGAGCGGCACCGGCACTGGGTGGTGGTGCTGCCACTGGGCGCGGGTCGCTCCGGAGCGGTCCTGGTCAGGTTCGACGGATCGTGGACGTGGGCCGCCCGCCCGGACACGATCGGAGAGCTGACGCTCGACGAGGTGCAGGCAGCCTTCGACGCTGCGCTCGACGCGAGGTAGCTCAGGCTCAGCCCCGCCGCAGCGGCCCGGGATGGATGCTCTGCCGTGACAGGGCCATCGCGAGCTGGACGAGGCGGGGATCAAGCGGGACGCGGGCGGCGCGTGACGCGCGCCTGGTGTTGACGTGACGAGACCACATGGCGAGCTCCTGGAGAC
Organism: Mycobacteriaceae bacterium; assembly: GCA_039923155.1. GTDB lineage: Bacteria > Actinomycetota > Actinomycetes > Mycobacteriales > Mycobacteriaceae > Rhodococcus_D. Next base: position 1,350 of record JBDTDI010000093.1, on the reverse strand, counting down.
CTGCCGGCAGGGCAGCCGGACACCCCCGATGCTAAGCCACCAAGGTCCTGGTGAACACCATGACTTGTTCGGTCACGCCTTCTGGCGCTCCTCCGCGATGCGGTGGGGAACTCGCAGCACCCGGATCGCGGTCACGAGCACGATGCCGCCGAGGATGTTGCCCATCGCCGACCACCCCAGGGCACCCAACCACTGCGTCCAGCCGTAGGGCGCGCGTCCGGTCAGCAACCCCGCGAACATGAAGATCGAGTCCAGCACCGAGTGGAACAGCTCGGCACCCACGAGCACGAAGGACATCAGCACCGCGGGGACGATCTTCACACCGAGACTCTCCGTGCTGTTCTGCATCCGGGTGAGCAGCGTGATCACCGCCCCGGCGAGCACGGCCAGGAAGAACGACCGCACCGACACCCCGAGATCGGCGTAGTGCGCCCCGGTCTCGATCGCAGAGTCCTTGACGGCCGGGAGTGCGGCGATGATCATCGCCGCCATCGCCAGGCCACTGACCAGGTTGGTCGCCAGGCTCACCACCCACAGCCGCAGCAACGCGGTCAGCGTGCTCTTGCCGGCCAGGACCGCGGTGACGGGGACCAGGAAGTTCTCGGTGAACAGCTCGCTGCTGGCCAGCAGCAACGCCACGAAGCCGATGGTGAACGCGAGCGCGGCCAGCAACGAGCTCCCGGTCTCGGTCAGGACCACCAGGTAGATCAGCACGCCCATCGCGACGTCGATGCCGCCCAGCAACCCGGTGGCCACCAGGGGCAGCAGCGGACGGGAGAGGCGCTCCTCGCCCTGCTCGAGCAGGCGCTCGAACGCCTCCTCGACCTCCGCGTCGTCCCGCTCACCCGGGTTGGAGGTCAGGTTGCTGCCGTGCGCGCTCATCGGGTCCTCTCGTGGTGTCACGCAGATCCTGGACCCAGTCGGCCCGCGGCGCAGGGGTGGCGGGTCGGGAACGGGCGGGCGGAGCCTGACCTCGTCGGGCGCGCCGCGATGGACATCACAGACGCCGCGGTCAGACGCCGCACGCAGGGGGGCGGCTGAAGCGCGTCCAGTCCCTGCTGCCTGGAGTGGGGTCCCCCGCCTCGCTGCTGAAACGAGGGACGAGATCACGGTAGGCCGAAGCCGGGTGCCCGCGCCGAACGAGCGAGAACCTCAGTCGCGCAGCGAGAACACGAACAGCGTGATCGACAGGACGATCACCAGCAGCACGGTGATGATGACGACCGGAATTCCGACGGCGACCACGGCAGGACCTCCAGAGCAGGGGTGCGGGCCCCCATCTTGTCAGGTGACCCCGGCGCGTGTCCGCCCACTACCCCGTCGCTCTCGGCGCGGCGTGAGGATCTCGGT
>JBDTDI010000092.1:0-16364 GCA_039923155.1 Mycobacteriaceae bacterium | reverse complement strand
GCAGCGCGGATCGGTGAGCGGTCGCCGGGGTGCGACGAGTGGTGCCGGTCACACCGCGCTGGGTCGCTCACGGTCCCCCCGCTACCCGTCGCGGCGCTAGTGGCCCCACCGCTCCACGTCGCGGTCGATCCCCATGCCCAGGCGCTCCGGGGCGTGCATCCGCAGGAGCCTTCGTCCCACGTCGGCCGGCACGTGGTGGCGACCCAGCAGCGACACCACGACCATCGTCGCGAACGCCGCCGGCACGCTGACCGCCGCGGGCTGGTTCACCACCGAGCTCGGCCACCCGCGCAGCCCCGGCGCGGCCGCCGAGACGACGACCGCCGCCACCGCGAGCACCGCGCCCACGCTCAGCCCGGCCCCGGCGCCGGCCGCGGTGAGCCCCCGCCACCAGATGCCGAGCACCAGCAGCGGGCAGAAGGTCGACGCCGCGACGGCGAAGGCCAGCCCCACGGTCTGCGACAGGTCCAGCCGCACCAGGGCCAGGGTCGCGAGCACCGGCACCGTGCCCGCGAGCACGGCGGCCAGGCGGAAGTCGCGCACCCGTCCCCGCAGCACGTCGGTGGACAGCACCCCCGCGACGCTGACCACCAGGCCCGACGACGTGGACAGGAACGCCGCCACCGCACCGGCGGCGACCAGCGCCGCCAGCAGCTGACCACCGAGACCGGACAGCAGCGCCCCGGGCAGCAGCAGCACCGCGGCGTCGGTGGTGCCGGTGATGAGCAGCTGCGGCACGTACAGCCGCGACAGCACCCCCAGGATCGTGGGGAACAGGTAGAACACCCCGAGCAGGGCCAGCACCACCAGGGTGGTGCGGCGCGCCGCCCGCCCGTCGGGGTTGGTGTAGAAGCGGACCAGCACGTGCGGCAGGCCCATGGTGCCCAGGAACGTGGCGATGATCAGCGAGTAGGTCTCGAACAGCGGGTGGTCACCGCCCAGGCCGCCGGAGGGCCGCAACCACGCGTCGTCGGTGGCGGGCACCCCGGCCACGACGGGCACGTCGGAGCCCGCGGCCAGGGTGAGGCGGGTGCCTGCCCTCACCTCGTGCGGCCCGGCCGCCCACCGCACGCCCGCCCCGTCCAGCTGCACGGTCAGCGGGCGCGAGACGTCCAGCATCACGTCGGTGCTGACGTCGACCGTGGTCACCGCGCTCACCACCGGCGGGGCCGGCGAGCCCACGGCCCTGGCGTCCCCGGAGTGGTGCAGCGCGAGGACGATGGCCGGCACCCCGATGGCGGTGAGCTTGAGCCAGTACTGGAAGGCCTGCACGAAGGTGATCGACCGCATCCCCCCGGCGGCCACGTTGGCCACCACCACCACCCCCACCGCGAGCGCACCGACCCAGGCCGGTGCCCCGGTGAGGATCCGCAGGGTCAGCCCGGCGCCCTGCAGCTGCGGGACGAGGTACAGCCAGCCGATGAGCACCACCACCCCGGTGGCGAGGCGGCGCAGGCGCGGGGAGCCGAGCCGGAACTCGGTGAAGTCGGGCAGCGTGTAGGCCCCCGAGCGGCGCAGCGGGGCGGCCACGAACAGCAGCAGGGCCACGTAGCCGGCGGTGAAGCCGACCGGGTACCACAGCGCGTCGGCCCCGTACTTGGCGATCAGCCCCGCCACACCCAGGAAGCTCGCCGCCGAGAGGTACTCCCCGGAGACCGCAGCGGCGTTGGTCCGGGCCCCGACGGTGCGGGAGGCGACGAGGAAGTCCGAGGTGGTGCGCGCCACCTTCACCCCGTAGGCGCCGAGCACGACGGTCAGCACCGCGACCGCGGCGATCGTGGCCAGGGTGATCGGGTCGGCGCGCATCGTCGGCTAGTCCTCGACCAGGTCGGCGAAGTCGGACTCCACCCGCTCGGCGAGGTAGGTGTGGGCGCGCCCGACCAGCCACAGGAACGGGTAGGCCAGCACACCGAGCAGCAACCAGGGCAGACGCACGCCGAGCAGGCTCACCTCCCCCAGCGCGGGGACCACGGCGAACAGCAGCGGCAGCGCCCCCAGCAGCACCACCACGAGCCCAGCCAGGCGCAGCGACACCGCCAGCTGGGCGTGCAGCAGCCCCCGCAGCAGCACCTCACCCACCTCGGTCTGCTCCTCGACCTCGGCGCGGGTGCGGACCAGCCGACGGTGGCTCCCGCGCTCGGCCAGCACCACCCGGACCCGTCGCGGCTCGGACCTGGTCGGGGGCGGGGTCGGGGGCGGGGAGGCGGGGGCGGGGGCGCTCACCCCGGGCTCCGGTGCACCCGGGTGCTGCGGACCAGCAGCTCGCGCAGCTCGCGGGAGTGACGGCGACTGACCGGCAGCTCCACCGCGTCCGGGGAGCCGACGGCGCCCACGCGCACCAGGTACCCGCTGCCCGCGGTGCGCAGCTCGCTGACCAGGGGCAGGTACACCAGGTAGGAGCGGTGCACCCGTGCGAACCCGGCCCCGCGCCAGCGTTCCTCGAGCACCGCGAGCGGGATGCGGACCAGGTGGCTGGCCGCCGCGGTGTGCAGGCGCGCGTAGTCCCCACGGGCCTCCACCCAGCGCACGCTCGAGCGCGGCACCAGGCTAGTGGTGCCGGCGAGCTCGACCGCGATGACGTCGTCGGCCGGTCCCTCCGGTGGTGTGTTCAGGGTTGTCTGCGGGGCTGGCTCGGCGCTGCGCTGACGCTGGATCCGGGTCAGCGCCGCGGCGAGACGCTCGGCACGCAGCGGTTTGAGCAGGTAGTCCAGCGCGCCGACGTCGTAGGCCTCCACCGCCCGGTCGTCGTGCGCGGTGACGAACACGACCGCGGGGGGCTCGGCCAGGGCCGCCAGCACCCGGGCCAGCTCCAGGCCGTCGAGGCCCGGCATGTGGATGTCGAGGAACACCACCTCGACGGGCGGGCCGGTCAGGTCCTGCAGCTGGCGCAGCGCGCTGGTCGCGTCCTGGGCGGTGCGCACCGAGCCGACGCGGGGGTCGGCCCGCAGCAGGTAGGCCAGCTCGTCGAGCGCCGGCGGCTCGTCGTCCACCGCGAGCACCACCAGGCCGGCGGTGCTGGTGGCGACGGGCTCGGTCACGGGGCCCAGCATGTCAAACCGGGCGTGACTCAGAGCCCGAAGCGGGCCCACGACGCGCGGTCCTGCACGGCACCCAGCGCCGCGCCGACCAGGGCGTCCGCCCCGGGCAGGCCCAGGCGCGCAGCGAGGGTCTTGGCCCGCGACGCCCGACGGATCTCCGCGTCCGGGTAGCGCTGGTGCAGCACCCCGCGCAGCGTGCCGAGGGTGTCGGCCACCCCCAGCTCGACCGCGCGTCGCCCCGTCCACACCTCGCCGGTGAACAGCTCGTCGTCGGTCCCGACCAGGGCGGGCCGCCGCGAGCGCACCCAGGCCTTGAACTCGTCGTGGATGGATTCCTGCATGCCCAGCAGCCAGTCCACGTCCTCGGCCTTCTCCGGGGAGAACGGGTCGAGGCGGGACTTGTTGACGCCCTGCGTGTGCAGGCGGCGCTCGACCCCCAGCTTCTCGATCAGGCCCTCCAGGCCGAAGCCCGAGGAGATGACCCCGACCGAGCCCAGCAACGACGTGGGGGTGGCGATGATCTCGTCGGCGGCGCAGGCCAGCCAGTAGCCCCCGGAGGCGGCCACGTCCTCGCAGAACGCGAGCACCGGAACCGCGTGCTGGTCGGCGAGCTGACGGATGCGGTCGCCGATCAGCGCGCTCTGGGTGGGCGAGCCGCCCGGTGAGTTGATCGACAGGGCGACCGCGCGGACGCCGTCGGTGGTGAACGCCCGCTTCAGCGAGGCGTCCACGGCGTCGATGTTGAGCATCGGGCGACCAAGACCCATCGGACCGGCCGCGATGACGCCGTGCAGCGGGACCACGGTGACCACCGCCGAGTGCACCCCCGCGAGTCGGTCGGGCAGCTTGTCGGAGACGGACGCGGGCAGCTTGACCATGCTGCGAGCCTAGGTGAGCGGCACTCGAACCGGCGCGGCACCGCTCACCGAAGCACACAGGTGAGCACCGTGGACCGCGCCAGCCCGACGCTGCTCGCCCACCTCTCCTCCTGCGAGCCGTGCCGAGGGTGGGCCGGTGGTCTGCACCTCCCTCTCGGCCCTGTCGACGACCTCGCTCCGCCCGCCCGGCTGCGGGCGGAGCTGCTGGCCACCGCGCGCTCGTCCACCCACGCCGGCGCGGGGGCGGACCCGCCGCATCCGCTCAGGCTTGCACCCCGGTCCGGAACTTGGGAACCCGCAGGCTGACCTTGGTTCCTGCCCCTGGCGCGGTCTCCACCGCCAGGCCGTACTCGTCGCCGAACGCGGCGCGCAGCCGGTCGTCCACGTTGCCCAGCCCGACGTGCGTCCCCGTCCGCGGCGCGGTGCCGGGGTCGAGATCGCCGCCGGCCTGAAGGCGCGCCGGGTCCATGCCCACCCCGTCGTCCTCCACGCTGATCACGCACTCGGTGCCGGCGTCGGTGGCGACCACGCTCACGGTCCCGCCGTGAGCGGTGCCGGCCAGGCCGTGGCGCACCGCGTTCTCCACCAGCGGCTGCAGGGCCAGGAAGGGCAGCACCACCCCCAGCACCTCCGGAGCGACCTGCAGGCGCACCTGCAGCCGCGGACCGAAGCGGGCCCGCTCCAGGGTGAGGTAGCGGTCGATGTTGCGCAGCTCGTCGGCCAGGGTGGTGAACTCCCCCGCGGTGCGGAAGGAGTAACGGGTGAAGTCGGCGAACTCCAGCACCAGCTCCCGGGCCCGCTCCGGGTCGGTGCGCACGAACGAGGCCACCGTGGTCAGGGCGTTGTAGATGAAGTGCGGGCTGATCTGGGCCCGCAGCGCACGCACCTCGGCGCTGGCCAGGCGGGTGCGGTTCTCGTCGAGCTCGGCCAGCTCGATCTGGCTGCTCGCGTAGCGGGCCACCTCACCGGCGGCCCGCAGCAACCCGGGACCGGCGGCCACGGTGCTCACCGCGCCCAGCACCCCCACCACCCCGTTGCCGGCGGGCACCAGGGGCACCACCACCAGCGCCCGGACCGGGCAGTCCAGGCGTCCGCAGTCGAACTCGGCGTGGTCGAGGAGCTCCCGTCGCCCGCGGGAGGCCGCCCGCGCCGCCGCCGCCTGCAGGTGCTCGGCGTGCTGCTCGCCCGAACCGTGCCAGGCCAGCAGGGCACCGTCGGGCCCGGTCAACGCGGTCGCGGCGGTGCCGAGCAGCTGCCGCAGGTGCGGGGCGGCCTCCGCCGCCGACTCCGGGGAGAGTCCGCGACGCAGCGCGGGCGCGGCCAGCGACGCGGTGTGCAGGGTGTCGTGCACCGCCCGCTCCAGGGGGGTGTCGAACGAGCGGCGCTGCCGCAGCCGCAGCAGCGCGCCGAAGACCACGAGCGCCACCACGGCCAGGGCGGCCACGCTGAGGACGGTGCTCACCCTTCAAGGCCGCGGGCTAGTCCCACGGCCACAGCCCAGCACTGTGCATGCAGGTTTCGGCCTCGTCGAGCACGGGCTGCACCGCTGGACCCAGCAGCTCGAGCACCGTTGCGCGCCACGTCGCCGGCGTACCGCCGTTCGACGACTCACCGATCGCCACCTCGGCGAGATACTTGACCTTCGGGCCGCAGGAAGCGTGGTCCAGCCCCTCGGCTGCTCCCTCTGCGGCCGCTGCCAGCGCGAGGAGCCTCGCCTGCGGACGAGCGAAGGCGGCCACGATGGACCCGTCGCCATCGGCCAGGTGGTGGTGGTGGTGGTGGTCGTCCCCTGCTGACACGGCTCGCCTCCTGTGAGAATCACCCCCGCAGGCGCCAGGCTCTGGTCGTTGCCCGATGTTCACCACGACACCGTGCCGAAAACTGTACGCCGGAGGTGCCCCGACTCAGGCCGGACGCACGTCGTGTGCGGCGGTGGGCTGTTCGTCGCGCACCACGGCGTCCTCACCGACGGCGTCGACGAGGTCCGACTCGGCCAGGTCCTCGGGCGACTCCGGCACCCGCTCGTCGATCGAGTCGTCCAGCTCATCCACCGGGGTGGCACCCACGGGCCGGTCGGGCTGGTCCTCGACCGGGGTGTCGGGACGCTCCTCGGCGAGCTTCTCGTCGAGGGTCTCCCCCTCACGCTCCTCGCGCTCGGTGTTTCCGGTGCGCTCGGCGGCCGACCAGGAGTCGGGGGCGTCGTAGCCGTCGTCGCCGGCGCTCTCGCCGAGCTCGTCGGAGTCCGTGCTCTCGCTGGAGTCGAGCATGTCCTCGTTCAGGTCGTTGTCGTCGTCAGCCATGGCCTCAGCCTGTCGCGCGAACGCCCCGAGTGCCAGTTGGTCGCGGTCGCACTCAGCGCAGCAGCCGGCTCATCCGGCGGTCGGCGAGCGGCTTGCCCCCGGTCTGGCAGGTGGGGCAGTACTGAAAGTTCTTGCTCGCGTAGGCCACCTGGCGCACGGTGTCCCCGCACACCGGGCACGGCAGGCCGGTGCGCGCGTGCACCCGCAGGCCGGAGCGCTTCTCGGCCTTCAGGGTGGCTGCGCCCTGGCCCACCGAGCGCTCGACGGCGGAGACCAGCACCGAGCGAAGCGCGTCGTGCAGCCGTGCCACGGCCTCGTCATCGATCGACCCGGCGATCGCGAAGGGTGAGAGCCGCGCGGTGTGCAGGATCTCGTCGGAGTAGGCGTTGCCGATCCCGGCGAGCACCGACTGGTCGGTGAGCAGGGTCTTCAACCGCTCCCGGTGCCCGGCCAGCAACGCGGCGAACCCCGGCAGGTCCAGCGCGAGGGCGTCAGGCCCGAGCCGCGCCACCCCAGGCACCTCGGCGGGGTCGTGCACCACCCAGACCCCGAGGCGGCGCTGCGTGCCGGCCTCGGTGAGGTCGAAGCCCGGCGCGCCGGGCGGCGTGCCCAGGTGCACCCGCAACGCCAACGGTCCCTTGCCGGGACGCGGCGGGGTGGCACTGAGCGAGCTCGACCACCGCAGCCACCCGGCCCGCATCAGGTGCACCACCAGGTGCAGCGTCCCCTGCTCGGAGGCGCACTCCAGGTCCAGGTGCTTGCCGAGGCGGTGCGCGCCGGTGACCCAGCGGTCGACCAGCGCGGTGACCGGCGGGTCGAAGGACTTGAGCGCGGTCAGCGCCACGACGTCCACCCGCCCGATCGGCAGCCCCACGGCGTGGGTGCGCAGGTGCTGCGCCAGCGCTTCGACCTCGGGGAGCTCGGGCACGGGACCGAGTGTGCCCGGAAAGGCTCAGCGACGGTAGGGAATGCGGTCGGTCGCGTCCGGGTCGTCCCCGTCCGGGGTGCCCGGGGCGGGGGGCAGGGCACGCGCCCGCACCAGCGCGAGCTGCGCTCGGCGTGCGGCCAGGGCCCCGGTGACCACCCGTCGCTCCACCTCGACGTGGGGGTCGTCGGGAACCGCCAGCACCGACCAGGGCCTGCTCAGCGCCCACCAGATCACCAGCACCGCCCCCGCGACGACGAGCGGACCTACCAGCCAGCTCGGCGCCCACAGGGTCGCCGGGGTCACGAGCACGAGCGCCGCGACCAGCAGCCCGGCCACCCCGAGCGCGGAGGCACGCAGCACCGCGTCCGAGGTCTGCACCTTGCGCAGCCGGGTCGTCGGGTCGAGCACGTGCGGACGCGTGGAGATCACCCACTCGCAACCGTCCGCGTCACGCACCAGGTGAGGCACCGGGGGCCTGCCGTCCGTCCCTGACCGGGCCGAGCCTCAGCCGGGCCGAACCGGGGAGGGGGGCAGCACGTCGGTCTGCGCGGCGACGCCCAGCCCGATCGGGCAGCTGACGCCGGTGCCGTTGACCGGGCAGTAACCGTTGGGGTTCTTGGCCAGGTACTGCTGGTGGTAGTCCTCGGCGTAGTAGAAGGTGCCGAGCGGTGCGATCTCGGTGGTGATCTCGCCGTAGCCCGCCTTGCGCAGCTCGACCTGGTAGGCGTCGCGCGAGGCGAGAGCACTGGCCATCTGCCCCTCGTCGACGGTGAAGATCGCCGAGCGGTACTGGCTGCCGCGGTCGTTGCCCTGACGGTTGCCCTGGGTGGGGTCGTGCTCCTCCCAGAACGCCTTCAGGATCCCGTCGTAGCTGATGACGGCAGGGTCGAACACCACGAGCACGCTCTCGGTGTGCCCGGTACGACCCGAGCAGGCCTCGTCGTAGGTGGGGTTCGGGGTGAACCCACCGGCGTACCCGGCGGCGGTGGAGTACACCCCTTCGTGGTGCCAGAGCTCCTTCTCCACCCCCCAGAAGCACCCCGCGGCCACCACCGCGGTCGCCAGCCCCTCAGGGAACGGCGGCTGGATGCGGTGACCGTTGACGAAGTGGGTGTCCGGGACGGACAGGGGCTCGCTGCGCCCGGGCAGGGCGGACTCCTCGGTCACCGGTCCGCGGGATCCTCCGACGATGCTCTCCAACCAGCTCATGCGGCGATTCTACGCGGGCAGGAGCGCGGTCCACCGGACTCTTCTCCGTCACCCCGGCCCGCGTGGAAGACTTCGGTGCGAGGTCGGGGCAGGTCGGGGCGCAAGCGTGGAGGGGACTCGGCGGTGGGCTGGCAGGAGGCGATCAGCGGGCTGGACGCCGACGTGGCCGCCGGTCGGATCTCCACCGAGGAGTACCGCAGCCGACGCGACGAGCTGCTCTCCCGTCCCGGCTCCGGCCCGCCGGAGGCGAACCCGTTCCCACCACCGTTCCGGTGGGCCGGCGCCCACCGTGCAGACCCGGTTCCCGCCCCTGCCGGCACGCCCGCACCCGGAGACGCCGACCGCACCCAGCTGGTGCGCCCGACGCCGACCACCGCGCCCACCCCGACCACCGAGCCCGACGCCGACTCCACCCAGCTGGTCCGCACCAGGCTCAGCCCCACCGCGCCCGACGCCGACTCCACCCAGCTCGTCCGCGCCGGTGGCTCTGCTCGAGCCCCGAGCAGGCCGGACAGGACCAGCCCGCCGTGGCACCGCGGTGACGAGTTCACCCCCCGCCCCGGCCTGGACCCGTTCGAGCAGTTCCGCACCCGGGGTGGGCGCAGCCGGGTCAGACCGACCGTCACCGCCGGGGCCGCGGTGGCCGTCGTCCTCGTCGCCGCCGTCGTCGTCGTCGTCGTCCTGGTTCTGGTGCGCGACCGCAGCTCCACCAGCGCAGCTCCGACCAGCGGACCGAGCGGCACCACCGCGGCGCCCGCCCCGACCAGCCAGGCTCCGTCGATCGCGTCGTTGCCCGGCAAGCAGCTGCTGGACACGACGTTCGCCACCTTCGGCGAGCTGCAGCGCGCAAAGGTGCTGAGCCCCGACGAGCTCGCGGCGCTCGAGCCGGCCAGGCCACTGGGCACCCACCTGCGGGTCAACCAGGACGGGTCGACCACCACCACCGTGTGGACCTGCGCCGTGAACGGCGACGCCTCCGCCGTGGTGGGACGGCTCACCTCTCGCAGCGCCGGAACGGGCTTCGTGCCCGTGCGCCCCTCCGTCCCGGACGTGGCCGCGCTGGAGCAGCGGCCCGTCGCGGGCAGGACGGGCCCCGGTGCGCTGCGCGCGAGCTACGCCAACGGAACCACCGTCGTCCACGTGGAGTCGCGCGGCCCCGACCCGGCCGCCGCGGGCACCGCGTTCCGCGCCGCGCTCGACGCCGAGCTCGCGTCCCTGCCCGCCCGGTAGCACGGGACGGCCGGCGGAGCCGCGCGGCGGCGGGGATGATGGAAAGATGAACGACATCTCCAGCCCGCTGCCGCACGTCGCCTGGCACCGCCAGCTCTCCCCGTCCGCCCCGGTCGCCCTGGTCCTGCCCGGTGGCAAGGCACGTTCCACGACCCGCCCGAGCATGCTCAGCTTCGGCCAGCTGCGGATGCGCCCGTTCGCGAGTGCGCTGGTGGACGGGTTGCCCAGCGTCTCGGTGGGCACCGTCCAGTACCGCCACCGCGGCTGGAACGCCCCCGACGGTGATCCGGCGCTCGACGTGCGCGCAGTGCTGGACCGCCTCGCCGGCAACGCACCGGTGGTGCTGGTGGGGCACTCGATGGGCGGTCGGGCCGCGATCGCCGTGGCCGACCACCCCCGGGTGAGCGGCGTCGTGGTGATGGCCCCGTGGCTGCCCGAGGAGGACGGGGTTTCCACGGTGGCCGACCGGACGGTGGTCCTGGCCCACGGGAGCAAGGACCACTGGGTTCGTGCCGACCTCTCGGCCTCCTGGGCGCAGCGCGCCGAGGGGGTGCCCGAGCGGATGGCCCGCTTCGTGGTGCCCGGTGACAACCACACGATGTTCCGTCACGCGCGGCGCTGGCACCGCCTCGGCGTCCTCGCCGGAGCCGCCGTCCTGGGGCTCGGCGTGGACCCGGTGCTGCTGCACGCGTTCAGCGCCGGCGCCCACGGCGACTTCGCGGTGCCCCTGCCCGAGCTCGCGGCGTGAGGGAACGCTGAACCGGCGGGCCCCGGTCAGCCGAAGAGGAGTCAGCGCGACGATCGCCTCGCGCACCCGAGAAAGCAGGAGGACCTACGTGAGCACCCCGAGCGTCGCCGTCGTCGGCTCGGGGGTGGCCGGGCTGACCGCCGCGTACGCGCTGCACCGCAGCCACGACGTGACCCTGTTCGAGGCCGAACGCAGGCTCGGCGGACACGCCCACACCCACGACGTCATCGACTCCTCGGGACGTGAGATCGCGGTCGACTCCGGCTTCATCGTGCACAACCGCCGTACCTACCCGACGCTGCTGCGCCTGTTCGCCGAGCTCGACGTCCCCACCCAGCCCTCGGAGATGACCATGTCGGTGCATTGCGACGGGTGCGGCCTGGAGTACGCCGGGGGCGGGGGGATGCGCAAGATCTTCGGCTCCCCCTCCACCGCCAACCCTCGCTACCTACGGATGTTGCTGGAGGTCAAGCGTTTCCACCGCCAAGCCCAGCGGGTCCTGGCCTCGGAGGCGCTGGACACGCTGACCCTGGAGGGGTTCCTGGCCCTCGGTGGGTACTCGACGTACTTCACCCGTCACTTCATGCTGCCCTTCGTCTCCGCGGTCTGGTCGGCCGGACCGAGCACGTCGCTGCAGTACCCGGCGCGCTACCTGTTCACCTTCCTGGCCAACCACGGCCTGCTCTCGGTCGGCGGGTCCCCGGAGTGGCGCACGGTCACCGGCGGCTCCCGGACGTACGTGGACAAGGTTGCGGCCGCGCTGCCGGCGGTGCGGGTGTCCACACCGGTGCGCTCGGTCGCCCGACACCCCGACGGCGTCACGGTCACCGACACCACCGGCGCTGAGCACGCCTTCGACCAGGTCGTGCTCGCCACCCACGCCGACGACGCCCTGACCCTGCTCGCCGACGCCACCCCGGCCGAGAAGACCGTGCTCGGGGCGTTCGGCTACTCCCGCAACGAGACCCTGCTGCACCGCGACACCAGCCTGCTGCCGAACCACCGGGCGGCGCGGGCCGCCTGGAACTACCGGATGCCCTCGTGCGCGGCCGGGGAGTCCGGCGCCCGCACCGTGCTGAGCTACGACATGAACGTGCTGGAGCGCCTGCCCGCGGTCGGCGCCCAGGACACCTACGTGGTGACCCTGAACCAGACCGACGACGTGGACCCGGCCAGCGTGATCGCCCGGATGAGCTACACCCACCCGATCTACACCGCGGCCTCGGTGGCGGCCCAGACCCGGCTGCCCGAGCTGAACGACGGCCGCACCGCCTTCGCCGGGGCCTACCACGGGTGGGGCTTCCACGAGGACGGCTGCCTGGCCGGCGCCCGAGCCGCCGCGTCGCTCGGCGCGACCTGGTTGGACGTCTGGGCCGGTCACGTCCCTCGGGCAGCGGCCTCGCGCACCACGGCCAGCGGGACCCGAGCTGGAGCAGCCGGCCACCAGCACCAGCTCGGTCACGCCGGCGGTTTCCCGGTCCGGGCCGGGGCCGTGACCACCGAACCGGGACCGCGCTCGGCAACGAACAAGGGCTGGACCATGATGGATGACGAGGGCGCGAGGAGGTGACGGTGACCATGAGCAGGGTGAGCGACACGGTGGCACCGACACCAACCGGCACCGGACCGTGGCTGTACGAGGCCACCGTGGCCCACGCCCGCACCGCCCCGGCGACGCACCGCTTCTCCTACGCGCTGCGACCGTGGCTGGTGGACCTGGACACCCTCGACGACCGCGGACACCCGTACTCGTTGGCGCCCGCGCTGCGCCCGCTGGCCTCCTTCCGCGCCGCCGATCACTTCGACGGCTCGGCACCCACCCTTCGCGCGGCGGTGGACGCCTGGTGCGCCGCCCACGATCTCGCCCGTCCCGCGCGGGTGCTCACCCTCGCGCAGCCGCGCGCCTTCGGCTACGTGTTCAACCCGATCAGCGTGCACTGGCTCTACGACGACACCGGGCTCGTCACGCTGGTGCTGGCCGAGGTGCACAACACCTACTCGGGTCGCCACGTCTACCCCGTGCACCTCGACGCCGACCACCGCGCGAGCGTCGACAAGACGTTCCCCGTCTCCCCGTTCTTCACCACCGCCGGCACCTACGAGATGCGGGTGAGCGACCCGGGTGAGCGCGTGCACGTGGCGATGACGCTGGCCCTGCCGGCGGCGGTCACCGATCCGGTGACCGGGCGGGCCGAGCCGGCCGCGGACCCCGAGCGGGCGACCCGCCCGTTCACCGCGTCCCTGCGCGGGCGCCGCATCCCCGTCACCACCGCCGCCGTGCTGGTCACGGCGGTGCGACACACCTGGCCGAGCCTGCGCACGTCGGTCCTGATCTACCGCCACGGCATCGCCCTCTGGCTCTCCGGCCGCCGCCGTGGCGGCACCCTGCCCGTACAGCCCCACCCCGACAAGTCCAGCTGGGAAGGAGTCCGGTGATGACCACGTCAGCCCCGGTCCGCGAACACACCACCTCTACCGCCACAACCCCCGCTCCGGTGACGAGCGTCGCGCTGCGACCGGTGCCCCGCCCGGCCGAGGGTCACTGGCCGGACCTGGCGGTGCTCCCGCCCTCCACCCCACGGACCCGCGTCTCGGCCCGGGTCGCGCGTTCGCTGTTCCTGCGCGCCGTCGGCCCCCTCGACGTGCGGGTGGTCTTCCCCGACGGCAGTCGCCACGGAGCCGGGGGGGCGGACTCCCCGACCATGCGCATCGTGCGGCCCGACGACTTCTTCACCCGTCTGGGCACCGTCGGACTCATCGGGTTCGGCGAGGCATGGATGGTGGGCGACTGGGACTCCACCAACCTGCCCGGCGTCCTCGGGCCGATGGCCGCCCGGATGGGATCGCTGATCCCGACGCCGCTGCAACGTCTGCGCCGGGTGGTGGACCGGCGCACCCCGCACACCGAGGTCAACGACCTCGACGGCGCCCGGGAGAACATCCACCGCCACTACGACCTGTCCAACGAGCTGTTCCAGACGTTCCTCAACGAGACGATGAGCTACTCCTCGGCGTGGTTCACCGCGCAGGGTTCGCCCGATGACGGCGAGGACATGACGTCGGCCCAGGTGCGCAAGATCGACGGCATCCTGGACATGGCCCGCGTCGGCGAGGGATCCCGGGTGCTGGAGATCGGGTCCGGCTGGGGCGGACTGGCCATCCGGGCTGCAGCACGCGGAGCCACCGTGCTCACGGTGACCCTCTCGGCCGAGCAGAAGCAGCTGGCCGACGAGCAGGTCGCCAAGGCCGGGTTCAGCGACGTGGTCGAGGTTCGCCTGCAGGACTACCGCGAGGTCACCGGCCTCTTCGACGCCGTGGTCAGCGTCGAGATGATCGAGGCCGTCGGCAAGGAGTACTGGGGGGAGTACTTCCGCACCGTGGACGCCCTGCTCGCCCCGGGCGGACGCTTCGGCCTGCAGTCGATCACCATGGGTCACGAGCGCATGTTGGCCACCGCCGGCAGCTACAGCTGGATCCACAAGTACATCTTCCCCGGCGGCATCATCCCCAGCCTGCGCGCCATCGACGAGGTGAACGAGGCCGAGACCTCCCTGAAGGTCATCGAGTCCCGGCGCCTCGGGCTGAGCTACGCCCGGACCCTGTCCCGCTGGCGGGAGACCTTCCTCGCGCACCGGGAGGAGGTCCTGGCCCAGGGGTTCGACGAGACGTTCATCCGGATGTGGGACTTCTACCTGGGCTACTGCGAGGCCGGGTTCGCCACCCGCTACCTCGACGTGTGGCAGCTGAGCCTCGGCCGGGAGTGAACGCCCGCCCGGGTCTGCGGGCGCTGGTGCTGACCACCATCGGTGCCCTTGCGGTGACCGCCTGCGGCGGGACGTCGGACCGACCGGTGGCCGCGGAGCCGGCCAGCTCGCCGGCGCTGACCGCCACCCCCGCCGGCACCGTGGTGCCCGCGGGCGGCGACGGTCCGGAGGGCGTCGTCATCAGCTCCGACGGCACCCTCGTCGTCGCCGTTCGAGACCCTGGCGCACTGGTGTTCAGCCGGCTCGCCGCCGACGGCTCCACGACAACCCCGCTGGGCACGGTGGAAACCCCGTCGTCGGCGCGCCACCTCGACCTGGCCACCCCGACGGGTCCGGTGCTCGCCCCGCTCGAGGACAGCAGCGAGCTCCTCGCCGTCGACGTGGGAACCCGCACGATCACCTCCACGGCGACCCACGTGGGCACCACCCCTCACAACGCGGCCCGAACCGCCGACGGCACCGACGTCGTGACCAACGAGCACGGCGGTGGTGTGCTGTTCGTCCGCGACGGGGCGGTGGTGGGTTCACTGCCCGCCGGGCCGCCGCAACCGGGTGGGCTGGCGGTGGTCGGTCGCTACGCCGCGGTCGCCGACGTGCAGGGCAACGGGGTGTGGGTCTACGACGCGAGTGCCCGCACCCAGGTGACGCACCGGGCGCTCGGTGCACTGCTCACCCACGCGATCACCCTGGCGCCGGCCGGGGCGCTGGACGGGACCGGCGCGCAGCGGGGCGTCGTCGCCTTCGCCGACACCTCCGGCGGGGCGGTCGAGCTGGAGCGGATCACCCCGCAGGTGCAGGACACCGGACGCGTCGCGGCGCCGGGCCGGCCCTACGGGCTCGCCTACGACGCCGCACGCACGCTGCTCTACGTGACCCTGACCGCCACCAACCGCCTCCGGGTCGTCGACGTGGCCGACCCGGCCCGGCCCCGCGTGCTCGCCGACCTGCCCACCGTGCGCCAACCCAACTCCGTGGCCGTCGACCCGCGCAGCGGCACCGTCATCGTGACCGGCAGCGTCGACAACGTGCTTGAGCTCATTCCCCGCTCGGTGCTGCCGGGGACCTGAGCGCAGCGGAAATCCCTCCTCGCGCCAGGTGAGGACGGTGCCGGCCGAGCACCACGCCGCGTCGTCGTGCGGCGTACAGACGTGAACTTCTGTACAGACGTCGAGGTCTGCACACGAGGGTTCTCGGCGCTTCACCACCGATCAGCGGCAGTCGACGGGCGCCCAGCTCCGAGCTGAGCCGGCGGTCGGATCGCTCACAGTCATCGCCAGGACGGAACAACCGTGTCGCAGCGAGCGATGAGAGGTCAGTGCCCCCACAACCCGCTGCGCCCCCCGCGACCCCGGCTGCTCCCGAGCCTCAGGGCCCGTCGCGGCTGCTGCTGCCCGCGCTCAGCTTCGTGGTCATGGTCGTTGCCGTCCTGCAGACGCTGGTGGTGCCCGTCCTCGCCGACATCGGCACCCAGCTGAACGCCTCGACCGCCGCGGTGGGCTGGGTCGTCACCGCCAACCTGCTCGCCGCCGCGGTGATGACCCCGGTGCTCGGGCGCCTCGGCGACATCCACGGCAAGCGGGTGGTCCTGGTTGGCATCCTCATCGCCGTCGCGCTCGGTTCGCTGCTGGCCGCCCTGACGGCGTCGCTGCCCCTGCTCATCGCGGCCCGGGTGCTGCAGGGCGCGTCGTTCGGGCTGTTCCCGCTCGGCATCGCCGTGCTCCGCGACGAGCTTCCTGCGGCGCGGCTCACCTCGGGGATGGCGGTGGTCAGCGGAACCCTGGGCGTGGGCGGCGGATTCGGTCTCGTGCTCACCGGGCTGCTGACCGACGGCGGAGCCGACTACCGACGCATCTTCTGGCTGGCGCTCGGGGTGTCCCTGGTGGCTCTGCTGCTCACCGTCATGGTGGTGCCCCGTCGGGCGGGGGCGGGCGGGCGCATGGACTGGGGCGGCGGTGTGGTGCTCGGCGCCAGCCTGGTGCTGCTGCTGCTGCCGCTCTCACAGGGCCACGCCTGGGGCTGGGGCTCCCCGTTGACCGTGGGCTCGCTGGTGCTGGCCGTCCTCACCTTCGTCACGTTCCTGCTGCTGGAGCGGCGCCTCGCGACGCCGCTGGTCTCCCCGCGCATGTTCACCTACCGGCCGGTGCTGGTGACCAACCTCGCCGCGGTGTGCGTCGGAATGGCCCTGTTCATCTCCTTCCTGGGTGTCTCGACCCTGGTGCAGGTGCCCACGGCGGCCGCGAGCTACGGCTTCACGGCCAGCGTCCTGGCG
>JBDTDI010000091.1:0-7510 GCA_039923155.1 Mycobacteriaceae bacterium | reverse complement strand
CCCATCCCCCCCATCGCTCCTCTCCGCGACCCTGCCGCGCCCGGGCCCCCTGCCACAGCGGTGCCGCCGCCCGCCCCGCCGGGGCCGGCCCCGACCCCGGTGGACCCGCCCGCTCCGCCGGGCGCCGCGCCCGCCCCGCTACCGCTGCCCGGACCACCAGCGCTGCCCCCGGCGGAGCCCCCGGAGCCGGATGACCCACCCCCGTAGGCGCCGCCGCCGTACCCGCCCCCACGGCCCGACGCACCGCCGCCGCTGTACCCACCACCCACGCCGTAGGCACCAGTAACGCCGCCGTATCCGCCACCACGGCCCGACATGGCGCCGCTGTACCCACCACCCGCGCCGTACCCGCCGGTGCCGTACCCGCCGACGGCCGATCCGTAGCCCCCGGCAGCGGACGCGCCGCGCGCACCGGACGTGTCGGGGCTCCCGTAGCGCAGCCCGGGTCCGTGACCGCGGCGCGAACGTTGCTCAGGATCGGCCGCGCCACCACCGGCCGCACCACCCACGCCGTACCCGCCTGCGGTCGAGCCGGTGCCTCGCTGATCACCCCACGCCTGGGTGGTGGTCCGGGCCGGGTCGCCCGGGCCGCCGGCGAGACCAGGGGCCCCGCCCACAGCCGACGCGGTTGTTCGAGGGCGGACAGCACCGGTCGCCACCGGCCCCGGTCCGGGCGAGCTGGCGCCGGTCGACGCCGAGACCGGTGCCCCCGGGTAACCCGCTGAACCGGTCGGCGCGGGTGCGCCTGACGGGCCACCAACCACCCCCGCCGCCGCGACGCCGGACGTTGCCGTCGAGGCGGGGGCGAAGGACGAGCTGGTGGTCGTGGCCGGCGCCGACCACCCGGCGGTGCTCTGGGCAACCCCGTGGACGCCCGACGTGGTTCCGTGCTGGGGTGTTGCGGGACTCACCGCGCCGACACCCGTCACCGCGTCCGGTCCCTGCGTCGTCGCCAGCGTGGGCGGGGTGGAGAAGTAGCCGCGGAACGCGTCGCTCTCGACGCCGTTGCCGTACTGACCCATGGCAGCGGCTGCGCGCTGCTGCTTGGCCTGCTCGTCGGTCTCGAACTGCTCCTGCTCGGTGGTCACCCCCGGCACCCAGGCCACACCCTTCTCGAAGATGTTGTCCTGGTGCTGGCTGGGGTCGCCGGGGGCCTCGATCTTGGGGCGGGTGTCGGTGAACATCGACGCCTGCGTGTGGGCCGCCGCGTCAGCCTGGCCGGAGATGACGTAGGCGTCGTCGGACCACGAGTCGAACAGGTTGTGGGCCGTCATCATCGACTCGGATCCGTCGCCCTGCCACGCCGCGGCGGTCGCCGCGGCCATGGTCCGTACGCCGTCGGCCGTGTCCTTGAGGACCCCAGCCACGTCACGCCACATCGCCGCCGACTCCGAGGTGCTCCCGTACCCGGCACCCCCGTTGATGTCGGCGTACATCTTCGCCAACGGCATGCCCTGCCAGTTGGAGTCGAAGCTCATCGTGTTCTCCCCTGATCGGTGTGACCGCGCTGACCGGCAGAGATCTGGCGTCGAACGCTACCTCCGACGGCCCCGCGCCGTCCTAGGTTCCACAGAATCCGCGACGATCAGCTCAACCCTCGGACCCGACCTCGCCGAGGGTGTCGCGGTGGGTCCGCATCCACTGCTGGCCCTGGTGCACGGCCTTGCGCAGCGCACTCCGCTCGGCGAGGTAGTCCCCGGCGATGCCGACCACCGGCAGCTTGCCCGCCATCCGCGTCACGAAACCGCCGTGCGGGCGCTTCTCGAGCTCCCCGACGATTCCCCGCAGCACCCGTCCCCACCGCCACAGCGCCCGCCCGGCACCCACGACCGCCGAGCGGGGCGGCTTCTGCTCGGCCGCTGTCTCCTGGTGCTCGGCCGTGCCGGCCACCATCTCGCGGCTGACGGAGCGACGGGTGAGCACGTGCGCGAGCATGCGGACCTGGTCGACCGGGTCGGTGACGCCGTTCTCCCGGGCGAGGGCGCACAGCACCAGCGCCTGGCTCGCCGCCCCGAGGGTGTCCTGCAGGGGAAACCGGTCGGCCACCACGCCGCCCAGCCCCGGCACCGCGGCGACGAGGGTGGTGAAGCGCCCCACCCGGTTCACCCACCACCGGCTCCGGTCGGCCACCCCCATCCCCCGCCACGCCGCGGTCCCCGGGAACTCGGTGCGGTAGAACGACTCGACGGCGGTGTGCACCGCCTTGTCCCGCAGGCGCAGCACCACCCCGCGCCCGGTCTCCGGGTCGTCGATCTCGATCACCTGCGGGTCGCGGCGCTGGGTGCGCTGCTTCCAACCCAGTGGATCGGTCTCGGTGAGGGCGTCGAGCACGGGGCCGCTGCCGCGCACCACCGCCTTCAGGACGCTGACCACGTGCGCGTCAGTGATCTTCTCGGCCACCTGGAGCTCCTCTCACGCCGCGGGGGGGACGGTCTCCCGCGAGGAGACAGCATGCGTGGTGGTGCGCTCGCGCGCGGGACGACCGATGCCGGCGGCGATGGAACGCAGCTGCGCCACGGTCATGGCCGAGCCGTGCTGGCTGCCCGCCATCCGGGAGATGGTCTCCTCCATCAGGGTGCCACCCAGGTCGTCAGCCCCGCCGTTCAGCATCGCCTGGGCGCCCTCGACACCCAGCTTCACCCACGACGTCTGCACGTGCGGGATGCTGCCGTGCAGCAGCACCCGGGCCAGGGCGTGCACCGCCCGGTTGTCCCGCTGGCTGGGCCCCGGCCGGGCCGCACCGGCGAGGTACAGCGGCGAGGAGGTGTGCACGAAGGGCAACGGGACGAACTCGGTGAACCCACCGGTGCGGGACTGGATGTCGCGCAGCACCTTCAGGTGGGCCACCCAGTGCCGGGGGTGGTCGACGTGGCCGTACATCATGGTCGAGCTGGACCGCAGGCCCACCTCGTGCGCGGTGGTGATCACCTCGATCCAGGACGACGTCGGCAGCTTGCCCTTGGTGAGCACCCAGCGGACCTCGTCGTCGAGGATCTCCGCAGCGGTGCCCGGGATGGTGTCCAGACCCGCCTCGCGCAGGTCGACGAGCCAGTCGCGGATGCTGGCCCCGGAACGCGCGGCGCCGTTGACCACCTCCATCGGGCTGAAGGCGTGCACGTGGATGCCCGGGACCCGGGTCTTCACCGCCCGCACCAGGTCGGCGTAGCCGGTGGCGGGCAGGTCGGGGTCGATGCCACCCTGCATGCACACCTCCGTCGCGCCGAGCTCCCAGGCTTCCTGCGCGCGGTCGGCGACGTCGGTGAGCGACAGGGTGAACGCGTCGGCGTCGCCCTTGCGCTGGGCGAACGCACAGAAGCGGCAGCCCGTGTAGCAGATGTTGGTGAAGTTGATGTTCCGGTTCACCACGTAGGTGACGTCCTCGCCCACCGCCTCCCGCCGCAGGTCGTCGGCGAGGGCGCACAACGTCTCCAGGGCGGGGCCGTCGGCCTGGGCCAGGGCCAGGTACTCGGCGTCGGTGAGCCCGGCGGGGTCGTCCGCGGCGTGTCGCAGGGCCTGCGCTGTGACACCGTCCGAGCCGCCACCGAGTAGCGCGGGCACCGACAGCGAGCGCACCTGCTCGCGGACGGACTCCCAGTCTCCGAACGCGCTCGCGAGGTCGGAGCGGGTGTCGGAGGATCGGCCCTCGGTGTCGATCGTGGCGTTCAGGTCGGTCCGCCCGACCGACACCCACTCCGGGTCGGGCTCCTGCCAGGGCGACCCGGTCGGCACCGCGTCGGGCTGGGCCAGCCCGTCGGACCGGGACAGCGCGGCCACGTGCGCCGCGATGCGCGGATCGATCCACGGGGCCCCGGCGCGCACGTACTCCGGCTGCACCGCGGTGCGCTCGGTGAGGGTGAGCCCCGCGGCCGCGGTCACGGCGGCCAGCGCGTCGAGCTGCGGCCAGGGACGTTCGGGGTTCACGTGGTCCGGCGTCAACGGGCTCACCCCGCCGAGGTCGTCGACCCCGGCGCCGAGCAGCAGGGCGCACTGCTCGAGGTCCACCAGGTTCGGCGGGGCCTGCACCCGCACCTGCGGCCCGAGCAGCAGCCGGGTCACGGCGATGGTGGCGCGGTAGTCGTCGATGTCGGTGTCGGGGGCGGCGTGCATGACGGTGTGCTCCTTGGCCCGGAAGTTCTGCACGATCACCTCCTGCACGTGACCGAACGCCTTGTGCACCTTGCGGATCGCCAACACCGAGTCAACCCGTTCCGCGAGGGTCTCGCCGATCCCGACCAGGATTCCCGTCGTGAAGGGCACGGACAGCCGCCCGGCGTCGGTGAGCGTGCGCAGGCGCACCGCGGGGTGCTTGTCGGGGCTGCCGTAGTGGCACAGCCCCGGCGTCTCGTGCAGGCGCAGGCTGGTGGTCTCCAGCATCATGCCCATCGAGGGGGCCACCGGCTTGAGCCGACTGAGCTCCTCCCAGCTCAGCACCCCGGGGTTCAGGTGCGGGAGCAGCCCCGTCTCCTCCAGCACCCGGATGCTCATGGCTCGCAGGTAGGCGTGCGTGGAGTCGTAGCCGCGGCTGTCCAGCCACTCCCGGGCCTGCGGCCAGCGGTCCTCCGGGCGGTCGCCGAGGGTGAACAGGGCCTCCTTGCAGCCCAGGGCCGCCCCGGACCGGGCAATCTCCAGCACCTCGTCGGGCTCGAGAAACATGCCCTGACCGGCGGTGGCCAGCGGACCGGGCGCGGTGACGAACGTGCAGTAGTGGCAGCGGTCCCGGCACAGCCGGGTCAGCGGGATGAACACCTTCCGCGAGTAGGTGACCAGGCCCGACCGGCCGGCCGCGGCGAGCCCGGAGTCGCGGACCCGCACCGCGGCCGCGCACACCGCGTCGAGGGCCTCGCCCCGAGCGTGCAGCAGCGTCTCCGCCTCCACCGCGCTCAGGCTCACCCCGTCGCTGGCCCGGCGCACGGCGCGACGCAGCGCGGAGTCGGAGGGAATGGGGGGAACAGGTGCAGTCACCGGGTCGATTGTGCCCTCGGCGCCGTCGGGCGTTGAACCTGGGCGCGCGCCGTGCCCGCCCGCCCCACCAGCACCCCGAGGACCAGCGACGCGGGCACCACCCCGGCCACCAGCAGCGCCAGCGCCCGCCAGTCGTCGACGAGCAGCACGTCACCCCCCGGCCCGCTGAACGCGCAACCGAGGACGACGACGATCCAGGCACCCAGCGGCGCCGCCGCTACGGTCAGCCGCAGCGTGCGCTCCCCGGCGGCCCAGACGAGACCCACGTTGGTGAGCACCGCTGCGGCCGCGCCCACCGGCACCGGCACGGCTCCCACCCGCACCGGGAGGTACAGCACCTCCAGCACGGCGGTGACCACCGAGAGCAGGACCAGCCCCACGAGCTCGACCGCTGGGGGCAGCTGCAGGGTTCGGACGGTGTCGGCGGGCCCGTCGGAGCGGCCCGTGGGCGGGGTGATCACCACTCGTCGTCCACGCCACCGAACAGGTCGTGCTCACGGCCGTCGGCTCCGCGGGGCCCGCCCGAGCCGAGGGCCAGGACGTAGTGCTCGCGGTCCAGCACGGGCTGGGCAACGTGGTTGGACAGCGCGAAGGCGGTTCCCGTGGGGGCGACGGTGACCTGGGTGGCGTGCGCGGCCAGGGCCGCGAGCTTCGCCGGGAGCACGTCGCGCACGTCGATCTCGGCGTCGATGAGCCCGTCGGGCTCCGCGGGCAGCTCGTCGGGCCCAGGCCGGCGCCAGCCCTGCGGCAGCTCGCCCATCGCCGAGAGCCCGTGCACCAGGGCCGAGCGCTCGGTCACCGTCCAGTACAGCTTGGACACCGACCACGCCGCCCCGGTCCCGGTGAACCGGGCCGGATCCGTGGCCGCCCGCACGGCGTCGGTGGTCACCCCGTGCACCCTCAGGTGGTCGGGGTGCCCGTAGGTCCCTCCGGGGTCGTAGCACACCACGACGTGCGGGCGCAGCTCGCGGAGCACCGACACCATCGCGCCCACGACGTCGTCGTCCCCGGCCCGGGCGAAGCTGCGCGGGTGCTGCGCGGCCGGGGTGCCGGCCATGCCGGAGTCCCGCCAGCGACCTGCCCCGCCCAGCAACCGCGGTCCGGCGGCGACGCCGAGGTGGGCGAGCGCCCGGGTCAGCTCGAGGACGCGGTAGCCACCGAGCTGATCGGCCTTCGCGGCCACCAGGCCGGCCCAGCGGGCGCCGATCACCTCACCCTCCTCGCCCAGGGTGCAGGTGAGAACGCTGACCTCCACGCCTTCGGCGGCGTAGCGGGCGATGGTGCCGCCGGTGGTGATGGTCTCGTCGTCGGGGTGGGCGTGCACCAGCAGCAGCCGACGGCTCACGACGGGCTCTTCGTCCATCGCGCCGCGCCGACCAGCGGCCCCCGCGTCAGGGTCACGTCCGAGCTGACCCCCTGCAGGGTGGGGCGCACCGACAGCAGGCGCGTGTCCTGGTACAGCGGAAGCACCACGGCCTGCGCCCACAGCACCGGCTCGAGCTCGGCCGCCACCTTCTCCGCGTCCAGGGTCCCGGTCAGCGCCGCCCGCAGCGGCGCCTGCAGCGACGGGTCGCACAAGCCGGACACGTTTGCCCCCCTGGGTGGTGCGGTTGCCGTCGGCGCAGCGGTGGTGGCGGTGCCGGTGGTGGTTGTGCCGGTGGTGGTCGGTGGTGTCGTGGTGGGGGCCGCGGGGGAGGTCACGGCGGAACCGGTCGTCGCGGGCGGACAGCTGAACCGTGAGGCCATCATGGTCGCCAGGTCACCCCCGACCGCGGCCCGTCCGACGATGAGGTCGGCCTGCTTCGCGCCGCCCGCGTACAGCGTCGTCGCGGGGGTGGCCAGCGCGGTCGCGGCGATGCCGCCCGAGGTCAGCTCGTCAGCCGTGGCCTGGGCGATGGACACGGCGACCGGGTCGCGCTCGTCGGCCCCGACGACCAGGCTCAGGGGCTTGCCGTCCAGGGCGTAGCGACCGGCGGAGTAGGTGTACCCGCCCGCCTCGATCAGGGTGCGCGCCTGCGCAGGGTCCAGCGGCACGGGCGCGGTCGGGGTGTACCCGGGCTGGGAGGGCGCGAGCAGCTGGGCCTCGTCGCGCAGCACCGACTCGTCGGTGCCCACCCCCTTCGACCGGGGAACGGTGCCGGTGCCGATCGTGGTGAGCGCGTCGGGGTCGAGCAGCCCGAGCACCCCACGGCGCACCGACGCCGAGGCGAGCGCGGGGGCGGTGGTGCGCACGGTCACCTGCATCACCGAGGGCAGCGGCACCACCGTGTTGCGAAGCCCGGGAACGGCTCTGAGCTGCGCGGTGGTCGCGGCGTCGGTGCTGGACAGCGCGAGCTGGGTGTCGTCGGTGCGCAGCGCCTCGGCCACCTCGGCGGCGCCGCTCACCCGGCGCAGCAGGATGGTGTCGAGCGAGGCGGGGGCGCCCCAGAAGCGGTCGTTGCGCTGCAGCTGCACCTCGCCGCGGTCGGTGTCCACCGACGCCACCGAGTAGCGCGAGCCGGAGAACGGGATCGAGGTGTCCAGCGCCCCGGTGAACCCGCCCGGGGCG
>JBDTDI010000090.1:0-16325 GCA_039923155.1 Mycobacteriaceae bacterium | reverse complement strand
TGTCCGCGAAGGACGTCACCTCGATGTCGACCAGCCACTTGGTGGCCGAGCAGTAGCCGTAGAAGCCTGGGACGATCATCCGGACCGGGAATCCGTGCTCCTGGGGCAGGGGGACGCCGTTCATGTTCACGGCCAGCATCGACCCGCGGTCGGCGTCCAGCGCGGCGTCCAGGGGGGTGCTGGCCGTGTAGCCGTCGGCACTGGTGGAGAACAGCTGATCGGCCCCCTGCTGCGGCTTGGCCTCCGCGAGCAGGTCCGCGAGGGAGACACCCACCCAGTCGGCGGTGCTGACCAGCTGGCTGCCGATGACGTAGGAGATGCAGGTGAAGGTCAGCCGCTTCTCGACGAGCTTGCGGGAGACCAGCTCGTCGAAGCTCACGGTGATTTCCTTGTCGACCATGCCGTGGATGCGCAGAGACCAGTCCTCGGCCCGCAGCGCCGGGCCCTGCCCGAGTGCGGTGTCCACCCGGTAGAAGTCCTTGTTCGAGGTGATGAACGACAGGCCCTTGTCCTTGGCGAAGTCGGCGTCGGCGGCCAGCCTGGGCAGCGGGTCCGCCGCCTTGAGGTCACCGACGCTCGCCTGGGAGCCACCGACGTTGACGCTGCCGAGGCGCTGGCCGCCGTAGCCGGCGCCCGCCGCCACCACGGCGACCCCGGCGGAGGTGCCGAGGAACCCGCGACGAGACAGCCCGTGGGAGCCGGCGGTGACGGCGTGGGCCCCGTCCGGCGCCGTCTCCGGCACCTCGTCGTGCTCGTGGACGTCCTCCGTCTTGCCGCGCAGGGCAACCCGCCGCAACAGCAGCAGCACCCCGACCCCGGCCACCACGGCGACCACCGGGGACAACAGGCCCGCCGTGGTGGTGTTGGGACGGGAGTGAACGGCCAGCAGACCCACTACGCCCAGCAGCACCACCAGCGCGATGCCGGGCGCGGCGCGGCGGCGGGAGATCAGCCCGGCGACCACTCCCAGGATGACCATCGCGATGGCCACGCCCAGCAGCAGCACCGGCTTGTCGTTGGCTCCAAAGGTGCTGATCCCGAACTCCCGCAGTCCCTTCGGGGTGCGGTCGATCGCGGCGTTGCCCACCGCGAGGAACGGGGTGGACGGCGGGTTGACGATTCCGGCAACGAGGTTCGACACCCCCAGCGCGGCACCGACCGCCAGCACACCGGTGAGGACGGCCGCGGGCACGGACAACCGAGGCTCGCCGGGCGGCGACGGCGACTCGACCGTCTGAACCGAAGATCCACTGGCGCCGGTCATGGTCGAGCTCGGTTGTCGTTCATCTCTGGTGTTCGACGCGCGAGGCCTGCCGGTTCGCCGGGTGGACGCGGCTCCGGGGCGCGCCGGGGCTCAGTCGACCAGGTCTGCCTGCAGGCGGGGCACATCGACCTCACCCCAGGAGTGCTCGTGACCGTCGAGCAGCACCACCGGGACCCGGTCACCGAACTCAGCGCGCTGCTCGCGCCCGGCCGCACTGTCCGCGGCGGCCTCGTCGACGTCGACTCTCCGCCACGGCACGCCGAGCGCATCGAGCGTCGCGGCGGCCCGTGCGCACGGGGGGCACGCGGTGCGGGTCAGCAGCACCACGCGCGGTCCGGATCCGTCGGGGCCGTCCGGGGCGCCGGTCGGGGGGTCCAGCAGTTCACGGCTCATCGCCCGATCATCGCGCGACTAGGCTCGAAACGCCGGTACGGGGCTGCGCGCCGGTGAGCAGAGCTGAGGAGGTGACCGACGTGGCCAAGGGCTTCTTCGCCTCGCGTGGGCGCCTGCGTCGGTCCTCCCCCTCCCCCGAGCTGATGCGCGCCAAGGTCGCCGGTGAGGCGAGCGCCGAGGCCGGCCTCGCCCAGGTCGCGGCCCACTCCACGCACGGGGCCGGAGCAGGCCGAGAGCATCACCTCGAGCCCACCCTGCGCAGCGTCCCCACCGACCTCACCGCGGCGGCGTTCTTCGACGTCGACAATACGATGATCATGGGCGCCTCGATCTTCCACTTCGCGCGGGGACTGGCCGCGCGGAAGTACCTCACCGCCGCCGACCTGGCCGGGATGGCCCTGGCCCAGCTGCGCTTCCGGGTCAGCGGGAAGGAGAACGCCACGTCGGTGGCGACCGGGCGCGAGCAGGCGCTCTCGTTCGCCGCCGGTCGGACCACCGCAGAGATCACCCGCCTCGGTGAGGAGATCTACGACGAGCTGATCGCCGACCGGGTCTGGGCGGGCACCCGCGCCTTGGCCCAGCTGCACCTCGACGCGGGCCAGCAGGTGTGGCTGGTCACCGCCACACCGGTGGAGCTCGCCCAGATCATCGCTCGGCGCCTCGGCCTCACCGGGGCGCTGGGGACCGTCGCGGAGAGCGTCGACGGGGTGTTCACCGGGCGTCTGGTCGGCGACATCCTGCACGGGGTGGCCAAGGCCCAGGCGGTGCGGGCGCTCGCGGCGCGCGAGGGGCTGGACCTGCGCCGGTGCACCGCGTACTCCGACAGCCACAACGACGTTCCCATGCTGTCCGTGGTCGGCACCGCGGTGGCGGTGAACCCCGACCAGGACCTGCGGGAGGTGGCCCGCGCCCGGGGCTGGCAGGTCCGCGACTTCCGCACCGCCCGCAAGGCCGCGCGCATCGGGGTGCCGTCCCTGCTGGGGGCCGGGGCGATGGCCGGGGCCGTCGCCGTGGGGGTCAGTCGTCGCCGCTAGCCGGTGAAGGGGTTGCCGCGCCGCGTCAGCAGTGCGTACAGGGTCTGCTGGATCGTCTCGCGCACCTGGTCGGTCAGGTTGAACACCACCATCGGGTCATCTGCGGCCTCCGCACCGATCTCCTTGGTGCTCAACGGCGTTCCGAACTCGATGTACCACTTCGACGGCAGCGGCACCACGCCGAGCGGCCCCAGCCAGGGAAACGTCGGGGTCAGCGGGAAGTAGGGGAAGCCGAGCAGACGCGCCAGCAGCTTCACGTCGCCGATCATCGGGTAGGTCTCCTCAGCGCCGACGATCGCGCACGGAACGATGGGTACCCCCGTGTTCAGGGCCGCGGAGACGAACCCGCCACGGCCGAAGCGCTGCAGCTTGTAGCGCTCGCCGAACGGCTTGCCGACGCCCTTGAAGCCCTCCGGCCACACCCCGACGACCTCGCCGGCGTTGAGCAGCCGCTCCGCGTCGGGCATGCACGCCAGCGTGTGCCCCGCCTTGCGGGTCAGGTCGCCGATCAGCGGCGTGCGCAGCGCGAGGTCCGCCGCCAGCATCCGCAGCGTGCGGGCCGCCGGGTGGTGGTCGTGCAGCGCGAGCGTCGTCATCAGCGCGTCCAGCGGGATCACCCCGGAGTGGTTGGCCACGATGAGCACCCCCCCGACCGAGGGCACGTTGTGCAGACCGCTCACCTCGACGCGAAACCACTTCTCGTACAGCGGACGCAGCGCGGGCAGCAGCACGTGCTCGTTGAGGTCGGGGTCGAAGCCGAACTCGTCGACGGTGTAGTCACCGCTCAGCCGGCGACGCAGGAACGCCGCAGCCTCCGCGACGCGCTGCTGCACGACCGGGCGCGAGGCGGCCCCGGGGGCCGCCTCCTCGCTCACGGCAGCCGTCCCAGGACGGAGAGCAACCTGGCTTCGACACCGGCGAAGCGGTCGGGGGCCAGCACCGGGTGCAACCCACGGGCGCGCACGTAGTCGTCGAAGGCCTGGGGTGTGGTCCAGCGGGCCCGGAAGCCGAGCCCGGCCGCCACCGCGGAGGTGTCGACCACCCGGCCGAAGTTCAGCAGCGCGACCTGCTCGGAGGTGAAGTCCACCATCCGGGCGCCCCGGACGAAGCGCGCGACCGTGCCGGTGAGCTGACGCGGGACCGGCACCGCGACACGGCCCGCACGGCGTATCGCCTGGGAGAGCATGATCACGCCGTCGGCCGCCACGTTGTAGGTGCCCGACACCGTCGCGCCGCACGCGAGCAGCGCCACGGCCACGGCGTCGGTCTCGTGCAGCACCTGCAGGCGCGCGTCGTGACCGAACACGGTGGGAACCACGGGCGGGGTGAAGTACCGGGTGAGGGCGGTGTCCACCTCGGGCCCCACCAGGTCGGCGTAGCGCAGCAGGGTGACCGCCACGTCCGGTCGTCGCCGCGACAGGGCCCGCACGTAGCCCTCGACCTCGGCGGCGTCCTTGGCGTACCCGCCGCCGGCCAGCGCCCGTGGCTCCATCTGTTCGGTGAACATGGCGGGGTCCCGGGGGGTGGAACCGTACACCGCGGTGGTCGACTTGACCACCACCCGACGCACGGTCGGTGCGCCCTGGCAGGCCGCGAGCAGCTGCATGCTGCCGAGGACGTTGCTCTCCTTCAGCGCGGTGCGCCCACCCGAGCGTGACGGGTTCGCGCTGAGCGCGGCATGCACGATCGTGTCGACCTCGGCGGACGCGATCACCTTGGCGATCAACGGGTTGCGGATGTCCGCCCGCATGAGCTCCACCGCGACACCCGAGCGAGCGGCGAACGTGTCCGGAGCCGGGAGCTCGGTGTCCACGGCGATGACTCGGCGCACGGACGGGAACGCAGCCAGCCGCCGGGCCACGTGGGCACCGAGGTAGCGGCTGCACCCGGTGACGAGCACCACGCGCGGGGGTGGCGCCCCGGTGGGTCGGGCGCTCAGGGCCGTCATCGACGCAACCCTAGTGACGCCCGCGCACCGGCAACCTGCCCAAGTCCTACTTGCCGAGCTTGCGGCGCTGCACCCGGGTCTTGCGAAGGAGCTTGCGGTGCTTCTTCTTCGACATCCGCTTGCGTCGCTTCTTGATCACTGAACCCATGTGGGGCGTCCTCGCAGTCTGTCTGAGTCGTCGGTACGGCACGCGTCGGCGCCGAATGTGCAGCCTACGGCCTCGGAGCAGGGCCGCGAACCAGCGCCCGTTCAGCCTGCGTCGAAGTAGGCCGACTCCAGGTAGTGGTGCACAGCGGCCGAGCGCACCCGAAAGCTGCGACCCACCCGCACGGCCGGCAGCTCACCCCCGTGCACCAGTCGGTACACGGTCATCTTGGACACGCGCATCACCTCCGCCACCTCGGCGATGGTGAGGAAATCGTTCGCGGCCAGCGCGGGCTGACCGTCTTCGGGCTTGGACGGCATCGGTCTTCCTTCAGCACCTGTCGCGCCGCCGGTCTTCCCCACCGACGGAACGGACACGCACGTGCTGGGACGAGACTAGCGGGACTGTTGTGGTTCGTGTGAAGCGCGGGTGGGCAACTTATCCGGCCGGGGAGGACGTGCCCGCCGAGTCAGGCGTGCCGAGGGCCGCCGAACGGTCTCGCGCCGCGCGGGTGGCGACCGCGAAGGCCGTCCGCAGACCGTGCGCCTCCAGCTGCGCGAGCGCGGCCGCCGTGGTGCCACCCGGGGAGGTCACCGCCTCCCGCAGCAGGGCCGGGTGCTCCCCGCTGTCCCGCGCCATGTGCGCGGCCCCGACCGCCGTCTGCGTGGCCAGCTCGGTGGCGACCGGCCTCGGCAGCCCCAGCGCGACGCCGGCCTCCACGAGAGCCTCGACCACCAGGAACAGGTAGGCGGGCCCGGACCCGGAGATGGCGGTGACCGCGTCCTGCTGGGACTCCGGCACCCGCACGACCCGCCCGACGCTGCGCATCATCTCCTCGACCAGCGCCAGGTGCTCCTCGGTGGCGTGCGCACCCGGAGAGACCGCGCTCATGCCCTCGCCCACCAACATCGGCGTGTTGGGCATGACCCGGACCACCGGGCTGCCGGTGGGCAGGTGCGCCTGCAGCGCCTCGGTGGACACGCCCGCGCACAGCGACACCACCAGCGTGCCGTCCCGCAGCTCGTCCAGCCCGTCGAGCAGGGGGGCGGCGGCGGGCGGCTTGACCGCGAGCACCACGAGGTCGGCGGTGCGGGCCGCTTCCGCGGCGTCGACCGCGCGCACCCCGTACCGGTGGGTCATCTCGGCGCTGCGCTCGCCGCTGGGCTCGACGAACACCACGTCGTCGCTGCTGCGACCGGCCGAGAGCAGCCCGGCCAGCAGCGCCTCACCAATCTTCCCGGCGCCGAACAGCGCAATCCGCGCCCCGTTGCCGGCTGTCGTCGACTCAGTGCTCATGGCTCCCAGCGTGACACAGGGACGTCCGGCACCACCGGCCATCCGCGCACCACCGCCCGTGCCCGGCCCAGGACGGCGGGTGCGCGTCAGCGCCCGGGGGCCAGCGCCAGCTGGCGGGTCTGGCAGACCAGGCTCCCGGTGGAGTCGAGCACGACGGCGTCCTCGTCGAACCAGACCCGGCCCACGGTGTGCGAGCTCATCTGCACCCGCAACCAGCCCGGGGCGGGGCGGGCGCGCAACAGCGCGGTGAGCTGCACCGTCGGCGCCCAGCCCGCGAGGCCGTGGTTGAGCGTCACCGGCGGCCCCACGTCACCGGCCATGAGCGCGAACAGCACGTCCGGCTCCTCCGCGTGCGGGCGAACCCAGAGCCTGACCTCGGCCTCGGGGTCGGTGCGACCGTCCAGGTAGGGGGCCGTCGCCTTCTCCACCCGCAGGTCGCAGACCCCGGCCAGGTTCATCAACGTGCCGCTGGGGTGCCCGGCCACGTCGACCGCGTCGGCGGGAGGCTCGACGGGCTGGTCCCGGTTTGCCGCGGCGTGGCGCGGTGCACCAGCGTCGAGGAACCCCAGGGTGACGCTGGCCCGCACGGCGGGACGCCCCGACTGACCGAGCTCGACGTCGACCACCGAGACCGTCCGGCCGCGCTTGACCACGGTGACCGCGAGGTCCACCGGCCCCGGGTCGGGCGCGTGCAGGTAGCCCGCCGAGACCGCAACCGGCTCCATGCCCCTGATCCCGGGGCCCTCGCGCTCGGGGCTCTCGCGCCCGAGCTCCGTGCGGGCGGCCTTCGCGCACAGGGCCAGCAGCACCCCGCCGTGAGCCTTCGGTCCGATGGTCCAGGCCTCGGTGAGGACGGCGGAGTAGCGCCCCGGCGAACCCCCGGTGTCGTCCGGGGCGCCGTCCAGGGTCATCGCGTCACGGAACGGGGCGCTCACCCGGTCGACCCTACGGTCGCCGCCCCGGTGGTGTGAGGTGGGTGCGGGCGAACGCGATGGACTCCCCCACCAGCGCACTGCGCTCCGCGTGCGTGCGGACGTTGCGGGTGCTGATCTCCAGCACGACGGTGCCGTCGAAGCCGCCCCCTGCGAGCTGGGCGCACAGCTGAGCGCCGGGCTGGTTGCCGTGCCCGGGAACGAGGTGCTCGTCGATCGCGGCCCCGGTTCCGTCGGTCAGGTGCAGGTGGTGCAACCGGGTGCCCATCCGAGCGGCCAGGGCGAGCGCGTCGGTTCCCGCGGTCGCCGTGTGGGAGAGGTCCAGGGTGTAGTGGGCGTGACCGACGTCGGTGGGGTCGTAGGAGGGGGCGAAGGCGGTGAACGAAGGTCCCGGCGCACCGCGCGCCGCCATCGCCGCACCGGCCCGGGAGCGACGCAGCCGGTCCACCCGCAGCGGGAACATGTTCTCCACCGCGACGGCGAGACCGCTGCGCTGCTCCAGCGTGGCCACCTGGTCGGCAAAGCCGTCGGCGTAGGCGCGCTGCCAGCGGAACGGGGGGTGCACCACGACGGTGGACGCACCGAGGTCGGCGGCCGCCCGCACCGCCCGATCGAGCCGGCGCACCGGGTCGGGGCCCCAGATCCGCTGGGTGATCAGCAGGCACGGGGCGTGCACGGCGAGCACCGGAACCCCGTAGCGCCTGGCCAGGCGTGCGACCGCGGTGACGTCCTGGCTGACCGGGTCGGTCCACACCATCAGCTCGACGCCATCGGCGCCGTGCTCCGCGGCCAGCACGAACGCGGACTCGACCGACTCGGGGTACACCGACGCCGTCGACAGGGCCACCGGGATCGCGCCCGTCACCTCAACCGCCGGTCAGGGCGAGAACGGGTGGGCTGAAGGCGACGACGAGTCCGGCCACCACCGCCAGTGCGCTGCTGAGCAGATCGGTGTCGCCTCGCAGGCCCCGCACCCCCAGCACCAGCCCGATGGTCAGCAGCGTCGCCAGCACGGCGGCGAGCACGGGAACCTGGTCCCACAGGTAGCGGAAGCCGAACCACAGGGCAGCGCCGACCGCCAGCGCACCCAGCAGCTGCGCGACCACCACCGCCCACTCGCCGAGAACGCCGGCGCCCGGCTGCGGGTCGGGCTCGGACGGAACCTCGGCAGCCGGGACAGGCTCCACGACCGGCTCCGGCTCGACCTGCGCGGCCTGCGGCACCACGGCGTCCTCGACCGGCACGTCCTCGGCCGGCACGTCCTGGACCGCTGCCTGCTGGACCGGGGTCGGTTCGACCACCCGACGCCGACGACCGCCCGCCGCCGCCGCCGCCGGGCGCCCGTGCGCAGCGAGGAGCTCGGAAACGTGGACCAGGCCCGCCCGACCCGACCCCACCGGGTCCACCGCCGGCGGGCTCACCGACGGGGAGCGGTCAGAACCATCGGTCATCGCACGCCGCTCTCGAGGCGGGCCGCACATCGTCGACACCGACGCGCGGTGTTGGAACCGACTTCGAGCACCCCGGGACGCACACGGCCCACCGTAGACGGTCTACCGTCGCCCCTCGTGACAGCCCGCTCACCCTCGCGCCCCGTTGCCCCGGTGCTGCTGGGGATTCCTGAGGTGGCCCCCGACTTCCCCCGTGAGTGGATCGAGCTCGTCGACCCTGCTGACCCCGCGCACCTGGTGCGGGCCGACCTCACCTGGCTGCTGTCGCGCTGGACGTGCGTCTTCGGCTCCCCCGCCTGCCACGGCATCGCCCCCGGTCGGGAGGACGACGGGTGCTGCACGCACGGCGCCTTCCTCGCCGACGACGCCGACCGCGAACGCCTCGACGCCGCCGTGGCCGAGCTCACCGACGCCGACTGGCAGCTGCGCCGCAAGGGCATGAGCCGCAAGGGCCACCTCGAGACCGACGACCTCGACGGGGAGGCCGCGGTGCGCACCCGCACGGTGGCCGGGGCGTGCGTGTTCCTGAACCGCCCCGACTTCGCCGGGGGTCCCGGGTGTGCGCTGCACCGGCTGGCGCAGCGCACCGGGCGCCACCCGCTGGAGGTGAAGCCCGACGTGTGCTGGCAGCTCCCGCTGCGCTGCACCCAGGAGGAGGTGCAGCGACCGGACGGGGTGAGCGTGCTGGTGACCTCGCTCGGCGAGTACGACCGTCGCGGCTGGGGTGAGGGCGGGGAGGACCTGTCCTGGTGGTGCACCTCCTCGCCGGAGGCACACGTGGGTAGCGAGGCCGTGTGGCGCAGCTGCGCACCCGAGCTCACCGCGCTGATCGGTGAGCCCGCGTACGTCGAGCTGGCGCGGCTCTGCGGTCTGCGCGAGGGCCTGGGTCTGGTGGCGGTGCACCCCGCCTCGGCCCGCTGAGGCGGGCTCAGGGTTCGAGCTTGTAGCCCAGCCCGCGCACGGTGATGATGTGCGTCGGGTTCGACGGGTCGGCCTCCACCTTCGCGCGCAGCCGTTTGACGTGCACGTCCAAGGTCTTGGTGTCCCCCACGTAGTCCGCGCCCCACACACGGTCGATGAGCTGGCCCCGCGTCAGCACGCGCCCGGAGTTGCGCAGCAGGTACTCCAGCAGCTCGAACTCCTTCAGCGGCAGCATGACCGGCTCGCCACGGACCGCGACCACGTGCCGGTCGACCTCCATCCGCACGGGCCCGGCCTCGAGCACCGCGGTGTCCAGCACCTGGTTCGCGTCCCTGGTCTCCGCCTCGACCCCGCGGCGCAGCACCGCCCGGATCCGGGCGATGAGCTCACGGCTGGAGTACGGCTTGGTCACGTAGTCGTCAGCCCCCAGCTCGAGGCCCACCACCTTGTCGATCTCGCTGTCCCTCGCCGTCACCATGATGACCGGAACCGCGGAGCGGACCCGCAGTGCCCGACACACGTCGGTGCCGCTCATCCCGGGCAGCATGAGGTCCAGCAGGACGATGTCGGCGCCAACGCGGTCGAACTCCGCCAGCGCCGCCGGGCCGTCGACGGCCACGCTGGCGTCGAAGCCCTCCTTCCGCAGCAGGAAGGCCAGCGGGTCGGACAGCGACTCCTCGTCCTCGACGATCAGCACCCGGGTCATCGGTGGGCTCCATTCTTGGCCGCAACGGCGGTACGGGGCAGGGACGAGGGATGCGGGGCGGGCTCGGCCCGGTGACCGGCGCGGGTCTCGCGCTCGACGGCGGGGTCCTCCCGCCGGTCGTCGACCGCCGTGCCCGTGTCGGGTTCCTCGGTGTGTGCGGGCAGCCAGAGCGTGAAGGTCGACCCGGTGCCGGGCCGGCTCCACAGCCGGATCCCGCCGTCGTGGTTCGCGGCCACGTGCTTGACGATCGCGAGCCCGAGACCGGTGCCGCCGGTCGAGCGGGACCGCGCCGGATCGATCCGGAAGAAGCGTTCGAACACCCGCTCGTGGTGCTCGGGGGCGATGCCGATGCCGCGGTCGGTGACGCTGACCTCGACCCGGCCCTGACGCACGGCTCTGCTCACCGACACCGGTGAGCCCGCCGGCGAGTAGGCGATCGCGTTCTCGACCAGGTTGGCCAGGGCGGTGACCAGCAACGTCAGGTCCCCGGAGACCTCGAGACCGCTCGGTGCGTCCGCGGTCACCCGGATCTCGGCCGCCTCGGCGACGATGGTGGTGCGGCGCAACGCCTGCGCCACGACGTCGTCGACGTCGACCACGTCGAGGCGGGGCAGCGCCTGCGCCCCCTGCAACCGGGACAGGGCGATCAGCTCGGTGACCAGCGCCCCCAGCCGGTTCGACTCGTTCAGCAGCCGGGTGCCGAAGTGGCGCACCACTTCCGGGTCGTCGGCAGAGTCGAGCATCGCCTCGGCGAGCAGTCCCATCGCGCTCACCGGCGTCTTCAGCTCGTGGCTGACGTTGGCCACGAAGTCGCGCCGGGTGGACTCCAGACGTACCTGCTCGGACTCGTCCCGGGCCTCGACCACCACGAACTGCGCGGCGTCGTCGGAGAGCGCTCGCGCCGCGCCGACCACCGCCAGCTGCGCCCGCCCGAGCCTGCCCTCCTCGGCGGCCAGGACCACCTCGGTGGGCAGCCGGGTGCGAAACGTCTGCTCCGCGGCGGCGAAGGCCCGCGCGTCCATCCGACGCTCGTGCACCAGCCCGAGCTCCACGGCGCGGGGGTTGTGCAGCACCACGTCGCCGAAGCGGTCGACGACGGCGACACCGCCGGCCGAGCCGGCGACGACGCGGTCCAGCACGTCCGACATCCGCAGCCACTCCGCACGGGCGCGACGATCCGGCCCTCGGGACCGCCAGCGCGGCACCAGCACTCCCGCAACCAGCGCGCCGAGCACGGCAGCCCCGGCCGCGAGCAGCACCGAGACCGTCACGGACACCCACGGATCGTACGGTCCGGGGACGGCCGCACCGCACGATCGGGCGCCTGGTGGGCAGCCGTCACGCCGGCGCTGGTAGGTGTTCGGGCTTCGTTCACCTCCAGTTCACGAGCGCCGCTTCAGCTTCCGTGTGCGACGGCCCTGGGTGCAGCGCTCAACGACCCTGGTTCGCGACGGCCGCTGCCGCGTCGGCGGCCGCCGCCGGGTCGAGATACTGCCCGCCGGCCGTGATCGGGCGAAGGTCACCGTCGAGGGTGTAGACGAGCGGGATGCCCGTCGGGATGTTCAGCCCGGCGATGTCGTCGTCGGAGACTCCGTCGAGGTGCTTGACCAGCGCGCGCAGGGAGTTTCCGTGCGCGGTGACGAGCACGGTGGCCCCGCTGCGCAGGTCGGGCACTATCTCGGACTCCCAGTACGGCAGCAGCCGGGCGACCACGTCGGCGAGGCACTCGGTGAGCGGCCCCCCGTCCGGTCCGCCGTCGAGGTGGGCGTAGCGGGGGTCGGTGTCCTGGCTGAACTCGCTGCCGCGCTCGATGGGCGGGGGCGGGGTGTCGTAGCTGCGGCGCCACGCCATGAACTGCTCGTCCCCGTACTCGGCCAGGGTCTGCTTCTTGTCCTTGCCCTGCAGGGCACCGTAGTGACGCTCGTTCAGGCGCCAGTCCCGCCGCACCGGGATCCAGAGCCGGTCGGCGGCGTCCAGCGCGAGATCGGCGGAGATGATCGCGCGGCGCAACAGCGAGGTGTGCAGCACGTCGGGCAGCAGGTCGTGCTCGCGCAGCAGCTCGCCCCCGCGCACGGCCTCCGCCCGGCCCTTCTCCGTCAGCGCGACGTCCACCCAGCCGGTGAACAGGTTCAGCGCGTTCCACTGGCTCTCACCGTGGCGGAGCAGGACCAGGGTCGTGGTGCTCGCAGCTGTAGTAGGCATGGCCCCATCCTCTCAGCACGCCGGCCAGCGTCCGATGGTCGAGGGTCGAGGGATCAGGAGGCCAGGAGCTGCACGACGACCTGGCCGGGGTCGGCCCCGGCCCGGACCCGGAAAGGCCGCTTCTGGTCCACGCCGATGAAGAACTGGTGCATGCCCTCGAACGCCGGACCGACCACGACCTGGGCGACGGCGGAACCGGTACCGGGGAAGGTTCCGGTCACGATCTCCGCCGGCGGCGGGGTTCCCGACACCCCGGTCACGTACACCTGCAGGTACGCCTTGCCCTGCACCTGCACCGGCTTGCCCGACGGGTCGGCCTCGGGGGACTCGACGTAGCCCACCCGGAACCCGGGCAGCGCACCCGGCTCGCCCTTGACCGCGAACACCACCTGCTCGTACCCCGCCTGGGTGCTGGCACGCACCCCGGTGACCACCTCCGACTGTCCGCGGGGCTCGCCCGCCTGGTCCCGGGTGTCGGCGACGAACGCCGGCCCGTCGACGCTGGTGGGGGCAACGGTGGTCGGCACGGTGGTGGTCGGCACGGTGGTGGTGGCAGCGGTGCTGGGCGGAGCGGCCGTGGTCGCGGCGGCGGTGGTCGCGCCCGGGCTCACGCTCGTCGCCGGTGCGTCCGCGCCGGGGTCGGTGCTGCCGCCGCACCCGGCCAGCAGCATCGCCGACACCGTGACTGCGGCAACCGAGCTCACTCGTCGCACCGGCCTCACCTCCGCCCGACCCCTCGTCAAGAGAGAGCCATCAAACCACGCCGGACGTGACGAAGCCACCATTTCGTACCGTTGGGCGGCGGCCGCCGAATCGTTCACGCCCCCTTCGTCGCCGGCGCCCGCAGGTCCTTGCGCAAGATCTTTCCCGCCGAGCTCTTGGGGATGGCGTCGAGGAACTGCACGACCCGCACCTTCTTGTACGGCGCGACGTTGGCGGCCACGAAGTCCATGACGTCCTGCTCGCTCATCGTCGCACCCTGCTGAAGCACCACGAACGCCTTCG
The DNA here is from genome assembly GCA_039923155.1 of Mycobacteriaceae bacterium. Lineage (GTDB taxonomy): Bacteria > Actinomycetota > Actinomycetes > Mycobacteriales > Mycobacteriaceae > Rhodococcus_D. The sequence continues at coordinate 3,028 of JBDTDI010000090.1, read as the reverse complement.
GCACCTCCTCACCGTCGGCGTCGGTGACCCCGATGCAGGCCGCGTCCGCGATCTTCTCGTGGGTCAGCAGCAGAGCCTCGAGCTCGGCCGGCGGGACCTGGTAGCCCTTGTACTTGATGAGTTCCTTGACCCGGTCGACGATGCTGACGTAGCCCTCGCCGGACACCGTCGCGACGTCACCGGTGTGCAGGTAGCCCTCGTCGTCCAGCGTCGCGGCGGTGGCCTCGGGGTTCTTCAGGTAACCCAGCATGATGTTGGGCCCCTTGCACCACAGCTCGCCCGGGGCCGAGGTTCCCTCGGTGGGGTAGTCCACCTCCTCGCCGGTCGCCGGGTCGACGATCTTGCACTCCATGTTGGGCAGGGTGAGTCCCACGGTGCCGAGCGGGATGTCGTCGCGGTCGATGGGGATGCTGTGGCTGACCGGGCTCATCTCGCTCATCCCGTAGCCCTGGCGCACCGTGCATCCCAGCCGCGTCGCCACCGCCCTGCCCAGCGCCTCGTCCAACGGTGCGGCCCCGGAGAACACCACCTTGACCGAAGACAGGTCGACCCCCTCGACGGCCGGGTGCTTGGCCAGTGCCACCGCGATGGGCGGTGCGATGTAGACGTAGGTGACCTTCTCCTGCGACACGACCCGCAGGAACTCGGCGAGGTCGAAGCGCGGCATGGTCACGATCGTCGCCCCGCACCACAGTGCGGCGTTCATCATCACGGTCATGCCGTAGATGTGGAAGAACGGCAGCACGGCGAGGACCTTGTCGTCGTCCTCCAGGGTTACCAGGCTCGCGCTCTGCGCCACGTTGGCGACGAGGTTGCGGTGGCTCAGCATCACGCCCTTGGACTTGCCGGTGGTGCCCGAGGAGTAGGGCAGCACGGCGACGTCGGTGGCGCTGTCCACCACCACGTCGGGGGCGGGGTGGTCCTGGGCCAGCAGCTCCGCCAGGCTGGTCCGCCCGGGGACCGCGTCGAGGGTGACGACCCGTTCGGCGGCGATGCCCACCGCCGCGGCCGCCTCGTCGGCCTGGGGGAGCAGGCCCGAGACCGTGAACAGCCACGACGCCCGGGCGTCGGTGAGCTGGTCGGCGATGTCGTGCGCGGTGGCCAGCACGTTGACCGTGGTCGCCGTCCCGCCGCTGCGCAGGATGCCGTGGAAGACGGTGGCGAACGCGGGCCGGTTGGGCGACAGCAGCCCGGCCACGTCGCCCTTGGCGAACCCGGCGGCGGCCAGCGCCCCGGCGAGGGCCTCCACACCGGCGACCAGCTCGCCGTAGGTGGTCTGCTCACCGGTGCTGCCGTCGACCAGCGCGACCTTCGCGGCCCGCTCCGGGTCAGCGGCGACGCCACCCAGCAGGAAGTCGAACAGGCTCTCCTCCGGCACGTCCACGTCGGGGAAGGGGCTGGCGAAGCTCATGGGACTCCTCGGGTTTCAGCGGACCGGGTGCGAGCAGGCTGGTGTGAGCACGCTCCACCCGACCCTACTGATCCTGCGTCGGGGCCTGTCCGGGTGTGTCGGCGCGGACCAGGTGGGCGAAGGCGGCCAGGTTGCGCAGCGACTCGCCCCGCTTGGTGCGCCAGGCCCACTCCCGGCGGATGGAGGTCGCGAAACCGAGCTCCAGCATGGTGTTGAAGTCGCCGTCGGCGGCCTCCAGCACCTGCCCGAGGAGACGGTCGAGCTCGGCGGGGGTGACGCTCTCCGCGGCCGTTCGCCCGACCAGGTAGACGTCGCCGGCGCGGTCGATGGTGTAGGCCACGCCGTAGAGACGTCGGTTGCGACGCAGCAGGAACGCGTAGAGACCGGCGTGGTTCTCGTCGGGCTGCCGACAGACGAAGGCTTCCGTGCGCAGGCCGTGCGCACCGACGGTCATCATGCAGGTGGTGGTGAGCTTGGCCTCCCCGGGCAGGGTGACCACGAACAGCTCCGGGCGGGGCCGGGTGAACTCCAGCTCCCGCTCGACCAGCGTGGCCTGCACGGTGGCGGCGATCCTGTCGGTGCTGGCGGGGCCCTCGGGGCTGGCGGGGCCCTCGTGGCTGGCGGGGCGGGCGGGGCTCACGCACTCACCCCCAGGCCGCCGCGCAGCGCCGCGAGCGGTGCTCGCACCTCAGCGGAGAGCATCGCCGACCGGGCCGGCCACACCGAGGCCGCCGCCAGGGCGTAGGTGTCGAGCAGCGCGTCGGCGGTGCGGTCCCAGGAGAACTGCGCGGCGTGAACCGGCGCCGCGGCGGCGAGCCGGGCCCGCAGCAGCGGTGCGTCGAGCAACGGGCTCAGCGCGTCGGCCCAGTCACCGGTGCGGTGGGTCCCCACCAGCACCCCGCTCACCCCGTCCGCGACCGCGGTGCCCAGCCCGCCCACGTCGGCGGCCACGACCGGGGTGCCGCAGGCCTGGGCCTCCAGCGCCACCAGCCCGAAGGACTCCGAGTAGCTCGGCACCGCGACGACGTCAGCCGCCCGGTAGAGGTCGACCAGGCGTTGCCCGGTCTGGGGGGGCAGGAAGGTGACGACGTCGACGATGCCGAGGGTGCGCGCCACGGCCTGCAGGGTGAGCGCATGGTCGCTCCCGCTCCCCGAGCTGCCGCCGGTCACCAGCACCCGCACCCGGCGCGCCGGCTCCCGGGCGACGAGCTCGGCCGCCGCGCGCAACAGCACCTCGGGTCCCTTCAAGGTCTGCAGGCGCCCGACGAAGGCCAGCACCGCCTCCTCCGGGCGCAGCCCGAAGCTCTCGCGGGCCCGGGCCCGGTCCTGCGCCCGGGGCGGCGGGGTGAAGCGAGCCAGGTCGACCCCGGGGGCGATCACGTCGACCCGCCCCGGGTCGGCGCCGTAGAGCTGCACGAGCTGGCGGGCTTCGTCGGCGGTGTTGGCCACGAGCCGGTCGGCCTCGTCGGTCACCTGCTGCTCGCCGATCTCCCGGACCCTCGGCTCGGGGGTGTCCCCGCGGGCCAGCGACGCGTTCTTGACCCGGGCCAGGGTGTGCGCGGTGTGCACCAGCGGGACCCCCCAGCGGTCGCGGGCGAGCCAGCCGACCTGCCCGGA
>JBDTDI010000089.1:0-21329 GCA_039923155.1 Mycobacteriaceae bacterium | reverse complement strand
CTGGAGTCGACGATCGCCGCGGCCCTGGGGCGGCCCTGAACAGCGTCTCGGGCGTGCCGGCGAGCCCGTAGACTGCGCCCCCGTGGCCCTGCACCTGGTCGACACCGAGACCAGGAGCCTGCGGCCGTTCGCCCCGCTCGTCCCCGGACGGGCGTCGATCTACCTGTGTGGGGCGACGGTGCAGGGAGTTCCCCACATCGGGCACGTGCGCAGCGGGGTCGCCTTCGACGTGCTGCGCCGGTGGCTGGTGGACAAGGGTCTGGACGTCCTGCTCGTCCGCAACGTCACCGACATCGACGACAAGATCCTCAGCAAGGCCGCCGACGCGGGGCGCCCCTGGTGGGAGTGGGCGGCCACCCACGAGCGGGCGTTCGCAGCCGCCTACGACGCGCTGGGCGTGGCGCCGCCGTCGGTCGAGCCGCGGGCCACCGGGCACGTCAGCCAGATGGTGGAGCTGATGAGCCAGCTGATCGACGCCGGGCACGCCTACGCCGCCGAGGGCGACGTGTACTTCGCCGTGCGCTCCTACGACGGGTACGGGTCGCTGTCGGGCAACACCCTGGAGGAGGTCAACCAGGGCGAGAGCGCGGCCACCGGCAAGCGCGACCCTCGCGACTTCACCCTGTGGAAGGCGGCCAAGCCCGGTGAGCCGAGCTGGGGAACCCCGTGGGGCGCCGGTCGCCCCGGCTGGCACCTGGAGTGCTCGGCCATGGCGCGCACCTACCTCGGGGCGGCCTTCGACATCCACGCTGGCGGCCTCGACCTGGTCTTTCCCCACCACGAGAACGAGCAGGCCCAGAGCCGGGCCGCCGGCGACGCGTTCGCCACCACCTGGCTGCACAACGGCTGGGTGACCCTGGGCGGGGAGAAGATGTCCAAGAGCCTGGGCAACGTGCTCAGCGTGCCCGCCGTGCTGGCCCGGGTCCGCCCGGTGGAGCTGCGCTACTACCTCGGCGCCGCCCACTACCGCTCGGCCATCGAGTTCTCCGAGGAGTCGCTTACCGAGGCCGCCGTCACCTATCGGCGCCTGGAGGCGTTCGTGCACCGGGTGGCCACGCGGGTGGCTCGCCCGAAGCGCGGTGAGCTCGACGCTGCGTTCGTCGCCGCGATGGACGACGACCTGGGGGTGCCCGCCGCGCTGGCCGTCGTCCAGGGGCGTGTTCGCGCGGGCAACACCGCCCTGGACTCCGGTGACCACGCCGGCGCCCTGGACGCCGCGTCGAGCGTGCGCGCCATGCTCGACGTGCTCGGCCTCGACCCCCTCGACGAACAGTGGGAGAGCGCCCCGCCGGCCGGTGCGCACGCGCTGGACACCCTGGTGGCCGCGCAGCTGAAGGAGCGGGCCACGGCCCGGGCCGAGCGGGACTACCCGCGCGCCGACGCGGTCCGCGACCTGCTCGCGGCCGCCGGCATCGACGTCACCGACACCCCCGACGGTCCCCGGTGGACCCTCACCGAAGAGGACGGAAACCCCTGATGGCCGGCAACTCCCAACGGCGAGGAGCCGTCCGCAAGGGCGACGGCAAGAAGGGTGCGAGCGTCGGCTCGGGCGGCCAGCGCCGCCGCGGCCTGGAACCCCGCGGCGCCACCCCCCCCGCGGTCGAGCGCACCAAGCACCCGAAGGCCAAGCGGGCCCGCGCGGTGGCCAAGGCCGGCTCGAACCCGCGCCGGGACACCGGTACCACGGCCGGCCGTGGGCGCGGCGCGAGCAAGCCGGTCGACGGGCCGGAGACCGTGCTGGGCCGCAACCCCGTGATCGAGTGCCTCCGGGCCGACGTCCCCGCCACCGCGCTGTACATCGCGGTGGGCACCGAGTCCGACGAGCGGCTCACCGAGAGCATCCAGCTAGCCTCCGAGCGGGGCATCGCGATCCTCGAGGTGCCGCGCACCGACCTGGACCGACTCAGCCGCAACGGGCTGCACCAGGGGGTGGCGCTGCAGGTTCCGCCCTACAGCTACGCCCACCCCGACGACCTGCTCTCCCGGGCACGCTCCGGCGGCACGGGGAACCCACCGCTGCTGGTCGCGATGGACAACATCACCGACCCGCGCAACCTCGGCGCGGTGATCCGGTCGGTGGCCGCGTTCGGTGGGCATGGCGTGCTCATCCCGCAACGGCGCAGCGCCTCGGTGACCGCGGTGGCGTGGCGCACCAGCGCCGGCACCGCCGCCCGACTGCCGGTCGCCCGGGCCACCAACCTCACCCGGACGCTGCTGGACTGGGCGTCCAAGGGCATCGCCGTGGTGGGCCTGGACGCCGACGGGGAGACCAGCCTGGACGACCGGGCCGTGGCTACCGACCCGGTGGTGGTCGTCGTCGGCTCCGAGGGCAAGGGGCTCTCCCGACTGGTTCGAGAAGCCTGCGACACCACGGTGAGCATCCCGATGGCCGGTCCGGTGGAGAGCCTCAACGCCTCGGTCGCCGCCGGGGTGGTCCTCGCCGAGATCGCCCGCCTGCGACGCACCCGCTAGCCCTCGAACGCGTCGACCACGGCCTTGTCGATCGTGTTCTTGGGGCCGGTGAACCACTTGTGGGCCGACACCTTCCACCAGACGGCCAGGATGAGCAGGGCACCGATGGTCAGCACGGGCGCGTAGTTCACGCTGCTCAGGGCGAACTCGCTGCTGCCGGGCACGCCCGCGGGGCTGAACGGCAGGACGAAGTACACGCTGATGACCGCGATCTCGGCCACCGCGAGCAGGTTCATCCACCGGTACTTGCGTCCGTTGGTCCAGCTGCCCGGGGTGAAGGCGTCCCCCATCCGCCAGCGCAGCCAGATGGGGATCAGGAAGGCGAGGTAGAGACCGATCACCGCGACCGAGACGACGGCGTAGAACGCCACCGGGGTGCCCCCGACGCTCTTGAGGGCGGGCAGGGTGATGATCACCCCGACGACCGCGACGAAGATGACCGCGTTCGCGGGGACCCGGGTCCGGGCGTTGACCCGCGACAGCCGGGACGAGCCCGGGATGCCGCCGTCGCGGCTGAACGCGAACGTCATCCGGGAGGCGCTGGTCAGGCAGGCTGCGCAGCAGAACAGCTGGCCCACGGTGGAGATCAGCAGGACCAGGAAGTGCCAGCCCTCCCCGAGGGCCTGGGTGAAGATCACGTCGACGGAGCCGAACCCCTTGCTGACCCCCTCCGGGGACTGGACCGCGAAGACGAAGGCGAGCAGCAGCACGTAGCCGCCGATGGCGGAGTAGAAGATCGAGCGCCAGATTCCCTGGGCCGCGCCCTTGGCCGCCCCCTGCGTCTCCTCCGACAGGTGGGCGGAGGCGTCGAAGCCGGTGATCGTGTACTGGGTCAGCAGGAAGCCCAACGGCAGCACCAGGAACCAGTAGAACCCGCTGGAGAAGCCGGAGTTGTTGATCCGCTCGGTGAACACGTAGCTCACGCTCTGGTGGTGCTCGGGCACGATGATCAGCACGCCGATCACGATCGCGGCGCCCGCGACGTGCCACCACACCGAGATGTTGTTAACGATCGCCAGCAGGTGCCCGGAGAAGATGTTCACCAGCGCCGCCAGCACCAGGATGACCACGAACTCCACGAACACCCGGGTCAGGGAGTAGCCGTCGGCCCAGCCGGGGCTGATCGTGCTCACCGTGAGGTCGAAGAACGTGGCGGCCCCGTAGCCCACCGAGGCGGTGACCGCGAGCAGGCCGATGAGGTTGAGCCAGCCGGTGAAGAAGCCGGCGGCCGGACCGCCCATCTTGGCGGCCCACCAGTAGATGCCGCCGGAGGTGGGGTAGGCCGAGACCAGCTCGGACAGGGTGAAGCCGATGATGAGGATGAACGCCGAGATGATGGGCCACCCCCACGAGATCGCCACCGGCCCACCGTTGTTCCAGGCCTGGCCGAAGGTGGTGAAACAGCCGGCGAGGATCGAGATGATGGAGAACGAGATGGCGAAGTTGGAGAAGCTCGACCAGGAACGGCTCAGCTCCTGCTTGTAGCCGAGAGTGGCGAGCAGCGCGTCGTCGTCGCTGAGCGGTTCCTCGTCCAGCTCGGCAGGCCGGGCGCTGGCGGTGTCGTCGGTCGGCATGGACGTCTCCTGGCCTTCGAGTGGGGTGACCCGGTGATCTTGTGAGTCGGGAACCTAGACCCGCAGAGCGTCATCCGTCTACAAACGACGAGCAAAATGGTGTGGACCCAGACCATTGACGTCGGCGCCGCGGGTGGTGAGACTGCTTGCCGTGACCGCTGTGCGCCTACCCGGGCCGGGTGCTGTGTCGCCAGCCGGGCTGGGCGCAGAGGTGCTGCGGCCGGTGCGTGGCCACCACGCCTTCGAGGCCTGCGTGGAGCAGCTGGGCACGGCGATCCGGCTCGGGGTCTACCCGCGCGGGTCCATGTTGCCCGCCGAGCGTGAGCTCGCGCAGCGGCTGCAGGTCTCGCGGGCGACGCTGCGGGAGGCGATGGCCGCGCTGCGCCAGGCCGGTCTGGTGGAGACCAGGCGGGGTCGCGGTGGGGGCAGCGAGGTCCTCCTGCGCCCACGGCTGGCCATGCGGACCACGGCACGGCACGCGTCCGAGCGGCGGGGGGACTGGCTCGACGCGTTGGACCACCGCCGCATCGTCGAGCCGGGCGCGGCGGCGCTGGCCGCCACCCGTGACCTCGACGACGCCCAGCGCTGGCGGCTCACCCAGGCCCACGACGCCGTGCGTGCGGCTCGCCGCCCAGCGGCGCACCGCCAGGCCGACTCCCGGCTGCACCTGACCATCGCCGCCCTCACCGGGTCGCCGCGCGTCATCGAGGCGGTCACCACCGCGCAGGCCTCAGTCCACGAGATGCTGAACTTGATCCCGGTGCTGGAGAACAACATCGACCATTCCGACCGCCAGCACGAGTGGATCGTCTCGGCCGTCCTGGCCGGCGACGCCGCCCGGGCCCGGCGCGCGATGGAACAGCACTGCGACGACACGGCGGGCCTGCTGTGTGGGCTGTTGGCATGAGGAAGCACTAGCGAGGATGGTGAACCAGTGAGCACACCGAACGAGCGGTACCTGAGCCTGGATCGGCTTCGGGTGATGATCGACGAAGGCACGATCGACACCGTCGTGCTGGCCTTCACCGACATGCAGGGCCGCCTGCAGGGCAAGCGCCTGCACGCCCGGTTCTTCCTCGACGTGGCGCTGGAGTCCGGCACCGAGGGCTGCAACTACCTGCTCGCCACCGACGTGGAGATGAACACGGTGTCGGGCTACGCGATCTCCTCCTGGGAGCGGGGGTACGGGGACATGGAGTTCGTCCCGGACTGGGCCACCCTGCGTCGGCTCACCCACCTCCCGGCCACTGCGCTGGTGCAGTGCGACCTGGTCTGGCTCGACCACACCGCGGTGCCGCAGTCACCCCGGACCGTGCTGCAGACCCAGCTGGACCGGGCGTCCGCGGCCGGGTACGTGGCCCTGGCGGGTACCGAGCTGGAGTTCATCGTGTTCACCGACACCTACGAGCAGGCGCACACCGCCGACTACCGAGGGCTCACCCCGGCCAACCAGTACAACGTGGACTACTCGATCCTCGGCACCAGCCGGGTCGAGCCGCTGCTGCGCGACATCCGCAACCACATGTACGCCGCGGGCATGGACGTCGAGGCGGCCAAGGGCGAGTGCAACCTCGGCCAGCACGAGATCGGCTTCCTGTACGCCGACGCCATGGTCACCGCCGACAACCACTCCGTCTACAAGACCGCGGCCAAGGAGATCGCCGCGCAGCACGGCAGCTCGCTGACGTTCATGGCCAAGTACGACGAGCGGGAGGGCAGCTCGTGCCACATCCACCTCTCGCTGCGGGGCGCCGACGGAGAGGTGGTGTTCGGCGACGGGGTCGGACACGGGGGCGTGTACGACTGCTTCGTCGCCGGCGTGCTGGCCACGATCCGGGACTTCACCCTCCTCTACGCACCGAACATTAACTCCTACAAGCGTTTCGCCGAGGGATCGTTCGCGCCGACGGCCATTGCGTGGGGCCACGACAACCGGACGTGCGCGGTGCGGGTGGTGGGGCACGGCAAGGGTGCGCGGATGGAGAACCGGGTGCCCGGGGGGGACGTCAACCCCTACCTGGCCCTGGCCGCGATGCTCGCCGGTGGCCTGCACGGGATTGCCGAGAAGCTGGCGCTGGAGCCCGAGCTGGTGGGCAACGCGTACACCTCGCAGGCCCCGCGGGTGCCGAGCACCCTGCGTGAGGCCCGCGACGCGTTCGCGGCCTCGGCGGTGGTGCGGGCGGCCCTGGGCGTGGAGGTGGTGGAGCACTACACGAACCTGGCCGACGTGGAGCTGGCCGCCTTCGAGTCCAGCGTCACCGACTGGGAGCGTCGTCGGGGGTTCGAGCGGCTGTGAACGCGCCTGCGAGCAGCAGCACCTTCACCCTGGTCGACCCCAGCACGGGCGAGGGGTTCGACGAGGTGCACCTGGCCGACGAGGCCGAGGCGGACGCCGCGATCGAGGCGGCGCACAAGGCCTTCGGCGCCTGGCGGCAGGTGGCCCCGGGGGAGCGGGCGCGGCTGCTGCGGGCCTTCGCCGCGATCGTCGACGACCACGTCGAGGAGCTCGCCGCCCTCGAGATCCGCAACGCCGGGCACACCCTGGGCAACGCCCGCTGGGAGGCAGGCAACGTCCGCGACTGCCTGAACTACTACTCCGCCGCCCCGGAACGCCTGCACGGGCGGCAGATCCCGGTCTCCGGCGGCCTGGACGTGACCTTCCACGAGCCCCTCGGGGTGGTGGGCATCATCGTGCCGTGGAACTTCCCGATGCCGATCGCGGCGTGGGGCTTCGCTCCGGCCCTGGCGGCCGGCAACTGCGTCGTCCTCAAGCCCGCCGAGCTGACCCCGTTGACGGCGCTTCGTCTCGGTGAGCTCGCGACGCAGGCGGGGATCCCCGACGGGGTCTTCACGGTGCTCCCGGGCGCCGGCCCGGTGGTGGGTGCCCGCTTCGTGACCCACCCCCTGGTCCGCAAGGTGTGCTTCACCGGCTCCACCCGGGTCGGCAAGCAGATCATGGCCGGCTGCGCCGAGCAGGTGAAGCGGGTGACCCTCGAGCTCGGGGGCAAGAGCGCAAACATCGTCTTCGCCGACTCCGACGTGAGCGCCGCCGCGGCCACGGCGCCCTACGCGGTGTTCGACAACGCGGGGCAGGACTGTTGCGCCCGATCACGAATCCTGGTGCAGCGCTCGGTGTACGACGAGTTCATGGACGGTCTGCAGCGGGCGGTGGCGGGGTTGCGGGTCACCCACCCGGGACAGGACCCGACGAGCGAGATGGGTCCGCTGATCTCCGCGGCGCGCCAGAGCGCCGTGACCGCACACCTGGACGGGGTGGAGGTGGCGTTCCGCGGCCCCGTGCCGGAGCTGGGTGGGTTCTGGGTGGCGCCGACCGTGGTTGCGTGCGACGACCCGACGGCCGGGGTGTGGCGCGAGGAGATATTCGGGCCGGTGGTGGCCGTGATGGCCTTCGACGACGAGGTCGACGCGGTCGAGCTGGCCAACGACAGCACCTACGGCCTGTCCGGGTCGATCTTCACCCGCGACGTGGGAAGAGCGCTGCGGGTGGCGCGGGCGGTCCAGTCGGGCAACCTCAGCGTCAACTCCCACTCCGCGGTGCGCTACTGGACCCCGTTCGGCGGGTTCAAGCAGTCCGGGCTCGGGCGCGAGCTCGGCCCGGACGCCCCGAACGCGTTCACCGAGGAGAAGAACGTCTTCCTCGCCGACAGCTGAGCCGGGCCCGGAACCATGACGCTGGAGATCATCGACGAGAAGGAGGTGTGGGTTGTGACCGAACCACGAGCTGGACGGTTGGCCGGGAAGGTGGCGGTGATCACCGGGGGGTGCTCCGGGATCGGGTTGGCGACGGTGCGCCGGTTCGTCGCCGAGGGCGCCCGGGTCGTCGTCGGCGATGTCGACGACACGGCGGGGGACCGGCTCGCCGTTGAGCTCCCAATCACCTATGTGCACACCGACGTCACCAGCAAGGAGCAGGTGGACGCGTTGTTCGCCACCGCGCAGGACACCTTCGGCTCGGTCGACGTGGCGTTCAACAACGCCGGTATCTCGCCGCCGCAGGACGACTCAATCCTGGACACCGACCTGGACACGTGGCGCCGCGTGCAGGAGGTGAACCTCACCTCGGTGTACCTGTGCTGCAAGGCCGCACTGCCGTACATGCTCGCCCAGGGTCGTGGGTCGATCATCAACACCGCGTCGTTCGTGGCGGTGATGGGGGCCGCCACCTCGCAGATCTCCTACTCCGCCTCCAAGGGTGGGGTGCTGTCGATGACCAGGGAGCTCGGGGTGCAGTTCGCGAGGCAGGGGGTGCGGGTCAACGCGCTGTGCCCCGGGCCGGTGAACACCCCGTTGCTGGCCGAGCTGTTCGCCGCCGACGCCGAGCGTGCTGCCCGCCGCCTGGTGCACGTGCCGATGGGCCGCTTCGCCGAGCCGGAGGAGATGGCCAACGCGGTGCTCTTCCTCGCCTCTGACGAGTCCAGCTTCATGACCGCAGCCACCTTCCTGGTCGACGGCGGCATCTCCGGCGCCTACGTCACCCCCGTCTAGGACGACACCGCGATGGCACCTCCGTTGATCGCCCTGTCCTCCTACCGGGAACCGGCCCGCTGGGGGGTGTGGGACCAGCTTGCCGACTTGCTGCCCGCCAACTACTCCGACATGGTGGTGGCCGCCGGTGGACTGCCCGTGCTGGCCCCGCCCGTCGCGCTGTGCACCAGCCCGCCCACCGACCCGTACGCCGCGTCGGCGACGGCCCTGCTGGCCCGGGTCGACGGCCTGCTGATCACCGGGGGCGCCGACGTGGACCCGGCCGCCTACGGCCGGGTGCCGGGCCCCCGGACCGACCGACCCCGCACCGATCGCGACGCCTGGGAGCTGGCCCTGCTGGACGCCGCGGAGCGGATCGCGCTGCCCACGCTGGGGGTGTGCCGGGGGATGCAGCTCATGGCCGTCCGGGCTGGGGGCGAGCTGGCCCAGCACCTGCCCGACGTCGTCGGTCACGAGGGCCACAGCCCCGGTCGCGACGTCTTCGGTGCCACCCGGGCGGTCATCGACGCGGGCAGCCGACTGCGGGAGATCACCGGGTCCGACGAGGTCGAGGTGCACTGCCACCACCACCAGGGGGTGCTGGACCATCCTGGGTTCACGGCCACCGCCCGGTCTGGCGACGGGGTGCTGGAGGCCATGGAGCTGCCCGGTCCACGGTTCTGCCTGGCGGTGCAGTGGCACCCGGAGAACGCCGAGGACACGGGTCTCTTCCGGGCGCTGGTCACCGCCGCCGCGGCCGGCTGAAGCCCTCGGGGCTGGCCGCACCGCAACGGGCGAGCCGCCTCCTGCGCTGGCGCGAGGGCCTGGCCTCCCACCAGCCCCCGGAGACCTTCCTAGGAAGGGCGCCCCGTGAGTGCACCCCGGCGGACGGGCATGTCGGAGGTTCGCCGGTTACCGGGGTGCGGTGGGCGGTGCGGGCGACACCCGCAGCTCGAGCTCCATCGCGAACGGTCGGGCGTGCAGGGTGTACCGGGCGAGCTCGCCCGGCCCGCACGCGCCCGTGCCGATGCCGTGCTGGGCGACGTCGACGTTGACCCAGTGCCACTGGGGGTCGGGCACCAGGTCGGTGCGGTGCGCGGCGGCGTCGAGCACCTCGGTGGTCCACGGACGCAGGGTCACCGCGACCTCGTCGGCGGCGTCGATGCGCAGTGGCGGACCGTCGGCGCGGCTCAGCTCGGCCCAGCGCACCCCGGCGCGGGCTCCGTTCTCCTGCGGCCGGACGTAAGGGGTCTGCAGCTCGGAGAGGGCAAGGCTGTGGCGGCCCACCCACTGCGCGGTGCAGGTGTCGGCGTAGGCCTCACCGGGGCCGAGACCGAACCAGGTGAGCCGGTCGATGCTGGCGGGCAGGCCCATCCGCAGCCCGAGCCGAGGTACCGGGCAGCTCCAGGGGCCGATCGGCTCCGCCTGCACCCGCAGCCGGACACCACCCTCGACCGCGCGCCACCCGAGCTCGCACGAGTAGCCGACGTCGGTGCCCGCGGGCAGCACGTGGCTGCGCACCACCAGCTCTTCAGCACCAGCACCGCCGTCGGTCCTGATGTCGACGACGCGGTGCTGCAGGCGGTCCAGGCCCAGCGCTCGCCAGATCGGTCCGGGCGCGCCGTAGCCCCGTTCGTCGTTGTCGGTGGTGGCCCGCCACAGGTCCAGGCACGGCCCGACCACGTCGAGGCCACCGAGCTGCACCAGGGTGCCGGCGGGGTCGAAGCGCGCCGGGCCCACGGCGTGAGCGTCGGTCTCGACACGACGGGTGGGGGCGGGGGACGTGGCCCGACGTGGGCGGGGCGGGGTCGCGAGGCACCCCTGCCCCCATGCGATCTCGTGGCCCGCCCCCGCCCACGACGTGTCTCGGGCGAGGACGGCCCGCACGGTCAGCCAGCGCTCACCGGCCGCTGGTCCCCCCGGCGCGGCGGGTGCTGCGGTGGCGGCTCCGGCCCCCGGTCCCACCTCGGGGACGTCGAGCACACCGGACGCCACCTCGATCCCGTCGTCGGTCAGCGACCAGAGGAACTGCAGGTGCCCGGTGCCGAGCTCGGCGTAGCGGTTGCCGATGGTGATCTCCTCGGCACCGACCACGATGCGTACCGGCTCGACGACCTTCTTGAGCTCGGTCAGCCCGGGGGACGGGGTGCGCTCGGGGAACAACAGCCCGTCGGCGATGAAGTTGCCGTCGTGCACCACCTCCCCGAGGTCGCCGCCGTAGCCGGCGGACACCCGCCCGTCGGGGGTTCGCACCGGTACGCACTGGTCGAGCCACTCCCAGACGAACCCACCGGCCAAGCGCGGGTGCACCTCGAACAAGTCCTGGTACTCGCTGAGTCCACCCGGGCCGTTGCCCATCGCGTGCGCGTACTCGCACAGCACGAACGGCAGCGATCGACGGTGCGCGTCCAGGACCGGGTCGGTGGTCGGGGGCTCGGCGCCGGCGCCGATCAGCGCGGTCTCCGCGTGGTCTGCGTACATCCGGCTGTAGACGTCGACGTAGCGGCTGTCCCAGTCCCCCTCGTAGTGCAGGAACCGGCTGGGGTCGCGCTGCTTGGTCCAGGCGGCCATCGCCTCGAGGTTGGCGCCCACCCCGCTCTCGTTGCCCAGCGACCACCCGATCACGCTGGGGTGGTTCTTGTCCCGCTCCACCGTGCGCTGCATCCGGTCGAGGTAGGCCGGTGCCCATGCCGCTTCGTCGCTGGGGTTGCCGCGCCAGCCCAGCAGGGCGAAGCCATGGGTCTCCAGGTCGCACTCGTCGATCACCCACAGCCCGTGGGTGTCGCACAGGTCCAGGAAGCGTGGGTCGGGCGGGTAGTGGCTGGTGCGTACCGCGTTAATGTTGTGCTGCTTCATGAGCAGTACGTCGGAGAGGATGGTGGCCGCGTCCAGGGTGCGCCCGGTGTCGGGGTGCCACTCGTGCCGGTTCACCCCGCGCAGCAGCACCGGCGCGCCGTTGACGGCCAGCACCCCGTCGGTGGTCGACACGGTCCGGAAGCCGACGCGCAGGTTGACGGTCTCGGAGCCGGCCGCGCTGCGAAGGGTGGCCTGGTACAGGTGCGGTGTCTCGGCGGACCACGGCGTCACCGCGGCGGTGTGCGGCCCGGCGGCCGCGACGTCGTGCAGGCCCAGCTCCGGGACGCTCAGCAGCGCACCGGGTTGGGTGTCGACACCCAGGGTGCCGGTCTGGGTGAGGTGGTCGTAGGTGGCGTGCACGAACGCGTCGTGAAGGCCCTCGGTGGGGCGCAGGCACAGGCTGACGGGGCGGAAGATGCCCGACACCCACCACATGTCCTGGTCCTCGAGGTAGCTCGCCGCCGACCACTGGTGCACCCGCACGGCGAGGGTGTTCACCCCGGCGTGAACCAGGTGCGTCACGTCGAGCTCGTGCACCAGCCGGGAACCGTGGGCCCCGCCCACCTGGACCCCGTTGCACCACAGGGTGAACGCAGAGTCGACACCGTCGAAGCGCACGAGGACCTGGCCCGCGCCGGGCCAGTCGGCGGGGACCTCGACGGTGCGCCGGTACTCCCCGGTGGGGTTGTCTTCTGGCACGTGGGGCGGGTCGACGGGGAAGGGGTAGGTCACGTTGGTGTAGGCGGGCGCCCCGTAGGGGTGTTCGTCAGGCAGACCGGTCATCTGCCAGCAGGACGGCACCTCGAGGCGGGCCCAGCCGCTGTCGTCGTGGTCGACGGCGGCGAACTCGTCGGTCAACCCGGCCACCCCGCCGAGCAACCGGAACGCCCACGGCCCGTCCAGGCTCAGCGACGGGGCGTCGGTGAGCAGCCGCGCCCGGGGCGGCAGGCAACCGGTGGACGGCTCGAGCGAACCGACGGCGTCCCAGCTGCGGTGCGTGTCGGCCACGTCGGTCACCGTACCCGCGAGCCGGCGCCGGAGGGCTCGGCGAGCAGGAAACCCGGTGGCCGCAGGGAGCGCGCGGCGAACGCGGCGTCGACGCCCGCGGCCACCGACGAGGCCCGCCCGGCGGTGACGAGGGCGATGGCGGAGCCACCGAACCCGCCGCCGGTCATGCGGGCACCCAGCGCACCGTGCCCGCGGGCCGCCTCGACGGCCAGGTCGAGCTCGTCGCAGGACACGTCGTAGTCACCGGCCAACGACGTGTGGGAGGCGTCGAGCAGGGGACCGGTCTCGCCCAGGCGTCCGGCGCGCAGCAGCTCGGCGAACTCTCGGGCCCGAGCGATCTCGGTGACCACGTGCCGGGCCCTGGCCCGCTGCTGGGGATCGGACAGGCCCGCCACGGCGTCGAGGTCGGCCTCCCGCAGCGTGCTGACCCCCAGCGCGGTGGCGGCGGCCTCACAGTCGGCGCGCCGGGCGGCGTACTGGCCGTCGGCGAGGCTGTGGTGGGCGCGGGTGTCGATGACCAGCAGCTCCAGCCCGGCGCCGTCCAGGTCCAGCGGCAGGTGTTCGGTGGAGCCGTCCCGGCAGTCGAGCAGCAGCGCGGTGCCCGCCCGGCTCAGCAGGGCCGCCGACTGGTCCATCCCACCGGTGGGAGCACCGGCGGCCTCGTTCTCGGCCCGGATGCAGGCGGCGACGAGCTCGCGGCGCGAGGCGTCCTGCGGGGTCACGGCGAGGGCCACCGCGCAGGTCAGCGCGGCCGAGGACGACAGACCGGAACCCACCGGAACGGTCGAGTCGACGCGCAGGTCCACCCCGGCGACCGGGTAGCCGGCCTCGCGCAGGGCCCACAGCACCCCGGTGGGATAGGCGGTCCACCCCTTGCCGATCTCCCCGACCCGCCCGGTGAAGGACTGGTCGGTCTGACGGCTGGTGATCCTGACCCGGTCGTCGTCGCGGGGTGTCGCCGCCACCCACGTGCGGTGGGCCAGCGCGACCGGCAGGCAGAAGCCGGCGTTGTAGTCGGTGTGCTCACCGATGAGGTTCACCCGCCCGGGTGCAGCCCACACGCCCGCCGGCCGCCCGCCGAAGACCCGGGTGGCGTCGGCGGCCGTGCGCTCGGCGAGGTCGTTGGCGGGCAGGAAGTTTGGTGTGTCGGTCACGACGCGACCTCGCGCAGCCGCTGCGCGATCGCCTCGGGGCTCGCGTCGTTGACCCACGCCCCCGCCCCGGACTCCGAGCCGGCGAGGAACTTCAGCTTGCCCGGTGCCCGCAGCACGCTGAACACCTGCAGGTGCAGCCGGCCGAGCTCGCGGGCCTCCCCGGTCGGGGCCTGGTGCCAGCCCGCGATGTAGGGGACCTTCTCGACCCCGGGGAAGAAGCGGTCCACCCGACGCAACAGCTCCTGGTAGACGTCGGCCAGCTCGTCGGCCTCGTCCTGCGACAGTGCCGCCAGGTCGGGGACGTCCCGGTGCGGGGCCAGGTGCACCTCGATCGGCCACCGGGCGGCGGTCGGCACGTACGCGCTCCAGTGCTCCCCGGCGAGCACCATGCGCACCGCGGCGCGCTGCTCGTGGTGCAGCACGTCGCGCAGCAGGTTTCCGCCGGTGCGCCGCACGTGCGCCTTGGCCTGGTTGAGCAGGGCCTGCGTGCGGGGGGCCACGAACGGGTAGGCGTAGATCTGCCCGTGCGGGTGGGTGAGGGTCACCCCGATCTCCTCGCCACGGTTCTCGAAGCAGAACACCTGCGCGACGGCCGGCTCGGCGGACAGCTCGGCGGTGCGCTGGGCCCAGGCGCCGACCACGGTGCGCATGCGCCGCGGGCTCAGCTCCGACACCGAGGCGGAGTGGTCGCTGGAGAAGCAGATCACCTCGCACCGCCCGGTGGCCGGCGCGTCGGGTGCCCCCAACCGCGCCGCGGCGGTAACAGCGGGCCGCGACGCGGCGGTGACATCGAGCCGCGACGCGGCGGTGACATCGAGCCGCGACGCGGCGGTGACCGGCTCCTCGGCCGGGGTGGAGAAGCTCGGGAACCGGTTGTCGAACACGGCCACGTCGTAGCTGGACTCGGGCACCTCCGTGGGGTGGGCCCGGTCCAGGGTGGGGCACAGCGGGCAGTCGGCACGCGAGGGCAGAAAGGTGCGGGTCATCCGGTGGGCGGCGATCGTCACCCACTCGCCGGTGAGGACGTCGTGGCGGACCGTGCCCGCGTGCGCGGCGGGTTCGAGGTTCCGACTGTCCACCGCGTCGTGCAGGACACCGGGGTGGTCGTCGAAGTAGCGGATCTCCCGGCCGTCGGACAGCGGTCGGCGGGTGGCTGCCGGGAACCGGCCCGTCGTGTCCTGCTGGGTGGCCGTCATCGCATCCCCTCGGCTGTGCTGGTCTGTAGGTCCTGCGCGGTGTGGGCAGCAGTGGGAGCGACAACGAGGCGGCCGACCTGCTCGGCCACCGAGGCGCAGGCGTCGGAGCCCAGCGACGCGTCGGTGACCAGCACGTCCACCTCGTCCAGGTCGGCGATCGTGGACAGGCCCACGACGTTCCACTTGGTGGCGTCGGCCAGCACCACGAGCCGTCGGGCGCAGGCGATCATGGCGCGGTCGGTCTCGGCCTCGGCGAGGTTCGGTGTGGTCAGGCCGGCGTGCCCGTCGACCCCGTGCACCCCGAGGAACAACCAGTCGGTGTGCAGCGTGCGCAGGGCGGTCACCGAGACCGGTCCGACGAGGGCGTCCGAGGGTGTGCGCACGCCGCCGACGAGGACCAGGGTGACGTCCTTGCGGGGCGACTCGTGGAACAGCTGCGCCACCGGCACCGAGTTGGTCACCACGGTGAGGTCGGGCACGGTCAGCAGCTCGCGGGCCAGGGCGAAGGTGGTGGTGCCCGCGGAGATGGCCACCGCGGAGCCGGGCGTCACCAGCTCGGCCGCGGCCCGGGCGATGGCGGCCTTCTCCTCCGCCTGCAACGACGACTTCACCGTGAACCCGGGCTCGTAGGTGCTGCGGGGCGCGACCGTGGTCGCGCCACCGTGGACCCTGGCGACCAACCCGCGGGAGGCGAGCACCTCCAGGTCGCGGCGCACGGTCATGTCGGAGACGTCCAGCAGCTCGATCAGCTCCGACACCCGCGCAGCACCGTCGCTGCGGATGATCTCCAGGATGCGTTCCTGACGCTGGCGGGCGAGCACGGGGATCAGCCCTCCCGCACCACGGCGACCGCGCCCGGGTCGACGGTCAGCCCGGCGACGGCGGTGTCGGTGAGCAGCTCGTGCCCCGAGACGGCCACCTCGGCCGGTGCGTCGGTGTGGTTCACGGCGAACACCCAGGAACCGCGGTCGCTGCGGCGCCGCACCAGCTCCACCCCCGGGCTGGCCGCTGCGACGGGACGCACCCCGGCGTCGGCGCAGATCCTGGACACGAGTGCGTCGAACCCCGCGGCCGCCGGTCGGGTGGCCAGGTACCAGGCGGCGCCTGCGCCCACCCCTCGACGGGTCAGCGCCGCCGTGCCGGCGGCAGGTCCGTCCACGACGCGCGCGATCACCTCGGTGCCTTGCTTCACGTCCGACCACTCCGTCCAGCGGGTGGCGACCCCCGCGAGCAGCCCGTCGAGGGTGATCTGCTCGCCGCTGAGCAGCGGGGCGTGCTCGGTGGTGCGCGTCCCGGTCAGCGCCGCCACCTCCGGTGACCAGCCGTCGCCGCTGAGCGGGTCCGCGCGGAGGTGGTCACGGGCGTCGACCACCCCGGTGAAGTAGGTGAGCAGCACCTGCGCCCCAGCGTCCGCGGCGCTCGCGAGCGCGTCCAGGGTCCGGGTGTCGGCGAGGTACAGGGTGGGCACCAGGACCACCCGGTAGCCGTCCAGCGGTGCGTGTGGTCCGACGACGTCGACCGTCACCCCGGCGCGGCGCAGCGCGGCGTGCAGGTCGTGGGCGACCTCGCCGTAGGTGACCTCGGCGCTGGGGTGGCTCGGGGCCTGCAGGGCCCAGCCGGCCTCGTAGTCCCACAGCAGGGCCACCTCGGCCTCCACCCGGGACCCGACCACCTCGCCCAGCGCCTTGGTGGCCCGGCCCAGCTCGAGCACGTCCGCCCAGATCTTGGAGCTGGTGCCGGCGTGCGGCAGCAGCGCGGAGTGAAACTTCTCCGACCCGGCCTGGGACTGGCGCCACTGGAAGAAGCCGAGGGTGTCTGCACCCCGGGCCACGTGGGTCAGGCTGTGGCGCAGCAGCTGTCCCGGCGTCTTGGCCCGGTTGACGGGCTGCCAGTTCACGGCGGAGGACGAGTGCTCCATCAGCAGCCACGGAGCGCCACCGGCGAGACCCCGGGTGAGGTCGGCAGCGAAGGACAGCTCCGCCTCCGGCTCGGCCAGGCTGCCGATGACGTAGTGGTCGGTGCTCACCACGTCGAGGAAGGGCGTCCACCGGGTGTAGTCGAGGTGGCGGAAGCCGTCCAGGGTCATGAAGTTGGTCGTGACCGGGACCCCGGGAGAGTGCACGCGCAGCACCGACACCTCGGCCTGCAGCTGCGCCAGCAGCGCGTCGGAGGTGAAGCGCCGGTAGTCCAGGACCTGGGTGGGGTTGGAGTCGGCGGTGGACAACCGCGGCGGCAGGACCTGCGCGAGGTCGCTGTAGCGCTGGCTCCAGAAGGCGGTGCCCCACGCGTCGTTGAGCGCGTCGACGGTGCCGTACGCCTTGCCCAGCCACTCCCGGAACGAGGCTGCGCAGGTGTCGCAGTAGCAGGGGGCGTTGTGGCAGCCGTACTCGTTGGAGACGTGCCACAGGGCCAGCGCCGGGTGGTCGTGGTAGCGCCGGGCCATCTGCTCGGTCAGCCGGGTTGCGGCCTCGGTGAACACCGGTGAGCTGGGGCACCAGCTCTGCCGCGACCCCGGCCACCGGGTGCGTCCGTCGTGGTCCACCGGCAGCGTCTCGGGGTGGGCGTGGGAGAACCAGGGCGGCGGTGAGGCCGTGGCGGTGGCCAGGTCGACGGCGATGCCACCGGCGTGCAGCAGGTCCAGGACGCGGTCGAGCCAGCCGAAGGTGTACACCCCGGGTTCTGGTTCGAGCAGCGACCACGAGAACACCCCGACGGTCGCGAAGCTGACCCCCGCCTCCTGCATTCGGGCCACGTCCTCGGCCCAGACGGCCTCGGGCCACTGCTCGGGGTTGTAGTCCGCCCCGAAGGCGATGGTGGTGCTCGGCCAGCTCCGCATGGCCAAACCCTGGCCGCAGGAAGGTGAGAAGTCAACACGGTCGAACATGACCGACGACAGATGACGGGCCGGCGTGAACGCGCGCCTCTCCTTGAGGCACCGGTGTGAACCGCGTCAAACGATGCCGATTCGTGTCTTGACATGTGGCCGCCGCCACTGGAAGGTGTGGTTCTACCTGCTAGGTCGTGTTCGTTGTTGTCGGTTCGGCTGCGTGACCCGCCCGGAGCCGACAGCGACCCATCCGACCAGCTCGCTGTCACCGTTGACGAACTGCCCCTTGGAGGCGCCGTGTCCCGTTCGAAGTCCGAGCCCAGCCAGCCCGCCGGAGCGTCAGTTCCGTCGCTCGCCGCGTCCTTCACCACCAACCGGATGAGCCGACGAACGGTGCTGCGCGGCGCCCTGGGCGGCGCGGCCCTGGTGGGCCTGCCCGGTCTGCTCGCGGCCTGCGGATCTGACTCCTCGTCCTCCTCCGGTGGAGCTGCGGGCGGCACCAAGGCCGCGACCGGCGCGGTGACGTACGGCTCGAACCAGTCCGACGCGGTGCCGAAGAAGTCGATCGCGGAGATGGTCGCGGCCTACCAGAAGCAGAGCAAGGGCGTCACCGTCTCCATCAACACCATCGACCACAACAGCTTCCAGGAGAACATCAACAACTACCTGCAGGGCAACCCGGACGACGTCTTCACCTGGTTCTCCGGCTTCCGCATGAAGTTCTTCGCCAACAAGGGCCTGGCCGGTGACCTCAGCGACGTGTGGACCAACCTCCCGGGCATGAGCGACGCGCTGAAGAAGGCGTCGACGGCCGACGACGGCAAGCAGTACTTCGTGCCCGCCACCACCTACCCGTGGGCGATGTTCTACCGGCCCAGCATCTTCAAGGCCAAGGGCTACGAGGTGCCGAAGACGATGGACGAGTTCTACACGCTCAGCGCCCAGATGAAGAAGGACAAGCTCATCCCGCTGGCGTTCGCGGACAAGGACGGCTGGCCGGCGATGGGCACGTTCGACCAGCTGAACCTGCGCCTGAACGGCTACGACTTCCACATCAGCCTCATGGACGGCAAGGAGGCGTGGAACAGCCCCAAGGTGAAGAACGTCTTCGACGCGTGGCGCAAGCTGCTCGAGGTGTCCCAGCCCGACTCGCTCGGACGCACCTGGCAGGAGGCGGCCACGTCGCTGCAGAAGAACGAGGCCGCGACCTACGTGCTGGGCATGTTCGTGGGCCAGCAGTTCACCAAGGGCGCCGACCAGGACGACCTGGACTTCTTCGCCTTCCCCGAGCTGGACTCCAACATCGGGACCAGCGCGATCGAGGCGCCCATCGACGGCAACATGATGGCGTCGCGGCCCAAGAACAAGCCTGGCGCCGAGAACTTCCTGGCCTACCTGGGCTCGCCCGAGGCCCAGCAGCTGCTGGTCAGCGCCGACCCCACCGTGATCGCCACGAACTCCAAGGCCGACACGTCGAAGTACACGGCCCTGCAGAAGAAGGCGGTCGAGTTCATCGGCAACGCGAAACAGATCTCCCAGTTCATGGACCGCGACACCCGTCCGGACTTCGCCTCCACCGTGATGATCCCCGCCCTGCAGACGTTCATCGGAAACCCGAAGGACATCGACGGGCTGACCAACAGCATCGAGAGCCAGAAGAAGACGATCTTCGTCTCCTGATCGATCGTCCGAGGAAGGGGAGGTCGTCCGTGACCGAGACCGCCGTGGGAACGGTTGCGCCGGCCGACAGCGCTGAGCCGGAGGGCAAACGGCCGGGCCGGGGCCGCCGCAAGGTGCGGCGGCTCACCGGGCGCGACAAGCTGACCGTCACGCTGATGGTGGTGATTCCCTCGATCGTGGTGTTCGGCCTCATCTGGTTGCCCGCCGTCGCGTCGGTGGTCCTGTCGTTCACCCGGTGGAACGGGATCGGCGCGCTGCACGCGTCCGACTTCATCGGGGGCACCAACTACCGCAACGTGACCACGAACTACCCGCCGTTCTGGCCGGCGATCCAGCACAACCTGATCTGGCTCGCGGTGATGTTCCTGGTCGCGACCCCGATCGGGATGTTCCTGGCCGTGCTGCTGGACAAGGAGATGCGGGGCGGGCGGATCTACCAGACGGCGCTGTACCTTCCCGTCGTGCTCTCGCTGGCCCTGATCGGCTTCATCTGGCAGCTCATCTTCTCCCGTGACCAGGGTCTGCTCAACGCGGTCACCGGCAGCCAGATCGACTGGGTCGGCGACCAGCGCTACAACCTGTGGGCCGCTCTGGTCGCGACCACGTGGCGCCAGGTCGGGTACATCATGCTGCTGTACTTGGCCGGGTTGAAGGCGGTGGACGGATCGCTGCGGGAGGCCGCGGCCATCGACGGGGCGTCGGAGTCCAAGGCGTTCTTCCTGGTCGTGTTCCCGGTGCTGCGTCCGATCAACATCATCGTGCTGGTCGTGACGTTCATCGAGAGCCTGCGGGCGTTCGACCTGGTGTGGATCATCAACAAGGGCCGGAACGGGCTCGAGCTGATCTCCACCCTGGTCACCCAGAACGTGGTCGGGGAGGCCAGCCGGATCGGCTTCGGCTCGGCCCTGGCCACGGTGATGCTGGTGATCAGCTCGGTGTTCATCGTGCTGTACCTGCGTGTTGTCATGAAGGGGGACCGATGACCGCCGTCGCCGATCGAACGGCCGCACCGGGGGCGCACGGGGCCAGCCCGACGGTGACCGGGAAGAGGAAGAAGGTCCGTCCGGCCCGCCGGTTGCTGCACGTCTTCCTCACCGTGGTCGCCCTCGTCTGGCTGTTCCCGGTGCTGTGGGCGCTGTACAACAGCTTCCGCGACTACAGCTACACCGCGGTGCACGGCTACGCCTCGTTCGGGGGTTTCACCCTGAGCAACTTCTCCAACGCGTGGAAGCAGGGTGACTTCGGCCGGCACTTCTACAACTCGGCGGTCATCACCATCCCTGCGGTGATCCTCACCCTGCTGCTGTCCTCGATGGTGGCGTTCGTGGTGGCGCGCTTCAGCTTCAAGTTCAACCTCGCGCTGCTGGGGATGTTCACCGCGGCCAACCTGCTCCCGCCGCAGGCGTTGCTCATCCCGATCTACCGCCTGTTCCGCGACGTCCAGGTGCCGTTCTGGTTCTCCGACTCCGGCACGCTGCTGGACAGCTTCTGGGGCCTGATCATCATCAACACCGCGTTCCAGACCGGGTTCTGCGCCTTCGTGCTGAGCAACTACATGAAGACGATCCCCATGGAGCTCTACGAGGCCGCCGACGTGGACGGCGCGAGCGTCGCCCGGCAGTGGTGGCAGCTGACCCTGCCGCTGTGCCGGCCCCCGCTGGCGGCGTTGGCCACCCTGCTGGTGACCTGGATCTACAACGAGTTCTTCTGGGCCACCACGCTGATGACCACGGGCTCCAAGTACCCGATCACCAGCTCCCTGAACAACCTGCGGGGCCAGTTCTTCACCGACTACAACCTGCTCTCGGCGGGTTCGGTGCTGGTGGCGCTGCCGACGCTGATCGTGTTCTTCGCGCTGCAGAAGCAGTTCGTGTCGGGCCTGACCCTGGGTGCGACCAAGGGCTGAGTGCCCTTGCAACCCCCACCGCCCACCTCCGGAGGAACCGCTCCCGTGCTCACCACCACCCCCGCCGTGCTCACGCTCCGTTCGGCGGGGGTGGCGCTCGTGCTCGACGTGTCCGGGCCGTTGCTGCCGCGGGTCCTGCACTGGGGGGCCGACCTAGGCCCGGACCCGGTG
>JBDTDI010000088.1:0-4905 GCA_039923155.1 Mycobacteriaceae bacterium | reverse complement strand
GGGGCCCCCGCCGGCCTGGGGACAAGGGCGGAACACGGCTGGTCAGCCCGGCAGCACCGGCACGGTCGTGGGGCCCAGCGAGCCGCCGAGGCCGCTGACCTGCCGCCAGGTGCGTTGCCCGGTGGCGTCACCGGCCGTCAGCTGCCACACCGCACGGCTGTCCCCGACCAGGGTGGAGCCGGGTGAGGCGGTGACGACGCGGATCGGGACGGTCAGGTTGTTGTCGGGCAGCTGGCGGAGCTCGGACCCGTCGACGGTGACGGTGACCACGGGACGGTCGACCGAGCTGCGCGAGACCACGAGGGTGTCGGCCGCGGAGAAGTCCACCGAGGTGGCCTTGGCGCCCAGCGCCGGGGCGAGGGGCTGCGGGGTGGACAGGGCCAGCGCCCCGGACTGGCTGCGCACCACCTCCGAGAGCTCGAGCACCCCGCCCACCACCAGCGCTGCCCGCACCCCGTCGCGGGACAGTCGCAGCGAGGTGATCACCCCGGGGGGCGCGCCGACGGCAGTGCTGTCCACCTTCTGGGTGGACACCGCACCGGTGCGCGCGTCCTGGCTGATGCGCAGGACCGTCGCCCCGTTCTGCACCACCCACACCGACGTCCCGTCCGGGGACCAGGTGGGCCGGGTCATCGAGCGGCCCTCGGCGGCGCGCACCACAGCGGCACCCGTCTTGCCGAGGAGCAGGGCAACCTTGTTCCCGTCCACCTCCTTGGCCACGGCGGCCACGCGGCTGCCGTCCCGCGAGATGGCGGCGCTGACCAGGCTGTTGTAGCCGCCGAGCGCACCGGGCACGGGCTTCACGCCGGTCTGGTCGACCTGCACGAGTGCGCCCTCGCGCAGCGCGTGCAGCGGCACCGCCGCCCCGGGCTCGGCCGCCGGGTTCGTCGAGACGACGTCGCTGCTGGTCCAGCCGCCCGGGTGGGCGTCGTCCAGCGGTGCACCGTCCACGAGCAGGAAGTAGGGCCCGATCACGCCGGCGCCGTCGAGGGTCCACACCACCTGCGCGGCCAGCAGCGAGCGCTCATCGGGGTCCAGGCGGTCCAGCGCGGCGAAGTCGACGACCACCCCCCGGCCGGCGGAGGCGCCCGAGGTGTTGGCGTCGTCGGCCTTGGCGACGTTGCGGCGCAGGCTCGCGCGCGGGGGCAGCTCGGTGACCACCGCGGGCGCGAGGTCCGGGCGCGGACCGGCCAGCAGCAGGTCGACCAGTCGTGCGGCGATCGAGGACTGGTCGCCGACCACCCACCGCAGGTCAGGGACGACCGCGGCCAGCGTCGGGTCCAGGAAGTACACCGGGACCCTGCGGTAGACGGAGGTGAAGTCGGCCCGGCGCATCACCACGCCGTCGGGTGGGGAGTCGATGCGCCACTCCCCCTTGACCTGCACCAGGTCCAAGGTCGTGGTGTACCGCGTGGGGGCGCTGGCCGGGGTGAAGGCGCCCGTAGCGCTGAGCGTGCCCTCGGTGTCCCCGCGCAGCAGGACGGTCGTCCGCCCGGGCCGGGCGGAGTCGGTTCCGCTGGGGATGCAGTCGACGTTGTCGAGGATCGTGGTCGAGGCCGAGTCGTCCCACGACTTCGACCCGGACGGCGTGAGGTACTGCCGGGCAGCGGCGTGCCGCTCGGCTGGCGCCGCCGACGCGGTGACCCACGCGCACACGAGCAGGTCGGGGTCCTGGCCCGAGGCCGGCGCGGGCAGGGTGGTGCGGGTGGCGTTGGCGCCGACCGCGTCGACGGCCACCGGCGTGGAGCTGGTCGGCACCGTGGCGCAACCGCTCAGCGCCAGCACGAGGGCGAGCGCACCCGCGAGCGCCGATCGGCGGCTCACTGGTGCACCACGACGACCGAGCGGGGCTGCGCCGGGGGCGGGGGCAGGTCACCGGCGCCGAGACCGGAGCGCGTGGGCGCCAACGGCAGCGGGCTGTGGGTGAGCTCGACGCCACGCCGCAGCGGAAGGGTGAGGACGAAGCGGGCACCGCGGCCCGGCTCACCCCAGGCGCGCAACCAGCCGCCGTGCAGCCGAGCGTCCTCGAGGCTGATGGCCAGCCCCAGCCCGGTGCCCCCGGACCTTCGCACCCGGGAAGGATCGGCCCGCCAGAACCGGTTGAACACCAGCTCGGCCTCGCCGGGCGCCAGCCCGAGGCCGGAGTCGGCAACCAGCACGGCGACGGCGTCGTCGGAGGCGCGGAGCCGGATCAGCACCGGGTTGCCCTCCGCGTGGTCGATGGCGTTGGCCAGCAGGTTCCGCAGCACCCGCTCCACCCGGCGCGGATCGATCTCGGCCACCACCGGCTCCTCGGGCAGGTCCAGCAGCACCTCGGTCGCGGTGTCATCGGCGAGGTGGCGCACGGTGGCGAGCGCGGAGCGCACGCAGGCGGCCACGGACACCGGCTCGGGCGAGAGCTCCGCCATCCCCGCGTCGTACCGGCTGATCTCGAGCAGGTCGGCGAGCAGCACCTCGAACCGGTCCAGCTCAGCGACCAGGAGCTCGGCGGGGCGCCGCAGCGCGGGCGCCATGTCGTTGCTGCCCTCGTACAGCAGGTCGGCCGCCATCCGCACGGTGGTCAACGGCGTGCGCAGCTCGTGGCTCACGTCCGAGGTGAACCGGCGCTGCAGGGCCCCGAACTCCTCGAGCTGGGTGATCTGCGACGCCAGGTGCTCGGCCATGTCGTTGAACGCCTGCGCGAGCCGGGCCACGTCGTCCTCGCCGCGCACCGGCATCCGTTCGCTGAGCTGCCCTCGGGCGAACTGCTCGGCCACGCCGACCGCGGCCCGCACCGGGAGCACCACCTGCCGGGTGACCAGGGCCGCGATGCCGGCCAGCAGCAGCAGCAGCACCCCGCCGCCGAGGGCCAGGATGCCCCGCACCAGGCCGATCGTGTTCGCCTCGGACCCGAGCGGGAACACCAGGTACAGCTCGAGGTTCGGCACGTCGGAGGCCGCCGGGGTACCCACCACGAGGGCGGGGACGGAGCTCGTGCCGGGACGGCTGACGCTGGTGTACTGGTAGGCGAGCTGACCCCGCTGCACGAAGCTGCGCAGCTCGTCGGGCACGTCCGGGGACTGGCCGCTGGGCAGGTCACCGCGCGGCCCGTCACCGGGCACGATGAGCACCGCGTCGAACTCTCCCGCCGTCGCCCCCGTCACGTCGGCGCTGCCGCCGGAAGGAATCTCCAGTGCCGCACGGGCCAGGTTCAGCCGGTTGAGCAACGACAGGCTGTCGTCGGCGCCGGCCAGCTCCTGCTGGACGGTGGAGCGGGCCCGCTCCACCTGCTGCACGGCCGCTGTCTGCTTGGCCTCCAGCACCCGGTTGGTGATCTGGCCGAGCAGCACGAGACCCAGCACGAGCACGACCACCGTGGACAGCGCCAGCGTCGACACCACCACCCGCAGCTGCAGCGAACGCCGCCACCGGGTGGCGAACTCGGCCCCAGCGGCGGCGAAGGAGCCGCGCACACGTCGGGCGAGCGCCGCCGGCGACGTCACGGCGGACCGGCCTTGTACCCGACCCCGCGCACGGTGAGGACGACCTCCGGGCGTTCCGGATCGGTCTCGATCTTGGCGCGCAGGCGCTGGACGTGGACGTTGACCAGTCGGGTGTCGGCGGCGTGCCGGTAGCCCCACACCTGCTCCAGCAGCACCTCCCGGGTGAAGACCTGACGCGGCTTGCGCGCCAGGGCCACGAGCAGGTCGAACTCCAGGGGGGTCAGCGAGATCGGAGTCCCCGCGCGGGTCACCTGGTGGGCCGGCACGTCGACACGGACGTCGGCGATCGCCAGGGTCTCGACGGGCTCGTCGTCGGTGCGGCGCAGCCGGGCCCGCACACGGGCCACGAGCTCCTTGGGCTTGAACGGCTTCATCACGTAGTCGTCCGCACCGGACTCGAGCCCCAGGACGACGTCGACGGTGTCGGTCTTGGCCGTCAGCATCACGATCGGCACCCCGGACTCGGCGCGCACGGCCCGGCACACGTCGATCCCGTTCATCCCGGGCAGCATCAGGTCCAGCAGGATGAGGTCGGGTTTGACCTCTCGAACTGCCTCCAGCGCGCGCGAGCCGTCCCCGACCACGCTCGCCTCGAATCCCTCGCCGCGCAGCACGATCGTGAGCATCTCGGCGAGCGCTGCGTCGTCGTCCACCACCAGGATCCTGGGCTTCATCCCCCCATCGTGGCACTTCCGCCCCACGGAACTGCTCACCGCGCGCCGAGACGGTCCAGCACGGCCTCCACCGCAGCCCCGGTGCTGCCCCCGCCGTCGACGACCTGCCAGGGACTGACCCACGACCGCTGCGCCAGGCCGTCGTAGACCACGGCCGTCCGCTGCTGCAGCGAGGCGTCCCGCTCGAAGGCGTCCCGATCCCGCGCCGGGTCCGCACCGGAGCGCTGCGCCGCCCGGTCGCCGGCGACCCCGGGATCGACCCGGAGCAACACGTGCAGGTCCGGAACGGGCAGGCCCAGACGTCCCAGCTCGAGCCGACGGACCCACTCGACGAACGGTCCGTCGGCGTCCTGGTGGCTGCGTGCGGCCCCGAAGGCGGCGTTCGAGGCGGCGTAGCGGTCCAGCAGGACGAGGTCGTGGGTGGCGAGCAGGCCCCGCAGCTCGTCGGCCGCACCGGCCCGGTCCAGGGCGAACAGCACGGCCATCGCGCGGACGCTTCCCCCGAGGTCACCGTGCTCGCCACGCAGCGCCTCCGCGACCAGGTCGGCCGCTACGGACGCGCCGTAGCGGGGGAAGGCCAACGTGCTCACCCGCGCCCCCTGCTCTCCCGCGGCCGCGACCAGGCCCGCGGTCAGCGTCGCCTTGCCCGCCCCGTCCAGACCCTCGATCGCCACCAGCGCTCCCACGGGCGCCGACCCTGCCAGAGCGCACCGGACGGGCAAATAGCGGGCTCCTTGTCGCCAGGATGG
>JBDTDI010000087.1:0-9489 GCA_039923155.1 Mycobacteriaceae bacterium | reverse complement strand
CGGTGGCCGCCGGGCAGGTGCGCAGCATGGCCCGCGGCACCGGTACCGGCGCCAGCGCCCGGGCGGAGCTGACACGGTGAACCAGCCCCTCACGGCGAGCTTGGACGCGGTGGACGGTGCCGGGGTGGGGGTCCTCGTGCAGGTCGGCATCCGCTGGTCGGACATGGACGCCTACGGCCACCTCAACCACGCCCGCACGGTGACGATCCTCGAGGAGGCGCGGGTGCAGTGGCTGTTCGAGCCGGGCTCGCCGACCGCAGACATGGCCCGCGGGTCGGTCGTGGCTGACCTGCACGTGCACTACCGCAGCCAGCTCACGCACGCAGACACCCCGCTGTCGGTGCTCATGTGGATCTCGCGGATGCGAGCAGCCGACGCGGTGATCGCCTACGAGCTGCGTCCGGCGGCGAGACCCGAGTCGGCGCCCGCGGTGACGGCGAGCACCCAGCTGGTGCCCTTCGACCTCGCCGCGCAACGACCGCGACGGTTCACCGACGTCGAGCGGTGCGCACTGCAGGGGTGGGTTCGTGGCTGATCCGGGTGCGGCGGGTGCGCGGCGCCGTGGTCTGACGGTGCCCGACAAGGCCGAGCGCGACGACCTCGCGCGGTTCGTCGGGCGGGTCGTCCGCCTCGACCCCGCCGGCGTGGTGCGGCTGCGGGTGCGCGACGGGGGCGGGGTGGGGGTCTGGGCGTCCACGGGTTTCGACGTGATCGCCGCCCGGGTGGTCGACGCGACGCTGACCCCCTCCGACACCACCGTCAACGCCGCCGACCTGCTCACCGCACTGGCGGTGGACCGCGAGTCCACCGTCGACCCGGGCTTCGCCGTGGACGCGGCGTGGCGCTCGGCCCTGCCCCCGGAGACCGGCTACACCCACGTCGAGGACGTACCCGCCGTGGAGCTGTCCCGGATCGCCGAGCGGGGCGTGGAGCTGGCCAAGGAGCACTCCGGCCCGCAAGGGCCACCACCCTCGCTGCTGGACTCCACCGTGCTCACCGTCCACGGCGGCAGCGACGGGAGCGCGGAGTCGGTCGCGGTCCCGCTGCGCTGCGTGTTCGCGCTGTCCGGCATGGGCTTCATCGGCGAGGGCGCCAGCCCGGACGAGCCGGTTCGGGTGCGGGTCACCCCAGGCTGGCTGCGCCTGGACGCCCGTTACGGCGCCGTGCTGCGGCGCCGGCACCCGCAGATCCCGCTGTTGCTGGCCTGAGGGCGCCGCGCGGCGGGCTCAGACCAGCCAGGCGGCAGCGTCGGGCGGCAGCGCCTCGCCCACCAGCGAGACGCTGCAGAGCAGGACCTCGCCGGGAGGCATCGGCACCGAAGCGTCGGAGGTGTTCAGCGCACAGACCAGGCCCCCACCGGTCCGTCGGAAGGCCAGGCAGCCGTCGGGGGCGCCGTACCACTCGATCGTGTCGCCGGAGAACTCGCTGCGGTGTCGACGCAGCTCGAGGGCAGCGCGGTAGAGCGAGAGCATCGAGTCGGCGTCCTCCAGCTGGGCCTCGACGGTGAGCGCGGCCCAGTTCGCGGGCTGGGGGAGCCAGGTGCGCGTCGACGGGCCGAACGCGAACGGTGGGGCCGCCCCCTCCCAGGGCAGCGGGACGCGGCACCCGTCCCGTCCTCGCTCCGTACGTCCGGAGCGTTCCCAGACCGGGTCCTGCAGCACCCCGTCGGGCAGGTCGACGTTGGGCAGGCCCAGCTCCTCACCGTTGTAGAGGTACACCACACCGGGTAGCGCCAGCTCCACCAGGAGCATGGCCCGCGCAAGTCGCACCCCGGTGTCCCCCCCGCCGTAGCGGGTGACCTGGCGGACGACGTCGTGGTTGGACAAGGTCCAGGTGGGAGAGGCACCGACCGAGCTGACCGCGGACAACGAGTGCTCGATGGCGTCGCGCACCCCGGCGGCGGCCGGCGGCGCCTTGGCGAGGCGGAAGTTGAACCCCAGGTGCAGCTCGTCGGGACGCAGGTACGCCGCGAACCGGTCGTCGTCGGCCACCCAGATCTCGCCCACGGCCATCGCGCCGGGGGTCTCGTCGAGCACCTGGCGGATCATGCGGTGGATCTCGTGCACGCCGTCATCGTCGAAGCGGGGATCACCCTCCTTGTTGCGCAGCAGGTCGTGCTCGGCGAGGTGGTCAGGATCCATGTCGGGCAGCCCGGGCGGCTTGGACAGCCCGTGGGCGACGTCGATGCGGAACCCGTCCACCCCGCGCGCGAGCCAGAAGCGCAAGGTCGCGGCCAGATCGGCCCTGACCTCGGGGTTGGACCACTGCAGGTCGGGCTGTTCCGGGGCGAACAGGTGCAGGTACCACTGGCCGGGGGAGCCGTCGCGGTTGGTGGTCCTGGTCCACGCCGGGCCGCCGAACACGCTGGGCCAGTTGTTGGGTGGTTCGCTGCCGTTCGGGCCGCGGCCGTCGCGAAAGTGGTAGCGGGCCCGTTCCGGGCTGCCCGGCGCGGCGGCCAGCGCAGCCCTGAACCAGGCATGGGCCTGGCTGCTGTGGTTGGGCACCAGGTCCATGGTGATCTTGAGGCCGTGGGCGTGGGTGTCGACGACCAGCTCGTCGAAGGCGGCCAGGTCGCCGAAGATGGGGTCGATGTCGCGGGGATCGGCCACGTCGTAGCCGTGGTCGGCCATGGGGGAACGCATCACCGGGCTCAACCACAGGGCGTCGACCCCCAGCAGCTCGAGGTAGCCCAGGTGGTTGCGGATGCCCTCCAGGTCGCCGATGCCGTCGCCGTCTGAGTCGGCGAAGCTGCGGGGGTAGATCTGGTAGAAGACGGCATCGTGCCACCACGGCTGCGGACCGAGGTCGTCGGGCGAGGGGCTGGTCGGAGATCGGCGCACGGGCCCCGATCCTGCCCGACGGTCACTGCGCCCCCGCAGCACCCCCCACGGCTCAGCCGGGGGTGTTGACCAGGCTGTCGGCCGCCGAGACGAGGTAAGCCCACAGCGCGTCCCGGTGCTCGTCGTCCATCCGGTCGGCGTCGACGGAGTCGATCGCGTCCCGCATGCACCTCAGCCACGAGTCCCGAGCGGTGGAGTCCACCCGGAAGGGCTGGTGCCGCAGCCGCAGACGGGGGTGACCGCGCAGCTCCGAGTAGGTCCGCGGACCACCCCAGTACTGCTCCAGGAACATCCGGAACCGAACTTCGGCGGGGCTGAGATCATCTTCGGGGTAGAGCGCCCGCAGCAGGGGGTCCGCCGCCACGCCCAGGTAGAAGCGCTCGATCAGCAGGACGAACGTCTCGTGCCCGCCGACCGCGTCGTAGAACGTCACGGGTGTGTCCGGTGACGGCACCGGGACGGGTGTCGGGTCGATCTCACCGCTGCTCATGGCTTCATTCTCCCCGGCCTCAGGTGCTGGTGCCGTCGGGGGCGGTCATCGTCCCGAGCGGACGGCCCTGCGGGTAGGGCGGTCGCACCCCGTTCTGGTCGAAGGCGTCCAGGATCCGCTGGTTCAGCGCACGCTGCACCGCCCACTGACGTCCGGGCCGAACCTTCACGGTCAGCCGCAGCGTCACTGTGTCGGCCGTGACCTTGTCCACCCCCAGCACCTCCGGCGCGGCGATCACGTCGTCGACCAGGGGAGGCTCGGACACGGCCTCGGTCGCGACCCGCGACGCGATCGCCGAGGCGACGTCGACGTCGGTGGTGTGGGCCAGGGGAAGGTCCAGCACCGCGACCGCGAAGCCCTGGCTCTTGTTGCCGACCCGCTGGACCTCCCCGTTGCGGCAGTACCAGAGGGTGCCGTTGACGTCGCGGATCGAGGTGACCCGCAGGCCGACGTTCTCCACCACCCCGCTGGCGGCGCCGAGGTCGACCACGTCCCCGACCCCGTACTGGTCCTCGAGGATCATGAAGATCCCGGAGATGAAGTCCCGCACCAGGTTCTGGGCGCCGAACCCGAGGGCCACCCCGACGATCCCCGCCGAGGCGATCAGTGGGGCCACGTTCAGCCCGAGGACCCCCAGGGCGTAGATCACGGCCAGGGCCAGGACCAGGATCGAGGTGACCGACTTCAGCACCGAGCCCATGGTCTCGGCCCGCTGCTGACGGCGCTCGTGCAGCAGCGGGCTCGTCGCGGAGCGGACCCGGTCGGGGGCCCGGTCGCGCACCGGACGCAGGATCGCGGGCATCCGCCCCCCGTTCCGGGGCTTGGTCAACCGATCCACGAACCGGTGGATCAGCAGGCGCGCCAGGATGGCCACCACCACGATGACGACGACCGTGATCGGCTTCACCACCAGCCACTGTCTCGCGTTGTCGGTCAGCGCGAGACCGTCGAGGGCGAGGTCAGCGAGATTCGGTGCGGGCACAGTTACCCATCGTATCTGCGTCCACTGTAGACACTCAGGCTTCGTTCAGGGTCCGGCCCAGCGTGGTGAGGTCGAGACTGGTGTGCAGGGCCAGGAAGGCGAGCTGGTCGGTGGCCAGGGCGGCGGTCCTGCTCACCGAACGGGGCCCGTGGCCCACGTCCCGCTCGGTCCGCAGCAGGACCGGCGACGAGACCGGGTCCGCGGTGCTCGCGTGCTGCAGGGCGGCGACGAACTTGGCACCGTGCACCGGGTCCACCCGGGTGTCGGAGGCGAACACGGTGACCAGCACGGCGGGGTACTCGGTACCGGGGACGACGTGGTGGTAGGGCGAGTAGCCGAGCAGCCAGGCCAGCTCCTCGGGCTTGTCGGCCGTCCCGTACTCCGCGTTCCAGGTTCGCCCGAGCGCGAATCGTTCGTAGCGCACCATGTCCAGCAACGGCGCGGAGCACACCACGGCCCGATAGAGCTCGGGTCGCTGCGTGAGGGCGGCGCCGACCAGCAGCCCGCCGTTGGAGCCGCCCATGATCGCGAGCTGGTCGGGGCTGGTCCAACCCCGCTCCACCAGCGACTCGGCCGCGGCGTGGAAGTCGTCGAACACGTTCTGCTTGTTCTCCCGCATGCCGTCGCGGTGCCAGGCCTCGCCCTCCTCGGCGCCTCCGCGCAGCGACGCCAGCGCCCAGACGCCGCCGGCCCGGACCCAGGCCAAGGCCGTCGCGGTGTAGGCAGGCTCGCGGCTGACCGAGAAGCCGCCGTACCCGGTGAGCAGGGTGGGCCGGGGACGGTCCGGGTCGGCTGCAGCGCTGACCACGAACATCCGTACCGGGGTTCCGTCGGCGGAGGTGTAGACGAGCTGCTGGGTGTGGACCCCCGCCAGCTCGAGCGCACCCGGGGCCGACGCGACCAGCTCGGGGGCCCCCAGGTGCGGTTCGTCGGGGTGGTCAGCGGTGGCGGGTTCGACGGCCATGCCGCAGTCCGAGCGGTACACCTGCGTGGGAGTGGTGAAGTCGGTCCACCCGAACCAGACCTGCCCGCCCCGCTGCGGGGTGAGCCGGTCCGCGACGGTCAGCCCGCTGAACGAGCCGGGCCCGGGCATCGCCACGGCGCCGGTCTCCGTGCCATTGGTGTCGTGCACGTGCAGCTCAGCCACGGCGTGGTGGGAGCGAGCGAGGATCAGCTGCCCGCCGGGCTGCAACACGCGCACCCCGTCCAGCACCGACTCCGGGTCCTCGGCCACCAGCTCACGCCAGCTGTCCCGTCCGGGGTTGGTGGGATCTGCCGCGCACAGCCGCCACCGCGGCGCGGCGTCGGTGGTGTGCAGCAACAGCCGTCCGTCCTCCACCCAGGCGTTGGCCTGGATCGCGTCGTCCTGGGTCAACACCGTCACCAGCTCGCCGTCGCCGGCCAGGTCTGCGATCCAGAGCGACGTGCGGGGTGCAGTCCCCGGGGAGGCGTCGACCACCAGCCAGCGTCCGTCGGCGCTGACCCGGGCGCCGAAGTAGAACGTGGGGTCGTCGTACATCCCTGGGCCGCTGAGCTCCACGTCGGTGTCCGCGT
Source organism: Mycobacteriaceae bacterium (assembly GCA_039923155.1). GTDB lineage: Bacteria > Actinomycetota > Actinomycetes > Mycobacteriales > Mycobacteriaceae > Rhodococcus_D. The sequence goes on along the minus strand of JBDTDI010000087.1, from coordinate 3,623 downwards.
CCGCCCCCACCCGGTGGCGCAGCACGCGGCGGTGGAACTGCTCCTCGCCCCCGGGCATCGCGCCGGGAGGCAGGCGACGCACGTAGAAGAACTCTGCCCCCCCGGGAAGCCACGCCACGGGGGAGTAGCGGCACCGGTCGAGAGGCCCGTCCAGCAGGTGGCCGGTGTCGACGTCGATCACGTGCAACAGCGACTCCTCGTCCCCACCGACCGACAGCTGGTACGCCAGTCGGTCGCCCTCCCGGCTCGGGGTCCACGCGTCCAGCGTGGTGAGACCAGTGGGGTCGAGCTGTCCGGGGTCGACCAGGACGCGCTCGGCGCCGTCGGGCTCGGTGACCAGGAGGACCGAGTGCTCCTGGCCGGGGACCCGTCTGGTGGCGAAGGATCGCCCGGCACGCCAGGTGGGGGCAGACACCGAGCCGGTGTCGAGCAGGGAGCGCAGCTCCGCGCCGAGCTCTGTGCGACCGGGCAGGGCGGCCAGGGCGGGGCCGGTCAGCGCGTCCTGCGCAGCGTGGAACTCGGTGGTGCGCTGATCGGCCTGGTCCTCCAGCCAGCGGTAGGGATCGGCGACCTGGTAGCCGTGCAGCGCTTCGACGAGGTCAAGCCTCTCGGCCTCGGGATACCGGGCGGCGGGAGAGCTGGTGGAGTAGGTCACCACGGCAGCGTAGGCACCTGTAGGACGTTCACCGGGTCGTCGGGGTCGGTCGTGGCGGATCCAGCAGCTCCGTCCCGAGGATGCGGATCGCTGGTGACGAGGAGAAAAGTCGTGCGTCGACGTCCACGACGTGGTCGTATGGATCTGACTTCACGGAGGTGGTGGCGTGCCTGGTCGACAACGCAGACCCGCCGGCACCCGGTCGAACCGGGCGCCGCGCCAGGGCGTGCGCGCAGCCCTGCACACCGTGGCACCGGATATCGAGCCTTCAGCGGGTCCACCGAGGCCCGACGAGGAACCGGTGCCGGGTTGGGTCAAGCGGCGGGTGCTGCTGCTGAACGCCAGCTACGAGCCCTTGACTGCGCTGCCGCTGCGTCGGGCGGTTGTGCTGCTGTTGTGCAGCAAGGCCGACGTCGTGCACGAGGACCCCTCCGGGTTGGTCCTGCACTCGGCGGACCGCTCGGTGGCAGTTCCGTCGGTGATCCGGTTGCGGACCTACGTGCACATCCCCTACCGAGCCCGGATCCCGATGAGCCGTGCGGCGCTGATGAACCGGGACCGCTTCCGGTGCGCCTACTGCGGTGCCCGGGCCGAGACCATCGATCACGTGGTGCCCCGCAGCCGTGGTGGCGACCACTCCTGGGAGAACTGTGTGGCGTGCTGCGCGGACTGCAACCACCGCAAGGCCGACAAGCTGATCACGGAGCTCGGTTGGACCTTGCGCTGCGCGCTGGTGGCCCCTCGCGGCCAGCACTGGCGTCTGCTGGTGACCGCCGAGGCGGTCGACCCCGAGTGGGCACGCTACCTGGGTGAGCCCGCCGCCTGACCCGTCCGTGCCCCTGCGGGTAATTTGTCGGTGGCCGGTAATAGGGTCGCAGATCACAATGATCTTCGGCGGCGTTGACGGCCGGGTGCGACAGGGGGCAGGCGCGGTGGGACGAAGCGGGGGTCGGCCGGTTCCCGGCCCGCCGGGCGTTCGCACCCCCTTGTTCCGCCACCTGGTCGTGGCGTTCGCGGTGTCCCTGGTCGGCGACGGCGTCCGAATGGTTGCTCTGCCGTTGACCGCGGCACTGATCACGGGTAGCCCGCTCGCCCTGGCCGCGGTGGCCGCCGCAGAGCTGGTGCCCTGGCTGCTGCTCGGGATGCCGGTGGGCGCCTGGGTGGACCGTTCCAACCCTCGGGCGGCGTTGCTGCTCGCCCACCTGGGACGGGCAGTCCTCTCCGCGGTGCTCGTCGGGGCGCTGGTCACCGGACACGCGGGAGTGACGGCGCTCTGCGCCCTGGCCTTCACCCTCACCGCCCTGGAGACGGTCGGTGACGCCGCCGGTCAGGTGCTGCTGGTCAAAGCAGCCGGTCCGGACGACCTGCTGCCCGCGAACACCCGGATGCGAAGCCTGGAGACGCTGCTGGTCAACCTGGCGGGGCCCCTGGTCGGCGGGGCGCTGGTCGCAGTCGATCCGCACCTGGGCCTGGCCTTCATGCTGGACGCCGTGACCTTCCTCCTGGCCGCGGGAGCGGTGGCCGTACTCCCGTCCTGGGTCGGTCGTGCCGACGGTGGCGACGCCAGCGCGGTGTCGTCACTGCGCCACGCGGTGCTCGAGGGGGTCGTGCTGTTGTGGCGCACCCCGGCGCTGCGACTGCTGGTCGGGATCACCTTGTGGACGTCGTTGGCCACCGGGGCGGTCAACGCGATGATGAGCCTGTACGCGCTGGACGTGTTGGGCCTGCCCGTGGCTGCGGTGCCGGTGATCACCATTGTCGAGGCGGTGGGGGTGCTCCTGGGGGCCCAGCTGGTGGGCCGGGTGCGGGCCTGGCGCAGCGAGGGCGCCGTGCTGTCCACGGCGTTGTTCCTGGTCGGCGGGGCCTACCTCGTGGTCGGCCTCGCCCCGTCCACCGCGGTGGTGCTCGCCTGCTACTTCGCCGGCGGTGCCGGTTTCGGCTGGTGGAACGTGCTGGCATCGACCCGTCGACAACGCCTGACCCCGCCCGAGCTGCTGGGTCGCACGAGCAACGCAGGCCGCGCGCTGACCTGGGGGGCGATGCCGCTCGGCGCCCTGCTGGGCGGCCTGCTGGCCTCGTCGGTGTCGTTGCCCTCGGTGTACATCGCCGCGGGGTCGCTCGTCCTGGCCGTCGCCCTGTTCAAGAGGCGGGCCCTTCTCGACGAGGCGAGCCCCACGGCCAACCTGGCCGCCTCCGCCCCGGCCTGATCTTCTGCGGCTCGGACCGGTCCCACCACGCCCCAGCATGATCCACGGGCGGTCGTCGGCTAACGTCTGCACGGTGAGCGTCGTCGAGACAGTGCTGGTGTACGCGGTGATCCCCCTTGGCGCCCTGCTGGTCTTCGCGCTGATGGTCTTCGCCCCCCGCCGGGGTTCCCGCCCCCGCTACCGCAGCGGCGAGACGTGGGAGCACCCTCCCGTGTGGTGGTCCGGGAACCCGGAGGGAATCGGGCTCGGGTCGGGCCAGCGTCCGGTCGACGACGTGACCGCAGGTAGCTCGTTCGTGGGAGGTGGCGCACGTGGCACGTGGTGAGGGAGCGCACGCGATGCGCGGCAGCGCAGAGGCCGGTGTCGGCGAGGGGGATCTCGACGGGATCGTCACGCGCGGCGTGACCGGCGACGCGGATGTCGAGGCGGCCGCCGTGGCCAAGGAGGCCCTGGACAAGCGGATGGTGATCCAAGCCTCGCCCACCTCGGCTGCAGGCCTGGTGGCGCAGGGACTTGCCGCACCTGGCCCGGGGGTCGACATCTCGGCCGGGGACGGCGTGGCCGTGGTCAACACCTCGCGCGTGTCGGTCGCTCGCCGGACCCTGGCGGCTCGCCCGACGTTGCCCTTCACGCCCCAGCAGCTCATCCGCCTCGACGAGGCGCTCACCTTCGCCTCGCGGGACACCGGCGTCGCGTTCAGCGTGTATCTCGGTGAGCTGGGTGGGGACACCCGCACGCGCGCGGAGGAGCTGTTCAGCGCC
>JBDTDI010000086.1:0-17286 GCA_039923155.1 Mycobacteriaceae bacterium | reverse complement strand
GCCTCAGCTCCCACCGACCCCACCACCAGCGCCCCCGTCGGACCGCCGCCGGCCGCCACCAACGACGCGGAGCCCGTCTCCACCACGTTGCGGGGTGCAGCGGCCGCGATCGTCAAGAACATGAACGCGTCGCTGACCATCCCCACCGCCACCAGCGTCCGCGCGGTCCCGGCGAAGCTGTTGGCCGACAACCGCGTCGTCGTCAACAACCACCTCAAGCGAACCCGCGGCGGCAAGGTCTCCTTCACCCACCTGCTCGGCTACGCCATCGTGCAGGCGGTGGCCGCGTTCCCCGGCATGAACCGCTACTTCACCGAGGTCGACGGCAAGCCGACCTCGGTGCAGCCGGCGCACGTCAACCTCGGCCTCGCCATCGACCTGCCCGGCAAGAACGGAAGCCGCTCGCTCGTGGTCGCTGCCATCAAGGGGTGCGAGACCATGACCTTCCAGCAGTTCTGGGCGGCCTACGAGGACATCGTCCGCAAGGCCCGCGACGGCAAGCTCACCGCAGACGACTTCTCCGGCACGACCATCTCGTTGACCAACCCGGGAACGATCGGCACGGTGCACTCGGTGCCCAGGTTCCCGCCGGGCCAGGGCGCCATCATCGGCGCGGGCGCCATGGAGTACCCCGCCGAGTTCCAGGGCACCAGCGAGCGCCGGCTCGCGGAGCTGGGCATCGGCAAGATCATGACGCTGACCTCGACCTACGACCACCGAATCATCCAGGGTGCGGAGTCGGGCGAGTTCCTGCGCACCGTTCACGACCTGCTCATCGGTGACGGGTTCTACGACCAGATCTTCTCGTCCCTGCACATCCCCTACGAGCCCATCCGGTGGACCACCGACATCCCCGAGGGGTCGGTGGACAAGTCCACCCGGGTGCTCGAGCTGATCGAGGCCTACCGGCACCGCGGGCACCTGATGGCAGCCACCGACCCGCTGAGCTACAGCATCCGCAACCACCCCGACCTCGACGTCCTGGCGCACGGCCTCACCCTGTGGGACCTCGACCGCGAGTTCCCCGTCGGCGGCTTCAACGGTCAGCAGCGTATGAAGCTGCGCGACGTGCTCGGTGTGCTCCGCGACTCCTACTGCCGCAGCACCGGGGTCGAGTACACCCACATCCTCGAGCCCGAGCAGCAGCGCTGGATCCAGGAGCGGGTGGAGACGCCGCACGTCAAGCCGAGCACCGCAGAACAGAAGTACATCCTCTCCCGGCTCAACGCCGCCGAAGCCTTCGAGACCTTCCTGCAGACCAAGTACGTCGGACAGAAGCGATTCTCGCTCGAGGGCAGCGAGACGGTGATCCCGATGATGGACACCGTGCTGGACGCCGCCGCCGCGCACTCCCTCGACGAGGTGGTCATCGGCATGCCGCACCGCGGCCGGTTGAACGTGCTGGCCAACATCGTCGGCAAGCCGTACTCGCGCATCTTCACCGAGTTCGAGGGGAACCTGAACCCGACGTTCGCGCACGGCTCGGGTGACGTCAAGTACCACCTCGGGGCCGAGGGCAAGTACATCCAGATGTTCGGCGACAACGACGTGACCGTCTCGCTGACCGCGAACCCGTCCCACCTCGAGGCGGTGGACCCGGTCCTCGAGGGCATCGTGCGGGCGAAGCAGGACCTGCTCGACAAGGGCGACGGCGCCTTCACCGTGCTGCCGCTGATGCTGCACGGCGACGCGGCGTTCGCCGGCCAGGGTGTGGTGGCCGAGACGCTGAACCTGGCGCTGCTGCGGGGCTACCGCACCGGCGGGACCGTGCACATCGTAGTGAACAACCAGGTCGGTTTCACCACTGCCCCCGAGAACTCACGCTCCAGCGAGTACTGCACGGACGTGGCCAAGATGATCGGTGCACCGATCTTCCACGTGAACGGCGACGACCCCGAGGCGTGCGTGTGGGTGGCGCGGCTCGCGGTGGAGTTCCGCCAGGCCTTCCACAAGGACGTGGTGATCGACCTGATCACCTACCGTCGGCGCGGCCACAACGAGGGTGACGACCCGTCAATGACTCAGCCCAAGATGTACGACGTCATCGACACCAAGCGCAGCGTCCGCAAGAGCTACACCGAGAGCCTGATCGGCCGTGGTGACCTGTCGATGAAGGAGGCCGAGGCTGCGCTGCGCGACTACCAGGGCCAGCTCGAGCGGGTGTTCAACGAGGTTCGTGAGCTGGAGAAGTACAGCGTGAAGCCGAGTCCGTCGGTCGAGACCGACCAGGTGGTGCCCGCCGAGCTGCACACCGCGGTCGACATCTCCGTCCTCGAGCGCATCGGCGCGGCGCACCTCGACCTGCCGGAGGGGTTCACCCCGCACCCGCGCGTCAAGCCCGTGCTGGAACGACGCCACACCATGTCCGCAGAGGGCGGCATCGACTGGGCCTACGGCGAGCTGCTGGCCCTGGGCTCCCTCGTGATGCAGGGACGCACGGTTCGGCTGTCCGGACAGGACACCCGACGCGGGACGTTCACCCAACGACACTCGGTGGTCATCGACCGCAAGACCGGCGCGGAGTACACGCCGCTGAAGAACCTGGGGGGCTCCGACGGGGACGCGTCGAGCAACGGGCGGTTCCTGGCCTACGACTCGTCGCTCAGCGAGTTCGCGGCCGTTGGTTTCGAGTACGGCTACTCGGTGGGCAACCCGGACGCGGTCGTGCTGTGGGAGGCCCAGTTCGGCGACTTCGTCAACGGTGCCCAGAGCATCATCGACGAGTTCATCTCCTCCGGTGAAGCCAAGTGGGGCCAGCGCAGCGACGTCGTGCTCCTGCTGCCGCACGGGCACGAGGGTCAGGGTCCCGACCACACCTCGGGACGCATCGAGCGCTGGCTGCAGCTGTGCGCGGAGGGGTCGATGACCGTTGCGGTGCCGTCCACCCCGGCCAGCTACTTCCACCTGCTGCGGCGTCACGCCACCGACGGGGTGCACCGACCGTTGATCGTCTTCACCCCGAAGTCGATGCTGCGGGCCAAGGCGGCCGTGAGCTCGGTGGCGGACTTCACCCAGGGCAAGTTCCACTCGGTGATCGACGACCCCCACATCAGCGACCCGGATGCGGTGACCAAGGTCGTGCTGTGCAGCGGCAAGCTCTACTGGGAGCTGGCGGCCCGTCAGGCCAAGGACCAGGTGGTCGACACGGCGGTGGTCCGGGTGGAGCAGCTGTACCCGGTGCCGCGCAAGCACCTGGCCGCGATCCTGCAGCGCTACCCCAACACCGCAGAGGTCCGCTGGACCCAGGAGGAGCCGGCGAACCAGGGGGCGTGGCCGTTCTTCGGCCTCGCGCTGCCGGAGCTGCTCGGCGACGCGCTGCCGCGCCTCACCCGGGTGTCGCGACGCGCCATGGCCGCCCCCTCGGCGGGGTCGTCCAAGGTGCACGCGGTGGAGCAGGAGGAGCTGATTCGGGCGGCGTTCGCGTGAGCACGACGGGGCCGGGCTGATGTACGCGACGGACCGGGGCATCGAGGAGCTCGAGGACCGGCGCGGATCGGAGCACGTCACCCTCGAGTGGCTGGCGGGGCGGTTGCGGGCCTACGTGGACGGACACCCCGAGCACGAGGACGCGGTGGACCGCCTGGCCACCTTCCTGGCGCGCGACGACGACGAGGATGGGCTGTCCGACGAGGTGCCCGACGACGAGGAGTAGCCCGCTCGTGCCCGCGGCCCCGCTCCCCCGGTGAAGGGGAACGGGGCCGCGAGTGCGTACGGACCCTAGATCAGGCCTTTCTCCTTCAGCCACTGCTGAGCCACGGTCTCGGCCGGCATCGGCGAGTAGACCTTGCGCAGCAACGCGGTCAGCGTGTCGGTGTCCAACGCCTTCGACACTGCGTCGAGCTTGGTCTTGGCCGCGTCGGAGAGGGTTCCCTCCTTGTACAGCGGCACCACGTTCTGCGCCGGGAACACGTTCTTCGGATCCTTCAGGACCACGAAGTTGTTGTCGGGGATGTTGGGGTCGGTGGTGTACAGGTCGACTGCGTCCACCGTCCCGTCCTTGAGGGACTTGACCGAGACGGGCCCGCCGGTGTCGAGGGACTTGAACTGCTTGAACGTGCAGCCGTACTCCTTGGTGAGGCCCACCAGGCCGGCCTCACGGGTCTTGAACACCGGGGACCCGCCCACCACGAGCTTGTCGCACACCGGCGCGAGGTCGGCGATCGACGTCAAGGAGTACTTCTTGGCCGTGGACTGGGTGACGACGAGAGCGTCCTTGTCCTCCGCGGGTGAGTACTTCAGCACCTTCAGGTCCGACGGGAGCGCCTTCTTCAGCGCGGCGTCGACCTCTTCGGAGCTCGCTGCAGTCGAGTCCTTGTTGTACTGCAGCAACAGGTTCCCGGTGTAGTCCGGCAGCACCGAGATCTCGCCCTTCTGGATCGCGGAGAGGTAGAGCTCGCGCTCCCCGAAGTTCAGCTTCTTGCTCACCTTCACGCCGATCGACGTCAACGCCCCGGCGTAGATCTCGGCGATCAGCGCGTTCTCCGGGAAGTTGGCCGAACCCACCACCACGGCGCCCGAGGACGCCGGCGCGGCCGACGCGTCGGACTTGCCCAGTGCGCTGTCGGAGCTGCCACACGCCGTCAGGACAGCGGCCCCCACCGCCACCAGGGCGATCGCCCTGATTCTCAAAGACTTCCTCATGCTGCTGTCCTTTCTGGTTCCGGCCCGCGGGTGAAGTGGATCCGGCTGCGGCGCGGGTCGGAGTTGCTCCGCAGTCCGGGGGAGATGATGAGGCGCTGGACGCCGGCGAGGACGAGGTCGGCCACGACGGCGAGAGCTGCGATGAGCACTGCGCCGCCGACCACCTGGGTGTAGTCCTGGGCCGCGATGCCGTTGATGATGTACTGCCCGAGCCCTTCCAGGGTGATCAGGGCGGCGATGGCCGTGGTGGCCACCAGCTGCAGCATCGCCGTGCGGATTCCGCCGAAGAGCACGGGCAGGGCGTTGGGCAGCTCCACGCGCAGGAGCACCTGGGTGCCGGACATGCCCATGCCTTTTGCGGCGTCGACCGCGTCGGGGTCGACCCCAGCCACCCCAGCCATGGTCGAGAGCATCACCGGCGGTATCGCCAGGATGACCAGGGGGATGATCAGGGCGGAGAGGTTGATGCCCCGCTCGGTGGCCAGCAGGTACATGACCCCGAGGCTGGGCAGGGCGCGCAGCACGGTGGCGCTGCCCAGGATGGACTTGGCCCCACGCCCGGTGTGCCCGATGAAGGCTCCGAGCGGCACGGCGATGACCAGGGCCCAGGCGAGGGCGAGCAGGCAGTAGTACACGTGCTGACCGAGTCGGTCGTCGATGCCGCTCGATCCCGAGTAGTTCGCACTGCTGGTGAGGAACCCCCACACCTGGCTGACGATCACGCCGCGCTCCGTACCGACAGCCACGGGGTGGCCAGGCGTTGCCCCAGCACGAGCAGGGCGTCCGCGGCGAGCGCGATCACGGCGATCAGCACCAGACCAGCGATCTGGGGAGGCACGTAGCCGATCTGGAACCCCAGCAGGAACAGCTTCCCGAGCCCGCCGGAGCCCAGCAGCACGGCCACGCTGACCAGGCTGACGTTGCTCACCGTGGCCACCCGCATGCCGGCCACCAGCACGGGGATCGCGTTGGGCAGCTCCACGGTCAGGAACCGCCGCAGCGGCCGGTAGCCCATGGCGGTGGCCGCGGCGACCACGGGGGCGGGCAGGGCCTCGAGCGCGTCGACCACGCTGCGCACCAGCAGGGCCACCGTGTAGAGGGCCAGCGCAATGACGATGTTGATGCCGCTGGTGACCCCGGTGCCCAGGACCAGGGGCAGCACGACGAACAGGGCCAGCGACGGAATGGTGTAGACGATCGACGAGACGGACAGCAGCACGCTCCGGGCGACACGGTTCTGGTGGGCGAGCCACCCCAGGACCAGCGCAGGCAGGATGGCCAGCAGCACCGGCAGCAACGAGAGCACCACGTGCTCGAAGAAGAGGTTGATGACCTGGGCGCGGTAGATGCTGTTGGAGAGGTAGTCGATCACCGCGTCTGCCCGGCGCCCGGCTGGGTGTCGACGACCCGGGCCATCTCCCGCGCGCGGGCGGCCTCGATGTGCTCCAGCACGGTGGCCGCTCCCACGGAGCCCACGGTGCGACCGTCGCCGTCGACGACGACGCCGAGGCCGGACGGCGAGCTCAGCGCCGCGTCCAGGGCGGAGCGCAACGGGCCGTTGGCCGGGTGCAGCGAACCACCCGGAACCAGGAGGGCGCGCTCGACGGGCGAACCCGGGGGAAGCCATCCGGCCGGCCGGCCGTCGTCGGTGGCCAGCACCCAGCTGTCGACGGTCGCGGGCAGTGCCGTGCCGCCCAGGTCCAAGGTGTCGAGCTGGGCCAGCTCGAGGCCGTCCCCGGCGGTAAAGCTCAGTCCTCGGTAGCCCCGGTCGCGTCCGACGAAGGAGGCCACGAAGTCGTCGGCCGGACGAGCCAGGATCTCGGCCGGCGTGTCGTACTGGGCGAGCACCCCGCCCTGGCGGAACACGGCCACCTTGTCGCCCAGACGCACGGCCTCGTCGATGTCGTGGGTGACGAAGACGATGGTCTTGCCGAGCTCGGCCTGCAGGCGCAACAGCTCGTCCTGCAGATGCTCCCGCGTCTCGGGGTCGACGGCGGAGAACGGTTCGTCCATGAGCAGCACCGGCGGGTCCGCCGCCAGCGCCCGGGCCACTCCGACCCGTTGTTGCTGGCCCCCGGAGAGCTGGGAGGGGTAGCGGTGTCCGATGTCCTCGCCCAGCCCGACCGTCTCGAGCAGCTCGGCCGCGCGAGTGCGGGCCACCCGCTTCGACTGTCCGGTCAGCACCGGCACCGTGGCCACGTTGTCGAGCACCGTGCGGTGCGGGAACAGGCCCGCCTGCTGGATCACGTAGCCGATTCCCCGGCGCAGCGTGGAGGACGGGCCGCTCATGATGTCGACCCCGTCGAGCAGGATGGAGCCCGAGGTCGGCTCCACCATCCGGTTGATCATCCGCAGCGAGGTCGTCTTGCCGCACCCGGACGGTCCGACCAGCACCGTGATTCCACCGTCCTCAACCGTGAGGTTCAGCTCGTCGACCGCGGTGGTTCCGTCCGCGTAGCGCTTCGTCACCGCTTGGTACTCGATCACCGGGCTTCCTCCTCTTGAGGAACAGCCGTTCGGGGGCGCCTCGCCGGCCCCCGTCGAAGAGTCTGCAAGACCTTAACCGGCACGAGGGGGGCGTGCTTCCTGGAAGGCCAGGGTCTTCACCGGACCGTGACCTCCCCGAGGTCGGGCCGGCGCCGGCGCAGCCGCTGCGGCTTGGGCCACAACCGAACCGGCACGACCGCCACGACCTGCGCCGGCCCCAGGGTGCGGGAATCGGTCGAGACCGCCTCGAAGTCGCCCAGCACGTGCCATCCGGCACCGTCGGGGTGCACGGCCCGCTTCACGGAGAGCTGCCCGGGACGAGCGGAAAAGCTCACCAGCACGACATCACCGGCGGCGGGGCGGCGGCGGCGGAAGCAGCCGAGCACGACGTCACCGTCGGCGAGCGTGGGCGCCATCGAAGGGCCGCGCACGAGCACCCGACGTGCCGGCCAGCTCGTCCACACCGCCTTCTCCTTCCGCCGGGCCCCCTCTCGCCGAGTAAGGTCACGAGGTGTCGGAGTGATCATCACACCTGCTGGAGGACCGATGTCTGTGCTGTCCCGTCTCGTCCGCCCCTCGCTGGAGGCCACCGCACACTGCGACCTTCCCTGCGGCGTCTACGACCCCGCCCAAGCCCGCATCGAGGCCGAGTCAGTGAAGGGAATCCAGGAGAAGTACCAGGCCAACGACGACCCGGCCTTCCGGGCCCGGGCGGTCGAGATCAAGGAACAGCGTGCCGAGCTGGTCAAGCACCACCTGTGGGTGTTGTGGACCGACTACTTCAAGCCGCCGCACTTCGAGAAGTACCCGCAGCTGCACGAGCTGTTCAACAAGGCGACCAAGGCCGCGGGAGCGTCCGGGGTCAAGGGTTCCGAGGACCCGGCCACCGGGCAGGCGCTGCTCGACCAGATTGCCGAGATCGACCGGATCTTCTGGGAGACCAAGCAGGCCGCCTGAGCTGTTCACCCTCTCCGCTGCCGTCCTGCGCACCGCGCCGGACGGCAGCGTCGTCCCAGGGCGGCGCCGGGGGTGCAGCGAGGGTCGTGCCGGGGGCGTGGAAGGCCCGGTCTCCTGCACGGCAGGATGATCCCCATGGCACCCGATGACTCCCCCGCCCGGCTGGTGCTGCTGCGGCACGGCGAGACCGAGTGGTCGCGCACGGGCAAGCACACCGGAAACACGGACGTACCCCTGACCACGGTCGGTCAGGAGCAGGCCCACGACGTGCGGGCTGTGCTGGCCCGCCTGGACCTGCGCGAACCGGTGGTCTTCACCAGCCCCCGGAGCCGGGCCCGTGACACCGCGCGAATCGCCGGGCTGGACGTCGACGAGGTGACCGACGACCTGGTCGAGTGGGACTACGGCGACTACGACGGCCTCACCACGGCGCAGATCCGGGAGACCGTGCCGGGCTGGACGGTGTGGACGCACCCTTGTCCCGGCGGCGAGACGCCCAGCCAGGTGCAGGCCAGGGCCGACGCGGTGCTCAGCCGTGCACTCGCCGCGGGCGCCGACGTGGTGCTGGTGGGCCACGGGCACATGTCCCGAGCCCTGCTGGCCCGCTGGGTGGGTCTGCCGGTGACGGACGGGATCCACTTCAGCATGTCCCCGGCCGGAGTGTCAGTGCTCGGTCACGAGCACGATCGACGACAGATCGAGGCGATGAACATCGTGCCGGTGTCGCGGTGATCCGCGCCGTCGTTCCCGCCGACGTCGACGCGGTGGCGGCCATGGTGCACGACCTCGCCGTCTACGAGAAGGCCGCTCAGGAGTGCCACCTGAGCACGACGCAGCTGCACGCAGCGCTGTTCGGGGAGAACCCGGCGCTGTTCGGCCACGTGGCCACCGACGGCAACACCGACGGGACCGTGGTCGGCTTCGCCCTGTGGTTCCTGAACTTCTCGACGTGGGACGGCGAGCACGGCGTGTACCTGGAAGACCTCTACGTGCGCCCTGAGCACCGCGGCTCTTATCACGGCAAGGCGCTGCTGGCCACCCTGGCGGCAGTGTGTGCCGAGCGCGGCTACTCGAGGCTGACCTGGTGGGTGCTGAACTGGAACGCCCCGTCGATCGGGTTCTACCGTTCGCTGGGCGCCGAGGCGATGGACGAGTGGACCACCTTCCGGTTGAGCGGCGACGCACTCACCTCGCTCGGGGCCCTGACCGGTCCTGCTTCGACGTGACGGACCGTGACGCACGGGGGCTGAGCCCCGGGTCGGGAACGGGGGGATGCTCGGAGGTGAAACGCTCACCCGTCCACGCCACCGAGCTCGGCCAGAAGCTGAGCACCAGCACCGCCAGCGCGACGAGACCCAGCACGGCCCCGGCTATCGGCACCCCGGAGTCGCGCAGCAACGACCACGCCACCGGCGCCAGCACGACCTGCATGATCACCGTGGGCGCCCGCCCCCCGCGCTGGCCCCTGGAGAGCGAGACGCCCGACGCGAGCACCCCGCCACCAAGCACGGCGAACATCGCCGCCAACGCGTAGCCGCTCACGAGCTGATCACCCACCCCCAGCAGCTCACGCACCGCCAGGACGATCGCGATCGCCAGCGCGACGAGCCCCTCGACCCCGGTGAGCAGGCCGGCGACCACGAGCGGGGCGGGCGGTCCGGGATGCGGCTCAGGTGAGGTCTCGGGTGGGGGCGGGGGCACGGGACCAGGGTAGGCGCGCAGTACCGTGCACACCCGTGCGCGCGATGCTGGTGGTCAACCCCAACGCCACCTCGACCACGGCCGCCGCGCGCGACGTGATCGCCGGGGCCCTGTCCAGTCGACTCAGCCTGCGTGTCGAGCACACCGACCACCGCGGTCACGGAGCCGAGCTGGCCCGCCAGGCCGTCGCCGACGGAGTGGCCCTGGTGGTGGTGCACGGCGGCGACGGCACGGTGAACGAGGTGGTCAACGGCCTGCTGGGGCCGGCTGGGCCGGGCTGGGAACGAGGCGACCAGGTCCCCGCCGTCGCCGTGGTGCCCGGTGGCTCCGCCAACGTCTTTGCCCGTTCCCTCGGCCTGTCGGCCGACCCGCTGGTCGCGACCCAGCAGCTGTTGACGGCCGCGGACACTCGGACGTTGCGCGAGATCGGGCTGGGCGGCGCCGACGACCGCTGGTTCCTGTTCAACGCCGGCCTCGGCTGGGACGCCGACGTGGTGCACGCGGTGGATCAACGGCGCAACCGGGGCAAGGAGGCGACGCCCGGACGGTACTTCCGGGCCACGGTGCGCCACTTCCTCCGCTCGGCCGCCCACCCCGCGCGGCTCACGGTCTGCCTGCCCGGGGAGGAGCCGGTACCCGACGTGCACATGACTTTCGTGACCGGGACGGACCCGTGGACCTACCTCGGCCGCCGACCGGTGCACACCAACCCGGGTACCACCTTCGACAGCGGCCTCGGGTTGTTCGGGGTGACCAGCCTGGGGGTACCCACCATCGCGCGAGTGGTGCCACAGATCCTCAGTCGCCACGGCAACCCGCACGCACGCCGGCTGCTGCGCCGCGACGACGTGCCCGAGGTGCGGGTGCACTGCGCACAGCCCACCGGGCTGCAGCTCGATGGTGAGTACCTCGGGGACCGTGACGACGTGCACTTCTACCGGGTTCGCAACGCGCTGCGCGTGCTGGTTCCGCGTGCCTCCACCTCCCCCGAGCGGCCCTAGCGGACGCCGTGGCCGCTGTCACGTACGGGTGACATGGCCCACCAGCCCGGGCACGATCTCTTGACAACGAGCGTCATCGTGGAACGATTCAGTAGCAACAGCGCGGAACGATGCGCGCGAAGAGGCGGGTCCAGGTACCCGTCACCCAACGAGACGGTGCGGTAGACCCGCGCCCGGCAAGGAGTGGACGATGGACTGGCGCCACAAGGCGATCTGTCGAGACGAGGACCCGGAGCTGTTCTTCCCGGTGGGCAACAGTGGCCCGGCCATCGCCCAGATCGCGGAGGCGAAGGTGGTCTGTCGTCGATGTCCAGTCATGTCCGACTGCTTGGCGTGGGCGTTGGAGTCCGGCCAGGATGCGGGCGTGTGGGGCGGTCTCAGCGAGGACGAGCGTCGCGCGCTCAAGCGGCGCAACGCCAGGACGAGGGCCCGCGCCAACGCCTGACCGTGATTCCGAAGGCCCGTCACCGTCGGTGGCGGGCCTTCGGTGTGCGTGAACCCGCTCAACGCTCGCGCCGGAGCAGGGGCACCCGCAGCACCGCGTCGGTACCGCCGCCCGCTGCCGCCCGCAGCTCCAGCGTCCCCTGCAGCTCGGCGTCCACCAGCGTGCGCACGATCTGCAGGCCCAGGCTGCTGACCGCCTCGGCAGCGAAGTCCTCAGGCAGGCCGCGCCCGTCGTCGCGGACCACCACGTCGAGGTGCGCAGCGGTGCGGACGGTCTGGATGACGACCGACCCGCCGACCCCCGGCTCGAAGGCGTGCTCGAGGGCGTTCTGCACCAGCTCGGTGAGCACCATCACCAGGGGGGTGGCGAGCTCAGCCGCCATGACGCCCAGATGGCCCTCACGTCGCACGACCACGGCACTGTTCAGCGTGGCGACGTCGACCATCATCGGCAGCAGCCGATCGACGACGTCGTCGAGGTCCACCCGCTCGTCCACCGACATGGACAGCGTCTCGTGGACCAGCGCGATGGAGGACACGCGTCGCACCGACTCCGCCAGCGCCGAACGGGCCTCAGCGTTGGTCGTTCGTCGAGCCTGCAGGCGCAGCAGCGCGGCCACCGTCTGCAGGTTGTTCTTCACCCGGTGGTGAATCTCCCTGATCGTCGCGTCCTTGCTCAGCAGCGCCCGGTCGCGCCTGCGCACCTCCGTCACGTCGCGGACGAGGACCAGGGCGCCGGCGGGCACCCCGCGCGGATGCAGGGGAAGTGCCCGGAGCAGGACCGTCGCGCCGCGCGCGTCCGCCTCGACCCGAAAGCTGGCCTGCCCGGCCAGGGCGGCCCGGATTCGCCCCACCACCTCGGCCGCGTCGAACGGGTCGGTGATCAACCGGCGCGTGACGTGGGCCAGGTCGGTGCCCAGGATCTCGGTGGGCAGCCCCATGCGGTGGTAGGCCGAGAGTGCGTTCGGGCTGGCGTAGAGCACTGTCCCACCGGGTTCCAGGCGAATGAACCCGTCACCGGCGCGGGGGCTGGTGTGCACGTCGGACACGGCCTCGTCGGTGGGAAACGTCCCGTCGGCGATCATCTGGCACAGCTCGCTCGCGCACTGGAGGTAGGCGTTCTCCAGCGCGCCCGCCCCCCTGGCCTCGGACAGGCTGGTGTCGCGGCTGAGCACCGCCACCACCCTGCCGCCGGGCGCGCGCACCGGAACGGCCCCGCGGCGGCGTCGCAGGGGCTGCTGCGTCCCGTCTGCACCGCTCACGTCGCGCGGGCCGATGACCGCTGCCGAGCTCATGGCCAGGTGGAGCTGCCCGCCCTCGAGCGCACCGGCCACCGTCCCGACGGCATCCTCGGGATGGGTCGTGTTCGCCGTCGTCGGCCGGACCTGCGCCACGCACACCAGCTGGGGTTCAGCGTCGGTGGTCACCGGTGTCCACAACAGGTAGTCGGCGAACGACAGGTCGGCCAGCAGCTGCCACTCCCCCACCACCCGTTGCAGGTGGTCCACCTCGACCCCGGAGAGTCGGGTGTGCTCCGCGAGCAGGCGGGTCAGCGTGGACACGGGCCCACACTCAGGACGAGGCTCAGGACAGGACCGCCAGCAGGTCGCCGGGCTGGACGTCGTCGCCCTCGGTGACGGCCAGCGAACCCACGATGCCGTCGGCCTCCGCGAGGACCGGGATCTCCATCTTCATCGACTCGAGGATGACCACCGTGTCACCCGCCGACACGGTGTCACCCACGGCCACCGCCACCCGCCACACCTTGGCCGGCAGCTCGGCCCGAACGTCCTCCGCCATCGTGGTCCACCTCGCTCTCGCTGGTGATCCAACCACAGGGGCAAGGGGCCAACGGGGACCGGTTGAACCGCCACCGCTGGTGTCGGGACGAGCCCGCGTGGGACACTGGTCGACGAGGCGTCGGCAGGTCCGAGCGCAGCGTCCAACCAGAGGAGAACAGCATGGCCAAGCGGGGCAACAAGCGGCGGGCCCGGAAGAAGAACAAGGCGAACCACGGCAAGCGACCCAACGCCTGAGCAGCACACGCCAAGAGCCCCGGACCGGTCAGGTCCGGGGCTCTTGTCACGTCACGGCGGTGCAGGTCGGTGGACTACTCGGTGTGGACCGAGACCTCGGTCACCGATACCCGGATGCGGTCAACGAGCTTCTCGCGCAAGCCGTCCGGCGCGCGCTCACCACACTTGCGGCCCAGCAGTCCCTTGATCTGCTCCTCGATCCCGAAGGCGGTCAGGCACGGTCCACACTCGTCCAGGTGGCGCTGCAAACGCTCCCGGCTCGCGTCGTCGCACTCGTGGTCGAGGAACAACCACACGTCGGCGATGACCGCTGAACAGTCCAACATCGCGTCGTCGTGGGGCCGGGCGCTCATCGTGCCGCCTCCGTTGCCGCCGCGACCGTCTCGGCCCGCACGAAGCCGCGGTCCCGCGCGACGTCGGCCAGCAGGCCACGCAGCTGCTTGCGGCCGCGGTGCAGCCGCGACATCACCGTGCCGATGGGCGTGCCCATGATCTCGGCGATCTCCTTGTAGGCGAACCCTTCGACGTCGGCGTAGTACACCGCCATCCGGAAGTCCTCGGGAAGCTCGGCCAGCGCATCCTTGATGTCGCTGTCGGGCAACGCATCCAGCGCTTCAACCTCAGCAGACCGCAACCCCCTCGACGTGTGCTCGGCGGCGTCGGCCAGCTGCCAGTCGGTGATCTCGTCGGTCGGGTACTGCGCAGGCTGGCGCTGCTTCTTCCGGTACCCGTTGATGTAGGTGTTGGTGAGGATCCGGTACATCCAGGCCTTGAGGTTGGTCCCTGCGGTGAAGGAACCGAACGCGGCGTACGCCTTGAGGTACGCCTCCTGGACCAGGTCCTGGGCGTCGGCCGGGTTCCGCGTCATCCGCAGGGCGGCACCGTAGAGCTGGTCGAGCAGCGGCAGTGCGTCCCGTTCGAACCGGGCTGTGCGTTGGGCTGGGGACTCGGCGGCCTGCTCGAGGGCCGCGTCGGACCTCGCGCGCCCTGCCGCGTCGTCGACCCCCGTCTGGTCGGCTGCTGAGGTGCGGGCCACCGTGCTCCTTCCGCCGGATCGGCCCCTCGCTCCCCCTGATGCGGGGACCGTCCGGGCGTGGGCCGACTCTACCGGCCTCGCCCGCCCGACTGCTGGGGTCAGCACCTGCTTGCAGGCAAGCACAGGTGCTGGTGGGCACTGGACGCTCATGCGGCAGCCCTCCCTTCCTTCGTCTTGTTCTCCTCGCCCTAGAACACGGCCCGGCGCGGGGCTGTTCCCCGGGAGCAGGCGGCCAAGGTGAATAGGCCGTGGTGAATAGATTGGGTGCGGTGGCGCGGGCGAGCAGGGCGACAGCGGTGCTGAGGGCGGCCGGGGTGGTTCACACCGTGCACGCCTACGACCACGACCAGCGCACCACGGCGTGGGGTGAGGAAGCAGTCTCCGCGCTGTGCCCGCGGCTGGGCGTCGACCCCGAGCAGGTGCTGAAGACGTTGATCCTGATGGTGGAGGGCGCACCGGCCGTGGCGGTGCTCGGCGTGCGGCGCCAGGTCGATCCCAAGGCCGTGGCCGCGGCGCTGGGCGGCCGCCGGGCCGAGCTGGCGAAGCCCGAGGTGGCGGAGAAGGTCACCGGGTACGTCCTCGGCGGCGTGTCCCCCCTGGGTCAACGTCGGATGCTGCCCACCGTCGTCGACACCGCGGCGCTCGAGCACCAGGTGGTGCTGTGCAGCGCGGGCCAGCGGGGGCTGGAGATCGAGCTGGACCCGGCCGAGCTGGTCCGGCTGAGCTCAGCGGTCACCGCGGCGATCAGCCGAGGCTGAGGACGCGCCGCAGGAAGGCCGTCACGCAGCTGGCCACCGCGTCGGGGTCCGTGTTCAGGCTGTGGTCGCCCTCCACGACGACCACGTCCCGCGTCTCGGTGCCCGACGGCATCCCGAACCGGTCCCGAGCACCCTGCACCACCAGCACCGGCAACCTCACCGCGTCGAGCTCCGGCGCCCGGGTCGTGGGACGGGCCGCCCGCGGGGGCACCAGCGGAAACGCGAGGCACACCACCGCGTCCGCTCCCGTGGCGTGGGCCGTCCGACAGGCGACCCGTCCTCCCGACGAGCGACCACCCACGACCAACGGTCCGCGGCGCACGAGGGCTCCGACCACCGTCGTCCACGACTCGTCCAGGTGCGCGGCGGGGGCCGGCGCCCGTCGGCCCGCCACCCGGTAGGGCTGCTCCACCAGCACGACCTGCAGGCCCGCAGTCAGGGCGGCCGCACGCACCGCCACCAGGTCGGGGGCGGTGACCCCACCGCCCGCACCGTGCCCGAGCACCAACGTCGCCCGGCCGGGCCCACCCTCGACGTGCACCCGGGCCGGACCCCGTGCGGTGGGGACCTCGAACACCGTGCCCATCCGCTCATGCTGGCACGCGTACGGGATGATCGGTGCCATGACCGCCTGGCCCGCACCGACCCCCACTGCAGAGCTGCGGGCCACGGTGACCGTTCCGGGATCGAAGTCGATCACCAACCGGGTGCTCGTGCTCGCCGCACTCGCGCAGACCCCTTCCACCGTGCGGGGTGCGCTCGTCAGTCGTGACACCGAGCTGATGGCCGCCGGCCTGGGTTATCTGGGCGTCGACGTGGACCTCTCCGGGGGTGTGCGTCCGGGACCGTTGCGGGCCGACGTGGACCTCGACTGCGGTCTGGCGGGCACCGTCATGCGGTTCCTCCCCCCGCTGGCCGCGCTGGCTCCGGGTGAGGTGCGCTTCGACGGGGACCCGCACGCGCGCACCCGTCCCATGGCGGGGGTGCTGACCGCACTGCGTTCGTTGGGAGTGGCGGTGAGCGGGGACGCACTGCCGTTCACGGTGCACGGGGTGGGTGCGGTCCCGGGTGGCGTGGTGGAGCTCGACGCGTCGGCGTCGTCGCAGTTCGTCTCGGGCCTGCTCCTATCCGGGGCTCGGTACGACGGCGGCCTCGTCCTGCGCCACCACGGTCCCCCGGTGCCCTCACGGCCCCACGTCGACATGACGGTCCAGATGCTGCGGACGTGTGGGGTGGCCGTCGACGACTCCGAGCCCGACGTCTGGCGGGTGCTCCCGGGCCCGGTCGACGCCCACGACTGGGACGTCGAGCCCGACCTGTCCAACGCCGCACCCTTCCTGGCCGCCGCTGCGGTCACCGGCGGGTCGGTGACCGTCACCGGGTGGCCGGGACGCACCACCCAGCCCGGGGACGCCATCCAGGACGTGCTGAGGGCGATGGGGTGCTCCGTGACCCTGGACGACATCGGCCTCACCGTCGTCGGACCGTCCACCGTGGGTGCGGTCGATCTCGACCTGCACGCCGTCGGCGAGCTGACCCCCACCATCGCGGCCCTGTGTGCCGTGGCCGACGGGCCGTCGGTGCTGCGGGGTATCGCCCACCTGCGCGGGCACGAGACCGACCGGTTGGCGGCCCTGGTCAGCGAGCTCACCGCGCTGGGCTGCGGTGCGGAGCAGACCCCCGACGGGTTGCGGATCACGCCCGCGGCGATGCACGCACCGCCGCGGGCCTGGCACTCCTACGCCGACCACCGGATGGCGACCGCCGGGGCGGTGCTGGGCCTCGTGGTGCCCGGGCTGCAGGTCGACGACGTCGCCACCACGGCCAAGACGCTGCCCGGCTTCGAGCTCATGTGGGCCCGGATGCTCGCGTGAGTGCCCGCGTGTACGACGAGTCGGACGCGAAGGTACGACCCCCGCGCAGCACCCGGCCACGGACCAAGACCCGCCCTGAGCACCTCGACGCGGAGACCGCGATGGTGGTGGCCGTGGACCGCGGCCGGTGGGGCTGCGTGCTCGACGGTGACCCTGCTCGGCCCGTCGTGGCCATGCGGGCCCGCGAGCTGGGGCGCACCCCGGTCGTCGTGGGCGACCGGGTGTCGGTGGTCGGGGACCTCTCCGGGCGCACCGACACCCTCGCGCGGATCGTGGCGGTGCAGTCCCGGCGCACCGTGCTGCGGCGCACGGCCGACGACACCGACCCCTTCGAGCGGGTGGTGGTGGCCA
>JBDTDI010000085.1:0-5475 GCA_039923155.1 Mycobacteriaceae bacterium | reverse complement strand
GGCGCGCTGGGATTCACCCCGCACCACGACTATCACTACGCCACCGGCCGGTAGCAGCCCCGCTGCTACTTCAGGCTGCCGGTCAGGTACTGCGGCGCGGGAGCGGGCAGGGTCACCGGGCCGAACTGCCCGATGATGGGCGTCACGGCGTCGAAGAAGCTCCGCGCCGGCTCCTCGCCGCCGACGAGGTTGCCCTGCGGGCACTGCCGCAGCGGGGCGGTGCACAGCGGCTGCAGGGTCGGCGAGTCGTTGAACGTGAGGTCGGCCCCGGCGAGGGTGTTGGTGAAACCCAGGAACGCCTCGGAGTACTCGGAGTCGGTGGTGCCGGTCTTGCTGGAGATGGGCAGCGACCACCCGGTCGACCGGGCCGCCCCGGCCGAGGTGCCGTCGACCGAGTCGTGGCTCATCGCGTTGGCCAGGCTGTGCGCGAGGTCGGGGTCGACCACCTGCTCGCACGGCTGCTGCGTCACGGGCACGGCCTGGCCGGCGGAGCTGGTGACCGCGACGATCGGGGTGGCCGGGCACCACGTGCCTCCCGACGCCAGCGTCGCCGCCACGTTGGACAGCTCCAGCGGGTTCACCTCCGTGACCCCGAGGGTGAACGAGGCCAGGTTGCCCTGCCTGAAGAAGTCGGCGATCGACGGGCCCACCTTGGGGGTGACGGCGTACGAGCGCAGTCCTAGCTTGACCGCCATGTCGACCGCCGGTGTCACCCCCACCTCGCTGATCAGCTTGACGAAGGCGGTGTTCGGCGACTGGGCCAACGCGTCGAACACGGTGTAGCTGCTCTTGTAGGCGTTGTCGTAGTTCTTCACGCAGTAGGTCTTCGCCGGACACCCGTGGGCGCCCTGGCTGTCGCCGAACCCCTTCAGCTGTAGCTGCTTCGGTGTCGGCAGCACGGTGTTGATCCCCACCTGGTGGGTCTGCAGCGCCGCGGCGGTGGTGAACACCTTGAACACCGAGCCGGCCCCGGAGCCCTCCGCGGTGTAGGGCTGGCCGAGCACGGTCTGACCCTGGCTCGCGTCCAGGCCGTAGGTCCGGCTCGACGCCATGGCCAGCACGGGGTGCGACGTGGTGCCCGGGGCCAGGAGGTCCAGCACGTCGGCGACGCCGGGCAGGTCAGCGGGGGCCTGCTGGTTCACTCCCGCCTTGGTTGCGGCCTGCACCGCCGGGTTCAGCGTCGTCCTGATGACCAACCCGCCGTTGTCCACCTCGTCCTTGCCGACCCCGGCCGTGGCCAGGTACTGCAGCGCGTAGCTGCAGAAGAAGCCGTCGTCGCCCGCGCCGAGGCAGCCATTCGCCGGGATCGCAGGCTGGGCCAGCACACCCAGCGGGGCGGCCTTGACCGCGGCGGCTTCCTTGGCGTCGATCACCCCGGTGTCGACCATGGTGGACAGCACCACGTCGCGTCGGGCCTTGACGGCGCTGGGGTGGGCGTAGGGATCCAGCGCCGAGGACGACTGCACCATGCCGGCGAGCATCGCCGACTGGGCGACGTCGAGCGCCGAGGCGTTGATGCCGAAGTAGGTCTGCGCGGCGGCCTGGATGCCGTAGGCGCCGTTGCCGAAGGGCACGAGATTCAGGTAGCGGGTGAGGATCTCGTCCTTGCTGAGCTGCTGGTCCAGGGTGAGCGCAACCCGGACGTCGCGGACCTTGCGGGCGAGGGTGTCGGCGGTGGCTCGATTCTCCTGGGCCCGGTTCTGCGCCAGCACCAACAGCTCGTAGTTCTTCACGTACTGCTGGGTGATGGTGGACGCGCCCTGCGCGCTCTGGCCCGACTGGGCGTCGGTCAGCGCGGCCCTCATCGTGCCCCGCCAGTCCACCCCGTCGTTGCTGAAGAACCGCTTGTCCTCGATCGAGACGATCGCCAGCTTCATGGCCTGGGAGATGGCCTTGCTCGCCACCGCCGTGCGCCGCTGATCGCCCCAGAAGAACGCGATGGGCTTGCCGGTGGAGTCGAGCATCGTCGACATCTGGGGCACCTGCCCCTGGGCCAGTGACGTCGAGGTGCTGTCCACGCTGTCGGTGACCTGGTTGGACAACAGGCCCACCCCGCCGACGAAGGGAAACATCACGCCGGCGACGAGCGCGCCCGCGATGACGCAGGCGGTACCGAGCCGGGCCAGGAGGTTCAGTCGTCGCACTACACGAAGCCTAGCCCCGAACGCGATCTGCACATCGGTTACGAGTGACGAATCGGTCACTGGCGCAGCAACTTCGGAAACCCCCTCAGCTGCGGAAGGACTCCTCCAGCGCACCGAGCCCGGCGAGCAGTCCGCGGCGCTGGGTGGCGGTGAGTCGATCCAGCACCTCGCTGAGCTCGCGCGTGCGCACCGAGGTCACCCCGGTCACCAGGGCCTCGCCCGAGGCGGTCGCCGTGACCAGCGCGGCGCGCCCGTCCTCCGGGTCGGCCTCGCGACGGACGTGTCCCTGCTCCTCCAGCACCGCGACGATGCGGGACATGGTCGGCGCGGCAACCTGCTCGAGTCCGGCCAGGTCACCCTGACGCATCCGGCCGCCTCGCACGAGGCTGGCCAGCGCTGAGGCCGCCCCCGGGCTGAGCTCACCCGGGCCGGACGAGCGTCGCAGCAACCGGTTGATCCTTCCGAGCGCGAGGTAGACCTGGACCGCGTCGTTGACCGGCGCACCCGCACTCATGTCATCCGCTCCTCGCTACCCGTGACCCGGCGATGCGGGCACGGTACCGGTCGGTGCCGGTTCGGGTGGATTCCTCCGACCGCGCGGTGCTGCGGCCCCGCACCGTGAACAGCCACGACCCCGAGGTCATGCTGTCCAGGTGACCGCTGACCGCGCCTGCCTCCCGGACCAACCGCCGCGGCCGGAGCTGCTCCCCCTGCCCGCCCCGGGTGAGACGCCGCGCCGCGTGCTGACCGTCGCCGGTTCGGACTCCGGCGGCGGAGCCGGGATGCAGGCCGACCTGCGGACGATGGCGCTGCTGGGGGTGCACGGCTGCGCCGCGCTGACCGCGGTGACGGTGCAGAACACCGTCGGGGTCAGCGGCGTGCACGAGGTACCGGCCGAGACCGTGGCCGCGCAGGTGCGGGCGGTGACCGCCGACATCGGGGTGGGGGCGGTGAAGACCGGCATGCTCGCCTCGACCGCGATCATCACTGCCCTCGCTGCGGTGTTCAGGGAGGTGGGGATCGGTACCGACGTGCCGCTCGTGCTGGACCCGGTGGCCGCCTCGGTGGGCGGCGACCCGCTGTTCAGCGGCTCCGCCCAGGACACCCTGCGCGACGTGCTGTTCCCCATGGCCACGCTGCTCACCCCCAACCTCGACGAGGTGCGCCTGTTCACGGGGATCAACGTGGTCGACGACGCGACCCAGCGCGAGGCCGCGCGGGTGCTGCACGGGATGGGGCCGCGGTGGGTGCTGGTCAAGGGCGGGCACCTGCGTGAGCAGCCCGAGAGCACCGACGTGCTCTACGACGGGGCGACGTTCACCGAGCTCAGCGCCCCGCGCACCCCGACCACCAACGACCACGGGGCGGGCGACTGCCTGGGCGCCGCGGTGGCGTGCGCGCTGGCCCACGGCTGGGACATGGGTGCGGCCGTGGGCCTGGGCAAGGCCTGGGCCACGCGTTGCGTGGCCGCGTCCTACCCGCTCGGGGCCGGGCACGGTCCGGTGTCACCGCTGTGGCGCCTGCACCCCTGATCCTTCCAGCGCGCGGCGGGTGGTGAAGGTGCGCGGCTGCCCGGTGAACGGGTCGTCGAAGGCCACGGTGTGCGCGAGCAGCTGCAGCGGCACCGCCCAGTCGTCCTCGGCGTCGAGCACTCGCGGGTACAGCGGGTCGCCCAGGATCGGCACGCCCAGGCTGCACAGGTGCACCCGTAGCTGGTGCGTGCGTCCGGTGCGCGGGGTGAGCCGGTAGGTCGCCGTGGCGCCGTGCACCCGCTCCAGCTCGACGACCGTCTCGGCGTTGGGCTCGCCCGGTACCTCGCAGGCCTGCAGCGAACCCCGTTCCTTGACGATGCGGCTGCGCACGGTGCGAGGCAGCTCGAGGGCGCGGTGGTGGGGCGCGACAGCTCGGTAGGTCTTGCTCACCGCCCGAGCGTCGAACAGCTGCTGGTAGGGCCCACGGGCGGCCCGGTGCGTCGTGAGCACGAGCACCCCGGCCGTCAGCCGGTCCAGTCGGTGGGCAGGGCTGAGCTCGGGCAGGTCCAGGCGGCGGCGCAGCCGGGTCAGCACGGTCTCGGTGACGTGGGACCCGCGCGGGGTGGTGGCCAGGAAGTGCGGTTTGTCGACGACGAGGAGGTGCTCGTCGCGGTGCAGCACGTCGACGGCGAACGGCACCGGGCTCTCGGGGGCGGGGTCGCGGTAGAGGTGGACGAAGGTCCCCGCCCGGTACGGCGTTCGGGGGGTCACCGCCGTCGCGTCGTCACCCAGCACCTGCCCGGTGGACACCTTGTGGGCGAGGTTCTCCGCGTCGTCGGGCCAGCGGAGGCAGAGGTAGGCGAGCACGGTGTCCGCCGGCTCGCCCTCGGGCAGCCGCAGCCGGGTGGGGTTCAACCCGTCGCGCACGGGCAGCGGTCGTGGGGGCACGGTCCGTTCACAGCTCCTGGGCGACGGCGATCACGACGCGGGGTAGCGACTCCAGCACCTCCACCACCCCTGACCACTCCGGACGAGCCTCGACGAAACCCTAGGGCTCTGCGTCGGGCAGCCACGCCCGCACCCACCCCGGCCCGCACACCGGGATCCCGGCGGGCAGACGCGCCCGCAACCCCCGGTCGGCAGTGACCACCAGGTGCTGGGGCCCCACCACCCGCACCAGCTCGTCATCGCCCGATCCCGGTGCCCGGTGCGCCACCACACCGTCGACGGTGACGTCACGGGCGGCGCCCTCGATCACGGCTTCGACCCCGTGCAGCCAGACGAAGCCGTTGTCGGTCCCGGCCGTGCGCGGCAGCGCGGACACCACCTGCGCCAACAATGCCCGGGAGGCTCCGGCCCGATCTCGCCACCACCCGTCCGGTCGGGAGCCGAGGACGTTGGCGGTGTCCAGCAGCAGGATCAGCGGTCGGGCCCGCAGCAGGGGCCAGCTCTGGGCGAAGCTGGGGTGCAGCGGCAACGTGACCACCTCGTCCTCCGCCACCCACCGCAGCTCCGCGCTCTCGGCGTTCGCCTGCAGCGCCAAGGGTGCGGCGGCGTCGGCCACCACCGTGGTGTAGCTCCATGAATCACCGGGCGTCGTCACCCGCTCGGCGCGGACGGCCACGTCGTCGCCGCGCACGCCGGCCTCCTCGCCCGCCTCGCGCACGGCCGTCGACACAGCGCTCTCGTCGGAGTCGCGCGCCCCGCCCGGCAGGCCCCACGTCCCGCCGTGGTGGCTCCACTGCGCCCGGTGCTGCAGCAGCACCAGCGGACCGGAGGCACCCGGGGCACGCAGCAGCAACCCCGCAGCCCCGTACCGGCCCCAACGTCGCCGGCCGGCGGAGTCGACGGTCCAACCG
>JBDTDI010000084.1:0-6357 GCA_039923155.1 Mycobacteriaceae bacterium | reverse complement strand
GCACTGGACCGGTGACGTGGTCGGGGTCTACGAGCGCCGCACCGGGTGAGTGGAGCTGACCAGCTCACTCCTCCAGCTCGGGCACCGGGGTGAACACGTTGCCCGCCGTCGCGGACTGCGGTGCGCGCCCCGTGCCGAACCGGCTCATCAGCGGCCCGACCAGCACGTCGTAGAGGCCGGGCACCACCAGGTGCGCAGCGGACATCGCCTTGTTCAGCACTCCGCCGAGCGCGTCGGCGTCCCGCTCTCGGCGGGGACGCTCGACCGCGGCCAGCACCACGCGAGCCACCCGCTCCGGGGTCGTCACCGGGGGCGGGGGCGCACCGTGTCGGCCCAGGTAGGTTGCGGCCTGTCGGTAGATCGGGGTGCGGACCGCGCCGGGGGCCACGGAGACCACGTGCACCCCGGGCAGGTCGCGGTTCTCCTGCTGCAGCACCCGCACCAGACCCCGTAGACCCCACTTCGACGTCACGTACGGACCGGCCAGCGGCACCGGGACCCGGCCCAGCAGCGAACCCACCACCACGAGCGTTCCGGACTGCTGCCGCCGGAAGGTCACCAGCGCCGAGCGGGCGACGTTGGCCGCGCCGAGCAGGTTGACCGAGACCACCTGGTCGAACACCTCCCGCGGGGTCTGCACGTGGGTGCCGTAGCTCATCACGGCCGCGGAGCTCACGCAGACGTCCAGGCGGCCCCAGCGGCGCACCGCCTCGTCGACCGCGGCCTGCACCTGGTCTACGTCGGTCACGTCACCGATCACCACGTGGACCTCACCACCCGCCTCGGCGCACCGCCGCCGCACCCGCTCCAGCGCCCCAGCCGAGCGCGAGAGCAGGACGAGCCGGGCGCCCCGGCCGGCCCACGCCAGGGCCGTCGCCGCTCCGATGCCGCTCGATGCCCCCGTGACCAGGACAACGAGTGCATCGTCGGCACTCACGTGCGGGTGGGCCGGTGGGCTCACACTGCCTCCTCGGTGACGTTCTCCCTCCGGTCCTCGGAGGCCTCGCGGCGACGCTAGCGCCAGCAGCACCCGCGCGCGCCCGAAGCAGCCCCGCAGCACCGAACGCCAGGCCCACTCGAATTGCGGCCCACCCCGACACCGGGTGTGCTTGCCGACATGCCGAACCCCGACAGCCCCCCGGTGGTCCTCGTTACCGGTGCGTCCAGCGGGATCGGACGAGCCACGGCGCTGGAGTGGGCCTCGCGCGGTGCGGCACTGGTGCTGTGCGCGCGGTCCGCCGACGCCCTGGAACAGGTGCGGGCCCGCTGCGAGGACGCCGGTGGGCGTGCGGTGGTGGCCCGTACCGACGTCACCAACGCCGACCAGGTCGACGCCGCGGTGCGCCACGCCCGCACCACCTTCGGGCGTCTGGACATCGCGGTCAGCGTGGCCGGGGTGACGTCGTACGGCACCCACGTCAAGACCAGCGCGGAGGCGTTCGAGCAGGTTGTCGCGGTCAACCTGCTGGGGCCAGCCAACCTGGCCCGGTCGGTCCTGGCGGGGTTCCGCGAGGACAACCACGGGACGCTGGTGGTCGTGGGCTCGTTGCTGGGCCGGGTGGCGGTGCCCGGCATGGGCGCCTACGTCGCCTCCAAGTGGGGGCTGCGGGGTCTGGTGCGGGTGTTGCAGCAGGAGAACCGCGACCGTCCCGGTGTGCGGATCACCTCGGTGGCCCCCGGCTCGGTGCGCACGGCGATCTACGACCGGGCCGGTTCGGCCAGCGGCGAGGGGGGCCGTGCCCCCGCGCCCTCGACCAGCCCGCGCCGGGTCGCCCGCCAGGTGGTGGCCGCCGCGTCGGTCCGCCCCGCCGAGCACGACGTCGACGCTCTCGGCGGGCTCATCAACAAGCTCATCTCCACCGGCTACCGAGCTGCACCCGCAGCGTTCGACCGGTTGGTCGGACCGCTGTGGTCGCTCAGCTCGACCGAGAGCGGCGACGGTGACGAGGGCCATGACACGGACGAGGTTGGCGGCGGCGACGGCGACAGCAGCGAGCACACCCCGGGCGCCACGACGACGTAGCGCCGCCCACCGCGGAAACCCTCGCCACGGACCTCGCGCTTCGCTGCCTTTCGTTGTAAGGTTGCGCTCGCTGACCGCTCCAGCAGCCGGGCCTCAGCCTTCCTGTCGACCATCGCGACCGAAGGTGAGCTCTCATGGCTGATTT
This sequence comes from Mycobacteriaceae bacterium, assembly GCA_039923155.1. GTDB lineage: Bacteria > Actinomycetota > Actinomycetes > Mycobacteriales > Mycobacteriaceae > Rhodococcus_D. The sequence goes on along the minus strand of JBDTDI010000084.1, from coordinate 4,189 downwards.
CCGCCGTCTTCCTGCCCCCACGACCGACGAGTGGCTCTGGCAGTCCCGCGGGGCGTGCCTCGGGGTGGACACGTCCGTGTTCTTCCACCCCGATTTCGAGCGTGGCGCCTCGCGAGCACGACGCACCGCCCAGGCCAAGTCCGTCTGTGCCCGCTGCCCGGTGCTCGAGCAGTGCCGCGAGCACGCCCTGCGCGTCCAGGAGCCCTACGGGACGTGGGGTGGCCTCGACGAGCTCGAGCGCAAGGTGATGATCAAGGAGGTCCGACGCCAGCATGCAGCCTGATCACCCCCGCGACCGGCCCGACCGTCTCGCCGCCGGGCCGATCAAGTTTTCGGCGACCGACGACGCCCAACGGCAGATCCGGGCACGCCTACGATGACGCCATGACCCTCGAGATGGAGCCTGGGCCGACGCCGCTGGTGCGCACCGGGCCGGTGCACCTCGCGGTGGCGGCCCAGCCCGGGGCCGTGGCGGACATCATCGCGAACCTGGACGAGCCGGTTCACGACGTCGCGCAGCTTCTCGCCCTGCTGCACCGCTGCGCGACGCTGGCCGTGGAGACGATCGGACCGGCCGACCACGTCGGCGTCACCGTCTCCTTCGCCGGTCAGCGCTTCACGGCCGCCTTCACCGACGAGCTGACCCTGGACGTCGACCTGCACCAGTACGCGCTGGGGCACGGGCCGTGCCTGCTGGCGGCGAGCACCGGCGAGGTGGTTCGGGTGGACGTGGCCGGTGCTCGCGCACGGTGGCCCGAGTTCACCGCCGACGCCGAGGCGATCGGGGTCCGCTCGTTCCTGGCGGCCCCGCTGGGTGCGGACGGGCAATGGGTCGGCGCGTTGAACCTCTACTCCAGCGGGGCCGAGGGCTTCGGAGCCGACGACTCCGACGAGATGGCGATGCTGAGCCTGCTCAGCCAGCGAGCGTCACGCGCGGTGGGTGAGTACCTCACCCTGTTCCACTGGCAGAACCTGGCCACCAAGCTGACCACCGCCATGGACTCCCGCGCAGCGATCGAGCAGGTCAAGGGAATCCTGATGGCGGCGCGGCACATCTCCGCCGAGGAGGCGTTCGCAGTGCTCAGGACGGAGTCGCAGAACACGAACACCAAGCTGCGGGAGGTCGCCGAACGATTCCTCGTGCAGCACACCACCCCCGCGGCAGCGAGCTAGGAGCTGTTCGTTCTGCTACCGGTTTTCCTGCCCTCTAGCCTGGGTCGCCAGACCCGACCGGGTCGGACAAAACAGGAGGAACTGTGCTCGGACTCATCGTCACGCTCATCATCGTCGGCCTGGTGGCCGGCGCCATCGCTCGCCTGGTGATCCCCGGCACCGGTGGGATCTCGATCCTGGCCACGATCGTGATCGGCATCGTCGGTTCGTTCGTCGGCGGGTTCCTGGGCTACCTGATCTTCCACAAGGACGGCGACGAGGGCTTCTTCCAGCCTTCGGGGCTGATCGGCTCGATCATCGGCGCCATCATCGTCCTGCTGATCTACATGAAGGTGCAGGGCCGCTCGGGCGCACGCCGCTGATGCGGAGGGGGCGGGCCGTTCACCACTGACGGAAGCTGCGGTCGCGGCCCCTGCGGGCGGCTGCGCGCCGCACCGCAAGCTCGGCCTCGGCCACCACCTCGGACTCGGCCCGGCGCGCGGCGTCCGCCACGGACGCCTCCGCCGGGTCGATGCCGTGCTTGAGCAACCGGTGGGTGCGGGTCTCGTCCAGGTAGGACACGCTCACGTACATACAGCCCACCAGGACCAGCAGAGGCAGCGACAGCCGCAGCCCCACCGGACCGGGCAGCGCGAGCAGCGCCAGGCTCGGCGCCCACTGGGCCAAGGTCCGCACCAGGTGGCGCAGCACCCACCGGTCGCCCATCAGGTCGTGACGCACCCAGGGCAGCATCCGCGACGGCAGCCCGCGACCGAACGCGTAACCCACCCACTGAGCGGGGTTCGGACGCGGATGGTGTTCGCTCACCCACGGCACGCTAGCCGCAGGACGCGCGCCCTGCTCGCCACGGAGATGGGCTACCGCGCGACGTGCAGCAGGCCCTCCTGCACCACGGTGGCGAGCAGCACACCGTCGCGGGAGAAGAACCGGCCGGTGGCCAACCCGCGGGAGCCGGAGGCCGTCGGTGAGGCGCAGTCGTAGAGCACCCACTCGTCGGCCCGGATCGGCCGGTGGAACCACATGGCGTGGTCCAGGCTCGCCCCGCGCACCCGGTCCAGGCCCCAGGCCACCCCGTGCGCGGAGAGCACCGAGTCGAGCAGGGTCATGTCCGAGGCGTAGGCCAGCACGCACACGTGCAGCAGCGCCTCGTCGGCCAACACCCCGTCCGCCCGCATCCAGACCTGGTTGCGGGCGTCCCGGGCCTGTGAGTCTCGGGCGACCCACGGTGGATCGTTGACGTAGCGGACGTCGATGGGTCGCTCCGTGGTGGCCATCGGGCCGAGCCGTTCGGCGTACCCGGCGATCCGCTCGGAGAACGGGGCGAGCTCCTCCGGGCCAGCGACGTCGGGCATCTCCGTGGTGTGCTCCAGCCCCGGCTGGGGCAGCTGGAAGGAGGCGGACAGGGTGAAGATGGCGTGCCCGTGCTGGACCGCGGTCACCCGGCGGGTGGCGAAGGACCGGCCGTCGCGCACCCGGTCGACGCTGTAGATGATCGGGACACGGGGATCGCCGGCCCGGATGAAGTAGGCGTGCAGGGAGTTGACGTGCCGGTCGGGGTCCACGGTTCGCCCCGCGGCGACCAGGGCCTGGCCGGCGACCTGGCCGCCGAAGACCCGCGTCGATCGGTGCTCGGGGCTGACGCCGCGGTAGATGTCGTTCTCGATGCGCTCGAGGTCGAGCAGGGCAACCAGCTTGTCCAGCGGACCTTGGGACGACCGTGTGCTCACGTGGCTCGCCTCGAGCGGGCGGGCTCAGACATGGTCCTCCTCGCCGAGGCGGTGCACGCGGATCATGTTGGTCGAGCCGACGGTGTTCGGGGGCGAGCCGGCCACGATGACGACGAGGTCGCCGCGCGAGTATCCCGGCATCTGCAGCATCGACTCGTCGACCTGACGAATCATCTCGTCGGTCGAGTTGACCGACGGGACCAGGAACGTCTCGGTGCCCCAGGTCAACGCCAGCTGGCTGCGCGCCTCCGGGGCGGGGGTGAAGGCCAGCAGGGGAAGGTTGGTGTGCAACCGGGCGAGCCTCTTCACCGTGTCACCGGACTGGGTGAACGCGACCAGCGCAGCAGCGTTCAGCCTCTCCCCGATGTCCCTGGCCGCGTAGGAGAGCACCCCCCGCTTCGTGCGGGGCACGTGGTTGAGCGGCGGCACCACCGTGGACTCGTTCTCCACCGCGGTCACGATGCGGGCCATGGTGCGCACGGTCTCGAACGGGAACGCCCCCACCGAGGTCTCGCCGGACAGCATCACCGCGTCGGCCCCGTCGAGCACCGCGTTGGCCACGTCCGAGGCCTCCGCCCGGGTGGGCCTGGAGTTGGTGATCATCGACTCCAGCATCTGCGTGGCGACGATGACGGGCTTTGCGTTCTCCCTGGCGATCTGGATCGCACGCTTCTGCACGATCGGCACCTGCTCCAGCGGCAGCTCCACGCCCAGGTCACCGCGGGCGACCATCACCGCGTCGAAGGCGAGCACGATGGCCTCGAGGTTCTCCACCGCCTCCGGCTTCTCCAGCTTGGCGACGACGGGCAACCGCCGGCTGCCGACCCTGTCCATCACCTGGTGGACGAGGTCGATGTCCGCCGGCGAGCGGACGAACGAGAGGGCGATGAAGTCGACACCGAGTCCCAGCGCAAACTCCAGGTCGGCGACGTCCTTCTCGCTCATGGCCGGCACCGAGACGTTCATCCCGGGCAGCGACAGACCCTTGTTGTTGCTGACCGGACCGCCCTCGACGACCTCGCACACCACGTCGTCCCCGTCGACCTCGGTGACGACGAGGGCGACCTTGCCGTCGTCGACCAGCAGTCGGTCACCGGCGCGGGCGTCCCGAGCGAGCTCGGAGTAGGTGGTCGACACCCGGTCGTGGGTGCCCTAGACGTCGGCGACGGTGACCCGGACGGTCTCCCCGGTGGCCCAGACGACCGGGCCGTCGGCGAAGCGGCCGAGCCGGATCTTGGGGCCCTGCAGGTCAGCGAGCACACCCACCGCCCGACCGCTGTCGTCGGCGG
>JBDTDI010000083.1:0-4573 GCA_039923155.1 Mycobacteriaceae bacterium | reverse complement strand
CCCCGCCAGGGCGGGCACCGAGATCGCGCTGGTGACCCCGGGCAGCACGTCGACGGCGACCCCAGCGGCGGTGCACGCCTGCACCTCCTCCATCCCCCGGCCGAACACGAACGGGTCCCCGCCCTTCAGGCGGACCACGGCCCGCCCGGCGAGGGCGTGCTCGATGAGCAGCGCATTGATCTGCTCCTGGGGCATGGACCGTCCGCCAGGGACTTTCGCGGCGTCGATCACCAACGGACGGCGCGGCAGGTCGTCCAGCACGGCCAGCGGGGCGAGCCGGTCGGCGACGACGACGTCGGCCGCGGCCAGCACCCGGTAGCCCGCCATGGTCAGCAGCCCCGGGTCGCCGGGCCCGCCGCCGAGGATGGTGACCCCGGCCCGGCTCAGGCTGGTGTCGAACTCGCCACGGGGCAGCACCGCGACCCCGGCGGCCGCGGCCGCCGCCTCGACCGTGCGGTCGACGGCGGGGTCGCCGGTGCGGGCGGCGACGACGGCGTGCCCGAGGGGTTGCGCGGCCGACGCCGGCCCGGTGTGCACGGTGAGCTGGCCCCGGTCGGCGAGATCCTCGACCGTGGCCCCGGGGTCGCCGTCGCTGAGCACGTGCACCACGGCCCCGGCCCGCAGCAGCGCGGTGGCGGCCGAGGCCGCTGCTGCTCCGGTGCCGACGACGAGGACGGGCCGACCGGTGAGGTCGACGGCGAGGGTGCTCACGGGCGGGGTTCCTCTCGAGGAGCGCCGGGGGGAAGGACCGGCAGGCCCGGGGTGGGCCCGTCGACGATCAGGCGGGTGACGGCGGCGGTGTCCAGGTTCTCGGCCACCAGGTCGCCGAGAACGTCCAGGCGTCGTTGGCGGACGGCGGCGAAGCTGACCGGGCCGTCCGCCCCGGCGCTGGGGGTCCATCCCGACCCGCTGCCCGCGGCGACGTCGGCGAGGAAGGCGCGCCGGAACGCGTCGTTCTCCAGGCTGCCGTGCCAGGTGGTGCCCCACACGCAGCCGTGGCGGACCCCGTCGAGGAACGGGGTGCCACCGTGCACGGTGCTGACCCCGTGGTGGATCTCGTAGGCGCGCACCGGGTGCCCGTACGCCTGCCCGACCGGGCGACCCAGGGTCTTGTGCCGCGCGAAGGTGACCGTGGTCGGGAGCAGACCCAGCCCGACGACCTGTCCGGCCCGGCTCTCCACCTCGTCGTCGATGGTTTGCGCCAGCATCTGGTAGCCGCCGCAGACCCCCAGCACGGCCCCACCGCCGGCGACCCGCTCGCGCAGCGCCGCGTCCAGGCCACGCGCCCGCACCCACGCCAGGTCGCTGACCGTGGCCCGGGTGCCCGGCAGCACCACCAGGTCAGCGCCCGCGAGCTCCGACGCCCGGTCGACGAACTGCACGGCCACCCCGGGTTCCACGGCGAGGGCGTCGAGGTCGGTGGCGTTGGAGATCCGCGGCAGGCGCAGCACCGCCACGGTGAAGGTGGCCTCGGGATCGCCCCGGCGCACCCCCGGTGGAGGGAGTCCCAAGGAATCTTCCGTGTCGATCTCCAGGCCCCCGACCCAGGGCAGCACGCCCAAGGTGGGCCGCCCGGTGGCCTCGGCGAGCATCCGCAGGCCGGGCTCGACCAGGGCCCGCTCACCCCGGAACTTGTTGATCACGAACCCGCTGACGAGGTCCTGGTCGGCGGCGGACAGCAGGGCCACGGTGCCGTGCAGCGCGGCGAACACCCCGCCGCGGTCGATGTCGCCGACCACGATCACCGGCAGGCCGGCGGCGCGGGCCAGGCCCATGTTGGCGATGTCCGTGGCGCGGAGGTTGATCTCGGTGGGGCTGCCCGCGCCCTCGCACACCACCACGTCGAAGCGGGAGCGCAGGTCGGCCAGGCTCTCGGTCACCTGCGCGAACAACCTCGCCTTCATGTCCCGGTAGCTGAGCGCGCTGACCTCGCCGACCGGGCGGCCCATCAGCACCACCTGGCTGGAGTGGTCGCTTCCGGGCTTGAGCAGCACCGGGTTCATCGCCGCCTCGGGCTCGACCCCGGCGGCGTGGGCCTGCATCACCTGGGCGCGACCGATCTCGGCGCCGTCCGCGGTGACCCAGGAGTTGTTGGACATGTTCTGCGCCTTGAACGGGGCCACCCGCACCCCCTGACGCGCCAGCCAGCGGCAGATCCCGGCCGTCACGACGCTCTTGCCCGCGTCGGAGGTGGTGCCCGCGACCAGGATCGACCCGCGCACCGGCACCGTGGCGCTCACAGCCACCCCCCGGTGGCCGCGCCGGCGAGCACCAGCAGGGCGACGGTGGTGCTCACCTCGACGAGCGCGCCGAACACGTCCCTGGTGACCCCGCCGAGCCGACGGAGCACGTGCCCGGTGAGCACCCGGGCCACGACCAGCGCGACCAGCACCGCGGCGGGCAGCCACAACGCGGCCAGCGCCGACGTCGACAACACGAGCAGGGCCCAGCCGGCCACCAGCAGCACCGCCAGCTGGACCAGGGTCCACACCGGGGCCGCGGACCCGGCGACGAGCGCGCCGAAGCCCCCGGGCCGAGCGGCGGTGACCCCGGGGCGAGCGGCGTCGAGCACGGCCAGCCGCGCCCCGGCCGCGACGACGGCCAGCACCACCAGGCCCTGTCCCCGTGAGCCCGTGGCCAGCACGGTGGCCAGCGCGGTGGCCTGCAGGGCTAGTGCCCCGAGCAGGGCGACGACCCCGAACGGGCCGACGTCACCGGCCCGCATGATGTCCAGGGCCCGCGGCGCCGGGGCGCGGCTCCCGAGGCCGTCGGCGAGGTCGGCGAGACCGTCCAGGTGCAGCCCCCGGGTGGCCAGGGCCACCGCCAGCACAGCGACCAGTGCCCCCAGCAGGGGTGAACCACTCGCCCCGCCGTGCCAGAACACCAGCGCCGCAACCCCTCCCGCCAGCCCGAGGGCGGCGCCGAGCAGCGGGAACCAGCGCAGGGCACCGGCGGCGGTGGCCCGGTCGGCATCGACCGGGCGGACCGGGACGACGGTGAACATGCCCGTCGCGAGCAGCAGCGACCTCACTTGAGCCGCTGCCCGACACCGACGGTGACCAGCCACACCTCGTCCGCGGCGGCGGCCAGGCGCGCGTTGAGCCGGCCCAGCTCGTCGGCGAACCGGCGGCCCGAGACGGTCGCGGGGACCACCCCGGAGCCGACCTCCTCGGTCACCGCGACCACGTCGCGCCCGGAGCGCGCCCAGGTGTCGACGAGGGAGTCGACGGCCAGCCCGAGGCGGTCGTCGCCGCGCCCCTCCCAGGTGCCGGCGTCGTCCATGGCCGCGGTGAGCCAGGTACCCACCGAGTCCAGCAGCACCGGCTGCGCACCGTCGGCCAGCGCGGCGGTCGCGTCGGTGGTCTCGACGGTGCTCCACGTGGGCGGGCGCCGGTCACGGTGCGCGGCCAGCCGGGCCGCCCACTCCTCGTCCCCGCCCGGCTGCGGCCCCGTCGCGAGGTACACGACGTCACCGTGGGCGGCCAGCAGCCGCTCCGCGAGCGCCGACTTGCCCGAGCGGGACCCCCCGGTGACCAGCACGCGTCGGGTGCTCGAGGCCAGGGGCAGACCGAAGCCGGCCAGCGTGGCCCGAGCCCCGGGGGGCACTGCGTCAGGGGGCAACGGGGTGCCCGCCGGGTGGTGCAGCAGCACCCCGCGGGAGGTGGTGAGCAGGATCGCTCGGCGACCGGCCCCGGCATCCACCCTTGCCGCACAGGGGTGTTCGGTGAGCACCGCCGCGGCGGGAACGCCGGGGTCCAGGTGGTGCGGCCCGTCGCCGGTGGTGAGCACGCGGACCCCGGCGAGGCTGATCCCGGCGAACGCGGCCGCGGTGGGCACCCCGCTGCCGCAGTCCAGCAACAGCCGCCCACACACCGGGTCGTCCACCAGCACCCCGACGGGCCCGCGGGCGCCGTCGGCCAGCACGTGCACGCTCACCGCGGCACCGTCCCCAGCACGGCGAGGACCGCGGCGGCGAGCACGACCGCCCGGGACAGCCGCACCGCGCGGGCGATGTCGGCCACCACCGGGCCCGACCCGGCGCCCAGGGTGGCTCGGCTCTCGGTGACCCCGTGGTAGGTGTTGGCTCCCCCGAGGCTGACGCCCAGGGCGCCGGCGAACGCGGCCTCGCAGTGCCCCGCGTTGGGGCTCGGGTGGTGGTGGGCGTCGCGGCGCCACGCCCGCCAGGCCGCGGAGCGGCAGCCGCCGACGACCGGGGCCAGGGCCACCGTGAGCAGGGCGGTGACCCGGGCGGGCACCAGGTTCGCGGCGTCGTCCAGACGGGCGCTGGCCCAGCCGAAGCGCAGGTGGCGCGGGCTGCGGTAGCCGACCATGGCGTCGAGGGTGTTCACCGCGCGGTAGGCCACCACTCCGGGCGCCCCGAACGCGGCCGCCCACAGCAATGGGGCCACCGCAGCGTCAGAGGTGTTCTCCGCCAACGACTCCACCGTGGCCCGGGCGAGCTCGTCGACGCCGAGGCCGGCCGGGTCGCGGGCGCACAGGTGGCTCAGCCGGGCCCGGGCACCGGCCACGTCGTCGGCGTCCAACCGGGCGGCCATCACCGCACCCTCCCGCT
>JBDTDI010000082.1:0-5705 GCA_039923155.1 Mycobacteriaceae bacterium | reverse complement strand
TTCTCGTTGGCCCGACCCGTCATCGCGGGCACGTCCCGCCCCCTTTTTCCCACGACCTGGAGGCACTTCACCATGGCTGGCTACACCGCTGCCGACGTCAAGAAGCTCCGCGGGCTCACCGGCTCCGGGATGATGGACTGCAAGAACGCGCTGACCGACAGCGACGGCGACTTCGACAAGGCCGTCGAGCTGCTGCGCATCAAGGGCGCCAAGGACGTCGGCAAGCGTGCCGCGCGGTCCACCGCCAACGGGCTCGTCGCCGCGTCCGAGGGCGTGATGGTCGAGCTCAACTGCGAGACGGACTTCGTGGCCAAGAACGACGAGTTCCAGGCCCTCGGGCAGCGCCTCGTCGACCTCGCGGTGGCGCAGAAGCCCGCCGACGCCGAGGCCCTGAAGGCCCTCGAGCTCGACGGGAAGACGGTCGCGACCGTCGTCGAGGAGTTCTCGGCAAAGATCGGCGAGAAGCTCGAGGTCCGTCGAGTGGTCGTCTTCGACGGCCCCGTCGCCACCTACCTGCACCGCAAGTCTGCGGACCTGCCGCCCGCCGTGGGAGTGCTGGTCGAGTACTCCGGTGACGGGGACGCCGCCGCCGAGGCCGCCCGTGGTGCGGCGATGCAGATCGCGGCGATGCGCCCCAAGTTCGTCACCCGCGAGGAGGTGCCTGAGGACGTGGTGGCCAACGAGCGCCGCATCGCCGAGGAGACGGCCCGCGAGGAGGGCAAGCCCGAGCAGGCCATGGGGAAGATCATCGAGGGTCGCGTCAACGGGTTCTTCAAGGACTCAGTCCTGCTGGAGCAGTCCTCGGTGCAGGACTCGAAGAAGACGGTGAAGGCGATGCTGGACACGGCCGGCGCCACGGTCAGCCGCTTCGCGCGGTTCGAGGTCGGCCAGAGCTGAACGGGCGAGGGTCGCGAACCACCTGCAGGTCGAGGAGAGGACGAGCGTGAGCGATCGTGCGGTGACCGACCCGGTTGATCCCGCTGGGGGACGGGCCGGGTTCTCCCGGGTGGTGCTCAAGCTCGGGGGCGAGATGTTCGGCGGAGGTGCCGTCGGGGTGGACCCGGTCGTGGTGCAGAACGTGGCGAAGCAGATCGCCGCGGTGGTCGCGACCGGGGTGCAGGTGGCCGTCGTCATCGGCGGCGGCAACTTCTTCCGCGGAGCCGAGCTGCAGGTCCTGGGGATGGACCGGGCCCGCGCCGACTACATGGGCATGCTCGGCACGGTCATGAACTGCCTCGCACTGCAGGACTTCCTGGAGAAGCAGGGTGTCGACACGCGGGTGCAGACGGCCATCACCATGGGGCAGGTCGCCGAGCCCTACATCCCGCGTCGCGCCGTGCGGCACCTGGAGAAGGGTCGGGTCGTCATCTTCGGCGCCGGGGCCGGGATGCCGTACTTCTCCACGGACACCACCGCGGCACAACGGGCCCTGGAGATCCATGCCGAGGTGGTGCTGATGGCCAAGGCCGTCGACGGGGTGTTCACCGCGGACCCCCGCACCGATCCCAACGCCACCATGTACACCGAGATCACGCACCGAGAGGTGATCGAGCGGGACCTCAAGGTCGCTGACGCCACGGCCTTCAGCCTCTGCATGGACAACGCGATGCCGATCATGGTGTTCAACCTGCTGGTGGAGGGCAACATCGCCCGGGCCGTCGCGGGTGAGAGGATCGGGACGTTGGTCCGCACCCCGGTGGACCCCGGGGTGTCCTGAGGTGAGTCACGACCCGCTAGGGCCCGACGACGACGCAGCTGGAGGAAACCCGTGATCGACGAGACCCTCTTCGAGGCCGAGGAGAAGATGGAGAAGGCGGTGTCGGTCGCCCGGGACGACCTCTCCGGCATCCGCACCGGCCGCGCCAACCCGGGCATGTTCGCGCGCATCGTCATCGACTACTACGGGGCGATGACGCCCATCACCCAGGTCTCGGGCATCACCATCCCCGAGGCCCGGATGGTCATCATCAAGCCCTACGAGGTGTCCACCCTGCGGGACATCGAGACCGCGATCCGCAACTCCGACCTCGGGGTGAACCCCAGCAACGACGGCACCATCATCCGGGTGTCGCTGCCGCAGCTGACCGAGGAGCGTCGCCGCGAGTTCGCCAAGCAGGCGCGAGGCAAGGGTGAGGACGCGAAGGTCAGCCTTCGCAACGTGCGGCGCAAGGCGATGGAGGAGCTGTCCCGCATCAGCAAGGACGGCGACGCCGGTGAGGACGAGGTCAGCAGGGCGGAGAAGGAGCTCGAGCAGACCACCGGGCGGTACGTGGCCCAGGTCGAGGAGATGGTCAAGCACAAGGAGTCCGAGCTGATGGAGGTCTGAGGCGGACGTGGGAACGCAGGAGCGGACGGGCCCCGACGGTGCGGGCCCGCCGCCTGGCACGGGAGGTTCGGTGGACAGCTCGGTGCCCGCTCCCGGCGTTCCCGTCGTCCGTGTCTCGCGGGCCGGCCGGAACCTTCCTGCGGCCATCGCGGTGGGAGCCGGCCTGGGTGGGTTGATCATCCTGAGCCTGATCTTCGCGCCACCGGCGTGGGTGGCGATCGTGGCCGTGGCCGTGGCCGTGGCCACCATCGAGGTGTCGACGGCCATGCGCACCGCCAACGTCCGGCTCGCCCTGGTTCCCCTGCTGGTCGGGGGCCAGGCCATGGTGTGGCTGGGCTGGGTCTACGGCCCCCCGGGTGCGCTCGACGCCTTCGCCGCCACGGTCGTCGTCTGCATGGTTGCGCGCCTGGTCGGCGGGGCCGCCGGGTACGTGCGGGACACCGCAGCCTCGGTGTTCGTCGCCGGGTGGGTACCGCTGTTCGCCTCGTTCGCGGCCCTGCTGCTCAGCGAGGAAGATGGTCCCGCCCGGGTGGCGTGCTTCATGATCGGCGTGGTGTGCTCCGACGTGGGCGGCTACGCGGTGGGCGCCGTGTTCGGCCGCCACCCGATGGTTCCGACGATCAGCCCCAAGAAGTCCTGGGAGGGCTTTGGCGGGTCGCTCGCGCTCGGGGTGGTGGGCGGCATGCTGACCGTCCACCTGCTGCTGGGTGCGAGCGTGGCGACCGGCGCCCTGTTCGGTGCGCTCATCGTCGTTGTCGCCACCGTGGGGGACCTCGTCGAGAGCCAGGTCAAGCGCGATCTCGGGATCAAGGACATGGGACGGCTGCTGCCCGGTCACGGCGGCCTGATGGACCGGATGGACTCGGTCCTGCCCTCGGCGGTCGTCTCCTGGCTCGTGCTCAGCCTGCTCGTCTGACGTGCGCGGTCGTCGAGCGGGCCGCAGACCGGGCCGCAGCACGGGCTCAGGATTGACGCCCAGTCCCAACATCTGGCACTGGCCCGACATCTACGAGGTCGAGAACACCGCGCAGGACCGGGCGGGTGCGATCTGGGTGGCGGTCACCGAGGTCGCAGACTTCCGCGGCCTCGACGTGGTCGACGTGGGCTGCGGCGCCGGCTTCCACCTGCCCCGCTTCGCCGCGGCCGCCCGGTCTGTGGTCGGGATCGAGCCGCACCCGCCCCTGGTCGAGCTGGCCACGGCGCGCGTGGCGGCCACGCCCGGGGTGCGGGTGTTGCGCGGCCTCGGACAGGCGTTGCCGCTGCCGGCGGACAGTGCCGACGTGGTGCACGCCCGGACCGCCTGCTTCTTCGGCCCGGGCTGCGACGACGCCCTGGTGGAGGCCAACCGGGTGCTACGTCCCGGTGGCGTCCTGGTGGTGGTCGACCTCGACGCCACCCGGTCGGGCTACGGCGGGTGGATGCGCGCGGACCTTCCGCACTACGACCCGGTAGCCGTTGAGGCGTTCTTCGCCGCGGCAGGGTTCTGCCTCCGGCGGGTGAGCACCCGGTGGGTCTTCGACCGCCGCACCGACCTGGCGGCGGTGCTGGGCATCGAGTTCTCCCCGGCGGTGGCGGCACGGGCCCTGTCCGAGACCTCGGGCCTGGAGCTCGAGGTGGCCTACCGGGTGCACTGGCGTCGCCGGCAGCTGGTGTCGGTCTAGGTGCAGCTTCGGCTCAGCCCTTGCGGTGGGCCCGCTTGAGCTGGGCGATCCGGACGGCGCCGACCAGCCCGGTGATGAGCGCCGCGGCCAGTGCGGTGATCAGCATGTTGATGCCCAGCGGAAGGTTCCAGGACAGCCAGAAGAACTTGACGGGGTGACGGTCGAGGTTCTGCACGATGAAGACGACCAGGGCCACGGCGACCAGGGTGCCGATCAGCAGGAACGCGTAGGTGGTCCCGCTGCGCGTGCGGGCGGCGACACGAAGGACCGATCCGTCACCCGTCGTCGTGGAGGTGTTCTTGCCGTCGCGCCCCTCAGTCGCGTCCTTCGCGCGCGTGGAATGGGTCGGGTCGGTGCTCATGTGACCAGGATGCCTGCTTCGGCGGTTGGCCACTAGCCCAGCACGGGTGAGACAATGGGAGCCATCATGGTCACCCCACTGCCCCTCGTCTTCGACGCTCCCAAGCGCGGGCTGCCCCCCCGGCACCTCGCCGACCTCGACGCCGCCGGTCGTCGTGCCGCCGTGGTGGACATGGGTCTGCCTGCGTTCCGGGCCGACCAGCTGGCCCGGCAGTACTACGGCCGCCTCACCGGTGACCCCGCGCAGATGACCGATCTGCCTGCGGATCTTCGCGAGAGCGTTGCCGCCGAGCTCTTCCCGACCTTGTTCACCCCCGTCCGCCACCTGTCCTGCGACGAGGGCGCCACCCGCAAGACCTTGTGGCGGGCACACGACGGGACGCTGGTGGAGAGCGTGCTCATGCGCTACCCCGACCGGGCCACGCTCTGCGTCTCCAGCCAGGCCGGGTGCGGCATGGCCTGCCCGTTCTGCGCCACCGGGCAGGGCGGTCTGGATCGCAACCTGTCCACCGCGGAGATCGTCGACCAGGTCCGGGCCGCGGCCGCGGCGATGCGCGACGGTGAGGTGGGCGGTGGGCCGGGGCGGCTGTCCAACGTGGTCTTCATGGGCATGGGGGAGCCGCTGGCCAACTACAACCGCGTCGTCGCCGCGGTGCGCCGGATCACCTCACCCGCACCGGACGGCCTGGGCATCTCTGCCCGGTCGGTCACCGTGTCCACGGTGGGCCTGGCCCCGGCCATCCGTCGCCTGGCCGAGGAGAACCTGCCGGTGACGCTGGCGGTGTCGTTGCACACCCCCGACGACGAGCTCCGCGACACGCTGGTGCCGGTGAACAACCGCTGGTCGGTGCGGGAGGTGCTCGATGCCGCCCGGTACTACGCCGACACCAGCGGCCGCCGGGTCTCGATCGAGTACGCGCTGATCCGTGACGTCAACGACCAGGGCTGGCGGGCGGACCTGCTGGCGAAGAAGCTACACGCTGCACTGGGCTCCCGGGTGCACGTCAACCTGATCCCGCTGAACCCGACCCCGGGCAGCGAGTGGGACGCGAGCCCCAAGCCGGTGCAGCGGGAGTTCGTGCGACGCGTCCTCGCCGGCGGAGTCTCCTGCACGGTGCGCGACACCCGGGGTCAGGAGATCGCCGCCGCCTGCGGCCAGCTCGCGGCCGAGGAGCCGGGAAGGGACTGACGCCGACCGGTAAGTAGCACGCTCTTCGTACGATTTCGGGCGGGCGGATTCAACCGGTGGTTGCAACACTGACGGTTTCCGACGGGGTGGATAGTAGTGCGGCGAGCGCTTCGGCTGGGGTTTTCCAGTCGAGTGTCTTGCGGGGTCGGCCGTTGAGGGCGGCGGCGAC
>JBDTDI010000081.1:0-10044 GCA_039923155.1 Mycobacteriaceae bacterium | reverse complement strand
CCTGTTCGGGACCATCGTGTTCGCGACCTACGCGGGCATCTACTTCTGGTTCCCGAAGATGACCGGCCGGATGATGGACGAGCGCCTCGGCAAGTACCACTTCTGGTTGACCTTCGTCGGCTTCCACATGACGTTCCTGGTGCAGCACTGGCTGGGGGCGGAGGGCATGCCGCGCCGCTACGCGGACTACCTGCCCACCGACGGGTTCACCACGCTGAACACCATCTCCACGATCGGTGCGTTCATCCTCGGCGCGTCCACGCTGCCGTTCCTGTGGAACGTGTTCAAGAGCTACCGCTACGGCGAGGTCGTCACCGTCGACGACCCGTGGGGCTACGGAAACTCGTTGGAGTGGGCCACCAGCTGCCCGCCCCCGCGACACAACTTCATCGAGCTGCCCCGGATCCGTTCGGAGCGCCCCGCGTTCGAGCTGCACTACCCGCACATGGCCGAGCGCATGCGGCTCGAGGCGCACACGGGTACAGCCGCGCACAGCGGGGCAGTGTCGGAAAAGCTGACCAACGTGATCGAGCCCGACGAGGTCTCCGGGTCCGACGCCCGCTCCCGGTAACGTCTCGCCGGTGACTCGCTCGGAGACGGAGAACCCGGACCACCAGGCACCACGACCAGAAGTCGTGCCGACGACGGTCCTGGTCACCGTCACCGGGCGCGACCGGCCGGGGGTGACGGCGGCACTGTTCGTCGAGCTGACCCGCCACCACGTCGAGGTGCTCGACACGGAGCAGGTGGTGATCCGCGGTCGGCTCATCCTCGGGGTCCTGACCAGCAGCCCCGCGGACCCGGTGGCGTTGCAGGGCGCGGTCGAGCGGGCGATGGCCGCGCTGCAGATGGACGTCGACGTGGAGATCACGCCCACCGTCGGCGTCCGGTCGACCCCGACCCACGCCGTGGTGGTGCTGGGTCGGCCCGTGACCGCCAAGGCCTTGACTGCGCTGGCGGCCGAGCTGGCTCGTCTCGGGGCCAACATCGACAGCATCCGCGGCGTGGCCGACTACCCGGTCACCGGTCTCGAGCTGACCGTCACCTGCCCCGGCGACGACAGCGACCTGCGGGCCGGTCTCGCTGCGGTGGCGGCCGCCGAAGGGGTGGATGTCGCGGTCGAGCTGGCCGGCCTGGCCCGGCGCGGCAAGAGGCTGATCGTGTTCGACGTCGACTCGACCTTGGTGCAGGGCGAGGTCATCGAGATGCTCGCTGAGCGCGCGGGCCAGGGGGCGCTGGTGGCGGAGGTCACCGCCGCGGCGATGCGGGGTGAGCTGGACTTCGCGGCGTCGCTGCACCGCCGGGTACAGGCCCTCGCCGGGCTGCCCGCCTCGGTGGTGCAGGAGGTGGCCCAGGGTCTGGAGCTGACCCCGGGGGCGCGCACGACGCTGCGCACGCTGCGCCGCTTGGGCTTTCACTGCGGGGTGGTGTCCGGCGGCTTCGTGCAGGTCATCGAGCCGCTCGCGCGGGAGCTCGAGCTCGACTTCGTCGCCGCCAACACCCTGGAGATCGTCGACGGCGTGCTCACCGGGCGCGTCGTCGGGGAGGTGGTCGACCGGGCCGGAAAGGCGGTGGCGCTGCGTCGCTTCGCTGCGTCGGCCGGGGTGCCCCTGGACCAGACGGTGGCGGTCGGCGACGGGGCCAACGACATCGACATGCTGGCCACCGCCGGCCTCGGTATCGCGTTCAACGCCAAGCCCGCCCTGCGGGAGGTCGCGGACGCCGCGATCTCGCACCCCTACCTCGACGCGGTGCTGTTCGTGCTCGGGGTGACCCGAGCGGAGGTGGAGGCCGCTGACGCCCGCGACGGGGTGCTGCGACGGGTCGCCATCCCGTGATCGGTGCGGCCGGTGCGGCCCGGTGAGTGCTGCCCTGGCCGCCGTCGCCGATCCGCGCTCCCGGCCCGACCCCGACGAGCCGGCCGACGTGCTCGCGATGCCGGTGCTGCTGCGCATCGAGAAGGCGGCGCCACCGGCGCGGTCGGCGCTGCTGGCGGCGGCGGCGACCGCGGCGCTGGCGGTGTGCGTCGACCAGCGTGCCGAACCGGACGGACCGTGGCACGACGCGGTGACGGCCTGGTGTTCCGGCCGCATCCGCAAGGTCGCCCGCCGGGCCCGGGGAGCGCACTGGGCGGCGGTCGGCGAGCTGGACGGAATCACGGTGGAGGTGGCCGGGGCGCAGGTGCGTGCCCTGGTCCCCGGTCGCGTCGGTGCGCTGGACCCTCGGGTGCGGCGCCTGCAGATCTCCGGCACCGAGCTCGAGGCCGACGAGCCGGCCCCGGTGGACGCCGACCTACCGGTGCTGTGGGTGGCGTCCGAGCTGAAGATGAGCGTGGGCAAGGCGGCGGCCCAGGTGGGGCACGCATCGATGCTCCTGGCCGCCGGGCTGGCCCGTACAGATCCCGGTCGGCTCGGTCGTTGGCACGCCGCCGGCCTGCCCTGCGCGGTCCGCGACGCCGCCGGGGCGCACTGGCGCAGCCTGGTCGCGGACGCGATGGCCGGCCGGGCCGTGGCGGTGCGCGACGCCGGCTACACCGAGGTCCCGGCGGGTTCGATCACCGTCATCGCCACCTGGGCGTGACCCCTCAGCGTGTGGGCGTCGACGGAGAGCCGGCCACGAGGTCGCGCACCCGGTTCCACCGGGCGTCGTAGGCGGGCCCGAACCGCTGCCGTGCGCGCGTCATCGTCGCCGGCCCGTACCGCCGCCGGGCCCACCGCGAACCCGGCTTGGCCAGCCGCGCCGCCCCGGCCAGCGCGACCGGCGGCAGCAGCGTCCCCACCACCGCGGTCACCAGCTTGCCCCGCAGCGCGCACACCAGTCCCCCCGCCAACCCCACCAGGTGGTAGACCAGCGTCAGAACCAGCAGCCTCGGATTGCCGGCATGGACCCCGAAGGTGAAGCCCGCCATCAGCATTGCCGTCAGCACCAGCACGCAGAACATGGCGTCGACCGACGTGCGGCCCTCCTCGGACCAGTAGACGTCGTCGAGGTAGAACAGCAGCGCGAACTCGTCGAGGGTCAGCGAGACGCCCGCCCCGAACCCGGCCGCGGCGAGGCGCAGCGCAGCACCGGTGGGCTCCCCCTCGATGAAGACCAGTCCGAACCCGATCATGATCAGCACACTGAGCACCTGGTGGTGGAGGTGGACCCCGCCCAGGGAGAGGTTGCCGACCGCCCCACCCGAGCCCGCCGCCCGGATGCGACGCGTCACCAGACGGGTGAGCAGGAACGTCACGAGCATCGCCAGAAACATCCACGTGACCGGTCGGGCGGCCGCCGGCGACCAGCGCGACCCCTCGGCGAGCACCAAGGTGGTCACCACGTCCTCAGGAGCTCTCGGTCAGCCGTGCCAGCGCCGCGCGCACCACCTCGGGGTCGGTGGTTGGCCAGAACGGGGGTAGTGAGGCCCGCAGGTAACCCCCGTAGCGGGCGGTGACCAGGCGCGGGTCCAGAATCGCCACCACCCCGCGGTCGTCGACCCCGCGCAGCAGCCGACCCACTCCCTGGGCGAGCAGCAGGGCGGCGTGGTTCGCAGCCACGGAGAGGAACCCGTTTCCGCCCGCGCTCTCCACCGCCTTCTGCCGTGCGACCAGCAGCGGGTCGTCCGGGCGGGGGAACGGGATGCGATCGAGGATGACCAGCGACAGCGAGCGTCCCGGCACGTCCACCCCCTGCCACAGCGACAGGGTGCCGAACAGCGACGTCGCCTCGTCGGCGGCGAAGCGGGTCACCAGGGCCCCGGTGTTGTCCTCGCCCTGGCAGAGCACGGGGGTGTCCAGGCGGGTACGCATGGCCTCGGCGGCGGCCTTCGCGGCACGGGTGGAGGAGAACAAGCCGAGGGTGCGCCCGCCCGCGGCGCGGACCAGGCCCTCGATCTCAGCCAGGTAGGCCTCGACGAGGCCGTCGCGCCCGGGTGGGGGCAGGTGTGCAGCCACGTAGAGGATCCCGGCCCCGGCGTGGGAGAACGGCGAGCCCACGTCGAGGCTGGACCAGCTGATCGTGCCCGCCGGGTCCTTGCCCGTCGCGGTCGCCGAGCTCACCGGGGCCCTGCTCGACTCGGCGGGCAGGCCCCACTGGCGGGCGAGGGCGTCGAAGCTGCCGCCCAGCGCCAACGTCGCCGAGGTCAGCACCACGGTCGCGTCGGCGAACAGGCTGGCGCGCAGCAGGCCACCCACCGACAACGGTGCCACCTTGAGCACCAGGCCGCGCCGCTCGGTGTCCTCGAGCCACACCACGTCGCGACGCTTGGCGGGGTCTGCTTCGTCGAAGGCGACCAGGACCCGGACGGCGGTGTCGTGGACCTCCTCGATCAGCGCCAGCGCAGCGGTGCGCGCGGCGGCGCCCTCCGGGTCGCTGCTGTTCTGGCCGGGCTTGGCCGGGCCGATGGCGGTGCGCAGCGACCAGGCAGCGTCGCGCACTGCGGCCAGAGGCCCGGCCAGGCCCGGTGGCCCGGCCTCCCACCGGCCGGTGGGCGCCTCGGTCAGCGCCAGCGTGAGTGCGTCGGCAGCCTCGCTGAGGTGGTCGACGTCACGGTCGTCGGCCTGCTTGGTGGCGCGCCGGGCCGCGGCCGCGGCAGCCGCACCCGAGAGCTCCGCGGTGGCGACGCCGGTGACCCGGTCCACCAGCTCGTGGGCCTCGTCGACGACCACCACGTCGTGATCGGGCAGCACGGGTACCCCGGTGATGGCGTCGATGGCGAGCAGCGCGTGGTTGGTGACCACCACGTCGACCTTCGCGGCGGCCGCTCTGGCCCGCTCGGCGTGGCAGTCCATCCCGATCGGGCAGCGGGACACCCCGAGGCACTCCCGGGCGCTGACGCTGACCTGCCGCCACGCCTGCTCGCCGACCCCGGGCACCAGCCCGTCGCGGTCACCGTCGGGGGTCTTCTTCGCCCACGCGTGCAGGCGTTGCACCTCCCGGCCGAGCTTGCTGACGGCGAACGGGTCGAACAGGGCCTCGTCGGGGTCGGCCGGGGCACCGGCGCCCAGGCGGTGCAGGCACAGGTAGTTGCGGCGACCCTTAAGGATCGCGAACTCCGGCTCGCGGGGCAGGGACGGGCTCAGGGCCGCGGCGAGGCGGGGCAGGTCACGGTCGACCAGCTGGCGTTGCAGCGCGATGGTCGCGGTGGACACGACCACCGTGCGGCCCGTCTGCACGGCGTGCCGGATGGCGGGCACCAGGTAGGCCAAGGACTTCCCGGTGCCGGTGCCGGCCTGCACGGCCAGGTGCTCCCCGGTGTCCAGGGCGTGCGCGACGGCGGAGGCCATGGTGAGCTGCCCGCTGCGCTCGGCCCCGCCCAGCGCAGCGACCGCGGCGGCGAGCAGCTCGGGTACTGCGGGCAGGTCGGGCGGGTTGGGGTACGACACAGCTCCAGACGCTACCGGCGGGCCCCGACCGTCAGCGCGGTGTGCCCACCAGGGCCACCCCCGCCGCGGACAGCTCGGCAAGGGCCCGCTCGACCGACTCCGGGGCCACCCCGGCGGTGAGGTCGCACAGCACCGTCGTCGCAAAGCCCTCCCGCGCCGCGTCCAGGGCGGTGGCCCGCACGCAGTGGTCGGTGGCCAGGCCCACCACGTCCACGGTGTCGATCAGCCGCTCCCGCAACCACTCCACCAGGCTCTGCCCGCCGGGGCCAACCCCCTCGAACCCGGAGTAGGCCGCGGCGTAGGCCCCCTTGGAGAACACCGCCTGCACCGGCGCCACGTCCAGGTCGGGGTGGAAGGACGCTCCCGGGGTCCCCACCCGGCAGTGCGGAGGCCAGGAGTCGACGAAGTCGGGGTGGTCGGAGAAGTGGGTGCCGGGGTCGACGTGGTGGTCCCGGGTGGCGACGACGTGGGCGTAGGGGCTCTCGGCCATCCGTCGCGAGATGGCGGCGGCCACCGCGGCGCCACCGGTGACGGCGAGGGAGCCTCCCTCGCAGAAGTCGTTCTGCACGTCGACGACGATCAGCGCGGTCCGGGTCTCGCTCACTTCTGCCCCACGAAGGTGGTCGGGATGGCGGGTTCGCCGCGGGAGAGCTTGAGTCCCTCCCACGGCAGGCTGACCAGGGCGTCGGCGAGGTGACGACGGCTCTCCGCCAGCGAGGGCAGGTCGGTGCGCACCCGCCCGGCGTCGACCATCGGCACCACCAGCGACCGGTCGTGGGGGCCACGTTCGGGGGCCTGCTCGGCGGGGTGCACCACCTCGGCGAGAACGGTCCCGGTGTCCCGGGCCTGGCGCACTGCTCGCTTGGCGCCCCCCCGGGACTCCTTGTGGCTGCTGCGCTTGGCCACCGGGACGCCGTCGACCTCGACCAGCTTGTAGACCATCCCCGCGGTCGGGGCACCGGATCCGGTGACCAGCGAGGTGCCGACCCCGTAGGCGTCCACCGGCTCGGCCCGCAGCCCGGCGATGGAGTGCTCGTCGAGGTCGCCGGAGAGCACCACCCGGGTCTTCGTCGCGCCGAGGGAGTCCAGCTGGGCGCGGGCCTGCACGGCCAGCACCCCCAGGTCGCCGGAGTCGATGCGCACCGCACCCAGCTCGGTGCCCGCCACCCGCACCGCGGTGGCGATGCCTGCGGTGATGTCGTAGGTGTCGACGAGCAGGGTGGTGCCGACGCCGAGCGCGTCGACCTGCGCGCGGAACGCGGCGGCCTCGTCGGGTCCGTCGGAGCTGGTGTGCAACAGGGTGAACGAGTGAGCGCTGGTCCCCGAGGTGGGTACCCCGTGCCGGCGACCGGCCTCCAGGTTGGACGTGGCGTCGAAGCCGGCCAGGTAGGCGGCGCGCGCGCAGGCCACGGCCGCCTCCTCGTGGGTGCGTCGTGACCCCATCTCGATCAGCCGACGCCCGGCCGCGGCCGTCACCATGCGCGAGGCGGCGGAGGCGATGGCGCTGTCGTGGTTGAGCACCGACAGCGCCAGGGTCTCCAGCAGCACGCACTCCGCGAAGCTGCCGCGCACGGTCAGCACGGGCGAGCCCGGGAAGTACAGCTCACCCTCGGGGTAGCCCTCGACGTCACCGGAGAAGCGGTACGCGCGCAACCACTCGCGGGTGGCGTCGTCGACCTCGGGCGGCAGCGCGGCCAGCTCGTCGGGGCCGAACGCGAACTCGCCCAGCAGCTTCAGCAGTCGAGAGGTTCCCGCGACCACGCCGTACCGTCGCCCGTGGGGCAGTGAGCGCGCGAACACCTCGAACGTGGCGGCCCGGTGCGCGGTCCCGGCCCGCAGGGCGGCGGTGAGCATGGTGAGCTCGTAGGAGTCGGTGAGCAGGGCCGAGCTGCGCGTTGCGCCCGGGTGGGGCGGCAGGTCGGGCTCGGGGTTGGTCCGGGTCACGACTGCAGAGCCTACGAGCCGCTACGGTGTTTGCCATGGCTGCACCGCTGGAGGTCGAGCCCGCGACGGGAACCGACGCCGCGCAGGCCACGGTCACCGAGACCCTCTCCGACGCCGACCGACCCTGGGTCACCGTGGTCTGGGACGACCCGGTGAACCTCATGAACTACGTCACCTACGTCTTCCAGAAGCTGTTGGGATTCACCAAGGCCAGGGCCACCGAGCTGATGATGCAGGTGCACACCGAGGGCCGGGCGACGGTGACGTCGGGTGGCAGGGAGAAGATGGAGGCCGACGCGGCAAAGCTGCAGGGCGCCGGACTCTGGGCGACGGTGCAACGAGACTGAGGGGGCTCCGCTCAACCCCCAGCCGCAACGAGATGAGGACCGTGCAGACCTGGACGCGCAAGTCGTCGATGACCGGCCCTCGCCTGCGCTCGGAGCTGGAGGCGCAGGAGGCGGCGGTGCTGCGCGGGATGGTCGGCTCGATCAACGAGATGTTGGCCGAGCGCGAGGACAGCGCCCCGCAGGACGAGCTCGCGGAGCTGACGGGTTTGCGGACCGGGCACTCGACCCCGCCCGAGGACGCCACCATCGCGAGGCTGCTGCCCGACTTCCACCGCACCGACCTGGGCGCCGAGGACGGGGTGGACGACACCGAGGCCGACCCCGACTCCGCCGCCGCGCTGCGCAGCCTGCACGAGCCGGAGGTGATCGCCGCCAAGCGGGCGGCAGCCGCGGCGCTGCTGGCGACTTGCCCCCCCGAGGGAGGCAAGGTGTCGCTGACCCCGGAGGATGCGGACTCCTGGCTGGTGGCCATCAACGACGTGCGCCTGTCGCTGGGCGTGGTGCTGGAGATCGACGAGGACACGCCGGAAGAGCTGCCGGAGGAGGACCCGCGTGCGGGCCACCTCGGGGTCTACCACTGGTTGACCTGGGTGCAGGACTCGCTGGTGCAGGCGCTGCTGGCCTGAAGGCAGCACCCCGCCGCCGCCCCGCCGCCCCGCCGCCGCCCCTCGATCGAGGCTCCGGTGATCGACAGGACACCTGAGTGCGTCCGGGACCCTTGTCGCGCACCCAGGTCCTGTTGATCACGCTCGAGGGGTCACCACCGGGCACCCGCCCGGCGCAGCGCCGCTACCACCCGCGCCACCACTTGCTGCGGCCGCTGGATCAGGTGGGTACCAGTCACGCGGACGACGCTCCATCCGAGCTGCTCCAGGGCTTCGTAGCGGTCGACGTCGCGGGTGAACTGCTTTCCTGACCGGTGGTGCGCGCCGTCGTACTCCGCCGCCACCCGCCAGCGCTCCCACCCGAGGTCGCACCGAGCCACGAACTGCCCCCGAGGGTCGAGCACCTCGACCTGCGTTTTGGGCCGCGGCAGGCTCGAGGTCACCAGCAGGACCCGCAAGGCGGACTCCGGCGGAGACTCGGCGCCCGGGTCGACGAGCTCGAGGACCTGGCGCAGACGGACGAGACCCCGGGCGCCAGGATGGCGTCCCGCAACGGCGGCAACCTCAACCGGCCCGCAGATCCCCACCTGACACAGCTGGTCGACCGCGGCGACGGCGTCGACGAGCGGCAGCCGTCGGCCCAGGTCGTACGCGGTCCGGGCCGGGGTGGTCACGACCACACCGTCGACCTCCTCGACCTCGTCGGGGCGCAGCCGCACCTGGTGCACGAGCACGCTGGCGGGCCGCCGGACGTGGCTGGGCAGCACGACCTCCGGAAGGTGGTCCGGCACCCACTGCGCTCCATGGATGCTCGCGGCCGACCAGCCGGCCAGCGCCCCACCAGCGGCCCAGCACTGCGCTGCGAGGTCCCTGGTCGCGGAGTCCAGCTCTAGGGTGCGGTCGACGAACACGTCCGGCAGGACGCGCACGCACCGCGAGCGCAGGGTCGCGGGGGTTCGCACACCAGCCGCACGGGCCCGGGTGCCGCGGAAGGGGCTCGTCAAGGTCACGAGCCCACGGTGCCCGGCAGGGCAA
This sequence comes from Mycobacteriaceae bacterium, assembly GCA_039923155.1. Classification (GTDB taxonomy): domain Bacteria; phylum Actinomycetota; class Actinomycetes; order Mycobacteriales; family Mycobacteriaceae; genus Rhodococcus_D. Next base: position 747 of record JBDTDI010000081.1, on the reverse strand, counting down.
CCCGGCGGTTGGTCGTGTGCTCAGCCTGTGGACAAGACCCCCGAGAGGCACCGACTCGGCCGTCGGAGGCCACTGCTGGCCGAACCCGTCTGCCCCGTCCTTTATCACCGCCTCTTCATGATCGACAGGACGCCACGACGCTTCGGCGATGACGAACACGCGCTGAGCTCCTGTTGATCAACGCGAGTAAGTGGTGGCGAACCTGCGGGGAACTGGGGGTAGGGCGGGTGTGTGGCGGAGCGGAGCCCGTATCCTTCAGCAGACAACGGCCGGCCCCGAGGGAGTGACGTGGACCCGACCTCGACGGCCCCCGCGCCGCGCACCGCCCGGCCCCGGTGGCAGGTGGCCGCAATCGGGTCCCTGAGCTTCGTGGCGCTGCTGTGGGTGCTGGAGATCGTCGACGAGAGCACCGGCAGCTTCCTCGACGCGCAGTTCTTCGACGTCGGGGTGCGCCCGCGCAGCCTGGACGGGCTCGAGGGCATCGCCTTCGCGCCCCTGTTGCACGCGAGCTACACCCACCTCATGGGCAACACCGTTCCGCTGGCGGTGCTCGGGTTCGCGCTGCTGCTGATCAGTGGTGTCGCCCGTGCGATCGCGGTGACCGCCGTGGTCTGGCTGGTTGCCGGCATCGGCGTCTGGCTGGTGGCGCCGGCTGACCAGATCCACCTCGGCGCCTCGGTGCTGGTCTTCGGCTGGCTCACCTACCTGCTGCTGCGCGGGATCTTCGTGCGCAGCCTGGCCCAGGTG
>JBDTDI010000080.1:0-6946 GCA_039923155.1 Mycobacteriaceae bacterium | reverse complement strand
TGGTGCCGGGCGCGACGCCGAAGAAGCCGGCCTCCGGGTTGACCGCGTACAGCTGGCCGTCCTCGCCGAAGCGCATCCACGCGATGTCGTCGCCGAGGGTCTCTACCCGCCAGCCGGGGATGGTGGGCTCGAGCATGGCGAGGTTCGTCTTGCCGCAGGCCGACGGGAACGCCGCGGCCACGTAGTGCACGACGTTCTCCGGGGAGACGAGCTTCAGAATGAGCATGTGCTCGGCGAGCCAGCCCTCGTCGCGAGCCATCGCCGAGGCGATCCGCAGCGAGTAGCACTTCTTGCCCAGCAGGGCGTTGCCGCCGTAGCCCGAGCCGTAGCTCCAGATCTCGCGGTCCTCGGGGAACTGGGTGATGTACTTGGTCTCGTTGCACGGCCACGCCACGTCGGCCTGCCCCGCCGCCAGCGGCGCGCCGATCGAGTGCAGCGCCTTGACGTAGGCGCCGTCGGTTCCGAGACGCTCCAGGGCCTTGGTGCCCATCCGGGTCATGATCCGCATGCTGACGACGACGTACTCCGAGTCGGTGATCTCCACGCCGAGCATCGGCTCGTCGGCGGACAGCGGACCCATGCAGAAGGGCACCACGTACATGGTGCGGCCGGCCATGGAGCCCCGGTACAGCTCGGTCATGATGGCCCGCATCTCGGCGGGGTCCATCCAGTTGTTGGTGACGCCGCAGTCGGCCTCGTCGCGCGAGCAGATGTAGGTCCGGCTCTCCACCCGGGCGACGTCGGTGGGGTCGGACTGGGCCAGGAACGAGTTGGGCTTGGTCTCGTCGTTCAGGCGGGTGAGGGTGCCGGCCCCGACGAGGTGGGCGGTCAGGCGCTCCCACTCGGCGTCGGAGCCGTCGGCGAACACGACCCGGTCAGGGGTGGTCAGCTCCGCCACCTGGCGCACCCACTCCAGGAGCTCGGCGTGCTGGGTGGGCAGGGTCTCGGTGTCCCCCAGGCCGGGGATCGTCGTCGTCCTCAACTCTGTGCTCATCACACTCTCCGCTTCTCCCTGGAACCTGCCCGCGGGAAGCGGACAGGCCCGGCTGCGCGCCGTGGGGGCGCGCTGCTCGAACGACCACCGTCGTGGTGGGCCGAGCGCCGGGTGTAGTAAATGGAGGTTAACCCGCTGAGCAGGCACGACGGGGTCGGCTGGGTCACACGAACGGTCTCGTGATCGATACAGACGATCGTTGGCCCCCGCGGGCCGGGCCGATCCGGCTCAGCGGGTCAGGCGCTGCGCCACTGCCCCGTTGCCGGGTCGGTGGTGACCGGAGCCCTGCCGCCGCCCTCCTTGACCCCGTCGGCCAGGTTGCCGTGGTCGGTCTCGGTCCACTCGCCGTCCCCGGTGTGGGTGTAGGTGGCGTAGGCACCGTCGGAGCCGACCTCGGTCAACACGTCGGCCGAGGAGTCACCGTCGACATCGGTGACCAGCAGGGTAGCGCCGTCGGAGGTGGTGGTGACGACGGTGTCAGCCACCCCGTCGCCGTCGGTGTCGACCGTCGCGGGGCCGGCGCCCTCGGGGCCCTGCGAGGTGTCGATGGTGAGGTCGCGGGCACCGTCGGTCGATCCGGGCCCCCCGCCTGCCGCGGCTCCGGTCACGTCGATGCTGCCCGGGCTGACCTCGCGCCAGTCTCCGCTGGACTCGTCGTAGACGGCCTGCGCCACCACCTCGCCGCGAGCGTCGTACTCGGTGAGGGTGTCGGCGGTGCCGTCGCCAGAGGTGTCGCTGTAGGCGTAGCCGCCCTCGGTGGTACCCGGCTCCCCACCCTCGACGACGACCGACTCGGCGTGACCATCACCGTCGAGGTCGGCGGTCGGCTCGTAGACCCCGTCGTTCCCGTCGACGTGCACGGTGAGGGTGCCCACCTCGGGCTGGGGGACGCCCGGCTCGTCGTGCCCGCCGACGGCGTCGAAGTCGTGCATGGTGAAGCCCTCCCACGAAGGTTTGAGTTCTCCAGCGATCGTCTCGCCGAAGTGTGACGCACCGGAGGCAGCCGCGGTTCCCCGTGCGCCGACGACGGGTGTCCAGCCGCGTCGCGGTACCTCTACGTTCGCGCTGCTTTTCTCTGCACGCACGGGTGCACCACCACCTGTGGCAGCAAGGTCAGCCGGCGCGGTCGCGGACCGCGACGATCCGGGCCAGCAACGTCTCTGCGCGCTGCGCCCCGGCGGCCAGCTGGTCGTGGCGCAGCTCGCAGGCTTTGCCCTGCCGCGCTCGCTCGCCCGCGTCCAGGCGCAGCGCCGAGTCGACCTCGCGCACCTCGGCGTCGATCTGGGCCACCCGTCGGGCCACCGCGTCGTCGAGGGCGGCGCCGAGCGCGTGCTCGGTGTCGATGAGCTGCTCCGCCACCATCGCCTCGAGCGCGGACCGGGCGTCGGCCAGCACCTCCACCGCCCACTGCTTGACGTGCACCCGGTCGGCGACGTGGGCCCGCGCACGGGTCATCCACCAGGCCGCACCCGCGCCGAGGCCGAGGGTCAGCGGCACGAGCAGCAGGTTCAGCCCGGGGACCAGCGCCAGCGGGGCCAGCGCCAGGCGGCCGAGCCCGAGCCCACCCGAGGCGCCGGCGGCGACGATCAGCTTGTCCTCCGCCGCCGACACCCGCCGCTCCAGCGGCCGTGCCGTCGGGGCCGGGGGTTGCGGGCGCGGCAGCGTCGCAGCGAGACCCGCGGTCTCTTCGGGGGTGAGCACCTGCGCCACGGCCAGCTCACCCACCCGTTGCAACCGCTGGTGCACTGCGGCACCCACGGTGAGCGCGAGGGCCGCCAGCGCCGGATCGAGCTGGGCGGGCAGGGCGGCCAGGGTGTCCCGGTCGGCGGCGTCCACCGCGGCCCGGAACCGGGCCTGGCACTCGCGGACGGCGGCGGCCGTCTCGTGGGTGAGCTCGACCCGGGCCCGCTGTACCTCCGCGCGCAGCCGTAGCGTCGCTCCACGGGCCCCCGATCGGCGGGTCTCCACCAGCTCGGCGCGTCGCGCCCGAAGCTGCTGAGCGGTGCCCTCCCCCGACTGCAACGCCCGGGCCTGGCTGCGCGCCTGGTGGGCCCGCGCCACGAGCGCGGAGTGCAGCCCACGCAACGTGTTGGCCTCGGCGAGCATCACCGCACGCTGGGCGACGGCCCGTTGCAGCGCCGCCTGCAGAGGCGCGATCGCGGACTGCTCGCGCAGCAGCCCAGCCAGCTCGGGGGTCGGGGCGCTCGCCGCAGCCGTGGCGAGGCGGGCCGACACGGGGTGGATGTGCACCCCGGCCAGACGCGGTGCGTGCTGGGCGAGCAGCGCCTGGTCGGCCACGAGCACGGTCCGCCACCCGCGGTGGGCGTCGATCTTGGTCAGCACCACCAGCACCGTCTCCACCTGCCCGCCCAGGCGTGAGAGCAGCGCCAGCTCGGGGTGGGTCAGCGGGGCGCCGGCGTCGAGCACCAGCAGCAGGGCGGTCCCGGCGGCGGCCACCGCCTGCACCCAGGCGCCCGAAGGGCCGTCCAGCCCGCCCACCCCGGGGGTGTCGACGAGGCTGAGCTGGCTCAGCAGAGGGATCGGGGCACCCAGCTGGACGTGGCGTGGCGGTGGGGCGTCGGGGGGCAGCGCGGCCGACAGCGCGACCCAGCTCGTGAACACGGTGGGGTCCACGGCGACGGGTTCGCGGCCGTCGGCGAAGTGCACCGTCAGCGTGGGGGTCTCGGCGTGCTCGACGAGCAGGTGCACCGGGGTTGCGGACGTGGCGTCGACGGGGGACAGGCCGGGGGCGTTGAGCAGGGCGTTGACCAGCGAGCTCTTGCCGCGGCCGCTCTCGCCGGCCACGACGACGGTCGGGGTGGGTGGCACCGGCGGAGGTGGGGGGGCGTGCGGGCCGAGCAGCGCGGTGAGCTCGGCGCGGGCCTCGCGCACCTGCTGCGGCAGCGGAGCCGGGGTCATCGTGGGACCGCGGTGAGCTGCTGCCACAGCAGGAAGTAGGCCCGGTGGACCACGTGGGCGACCCGGGCCTGCGCGGGGGCCACGCCGGACGTCGCGTAGCCCCGCCACCACCCGGCTCGCTCCAGCGCGAGCGTGGCCATCGGTTCCCCCGCTGCGCCGGGCAGGCCGAGGCGCTCACCCGGGTCGGTGCGCGAGCCCATCCGCACCGCCTCGGCGGTGAGGTCGTCGGGCAACGTCACCGCACCCGAGGTCAGCAGGGTCAACGCCTGCGCCACCTGCAGCTGGTGGGCCACCGGCAGCCGCAGCAGCCGCTCGATCCCCACCGCGACGGCAGAACGGTCCGCGGCGGAACCCGCGGTGGCCGCGGCGGTGCTCAGCGTCCGCAGGGCCGCGGTGGCCTTGATGACGTCGGTCCGCGCGGCCAGCACGCCCAGCAGGCGGCGGCGCACCTCGGTCAGCCCCGACACCGCGAACAGCGCCGCTCGCAGCCGGCCGGCGGACATCTGCGGGTCGGCGCTGAGCGCCCGCACCGCGCAGGCGACGCCGTAGAGGTCCAGGCGCTGCAACAGACGTTCCCGCTCGGCCACGTCGACGTCGCAGGTCACGCTGGTGAACAGGTCGACCGAGGCGAGCAGCGCGGCCCGCGTGGTCTCGTCCTCGGCCGTCAGCAGGCGCAGCGCATCGGCGTCGGTGGTGGTGAACGCGCCGGTCTCACAGGTCTCGGCGAGCAGCCCCACGACGGGTAGCACGTCGATCACCCGGTTTCCCAGCGCCCGCCGCTGCGCGGCGGCCGCCGCCTGTCCGGCCGCCCACACCGACGAGCCTGCGTCGCCCGCCGCGGCGGGGTCGAGGGTGTCGGCCTTGGTGAGCACCGCGAGCACGGTGGCGGGGCCGGGGTCACGGCCCGCAGTGTCGGTGGTGAACGCGTCGAGCGCGTCGAGGTCAGCGGTGCGGGCGTTCTGGCTCAGGACGTGCAGCACCGCCTCGGCCCCCACGACCGCCGCGTGCTGCACCCCGGCCAACGGAGTGCGCTCCAGCGACCCGAGGCCCGGGGTGTCGATGATGGTGAGCTCAGCCAGGAGGTCGCTGGTGATCACCGCCTCCAGGTGGGAGACGTCGGCACTGGCGACGCCGGCCCGGGTGGGAGCGTCGGGGGGGACGGTGCCCTCGGCGGTGAGCGCCACTCCGACGCGGCGCCCGTCCGTGGTGACGACGTCGACCCGGTCGAGGCCGCCGAAGGTGAAACGGGTGACCAGGCGGGTGCACTCCCCGGCCGCGGTGGCCGCCACCTTGCGCCCGACGAGGGCGTTGACCAGCGTCGACTTGCCGGCGGACAGCCGTCCGGTGACGGCGACCTGCAGCGGAGCGTGCAGCCGGTCGAGGACGTCACCACAGACCGCGGCCAGCTCGGGTCCCGCGGCGCGCAGCAGCTCCCGGCACAGGGCGTCCACGGCCCGGCCCAGCGGGCGCGGCGCGGGGTGGTGCGGCATCGGCACCCTCCCTCCCGTCGGCCCGTCTGGCGACCGATCGTGCCACGGTGCCGCCGCGGTGGAGACCGGCGTGCGGGGGTGCAGGGTTGACTGTGGGGGTGAGCCGCACCCTGCGCGACGACCTCGGCGTGCCCGTCGCCGTCCCCGAGGAGGTGCGCCGGGTGGTGTCCCTGGTCCCCTCGCTCACCGAGGCGGTGGCGGTCAGCACGCCCGGGCGGCTCGTGGGCGCCACCGACTGGTGCACCCACCCGGCCGACCTCGACGTGACGCGGGTGCGGGGCACCAAGAACCCGGACCGCGCGGCCGTCACCGCACTGGCGCCGGACCTGGTGATCGCCAACCAGGAGGAGAACCGTCAGCTCGACGTGCAGCGGCTGCGCGCCGACGGGGTGCCGGTGTGGGTCACCGTGACCGAGTCGGTGCCCCAGGCCCTGGCCTCGTTGCGGCGACTGTTGGTGACGGTGCTGCGCGGCCCCGAACCGGAGTGGCTCCTCGCGGCCGAGCACGCGTGGTCCGTCCCGGCCCCGGCCACGCGCACGGCGGTGGTGCCCGTCTGGCGCGACCCGTGGATGGTCGTCGGCGCCCGCACCTTCACCGGCGACGTGCTGGCCCGGCTCGGCGTCGGCAACGCGCTGGCCGAGCACCCCGAGCGCTACCCCCACGTCGACCCGACCGAGGTGCCGGACGTCGACCTGGTGGTGCTGCCCGACGAGCCGTACGCTTTCACCCCCGACGACGGACCCGAGGCGTTTCCCGACGTCGACGTCGCCCTGGTCAGCGGCCGGTTGCTCACCTGGTACGGACCGTCGCTGGCCACGGCGCGCGACGAGCTGACCGCGCAGCTCGCGGCCCGCCGCCCGGGCCGCTCCTGGGCCGCTGGCCGCCCGAGCTGAGGGCGGCGTCGAACGCCGAGGTCGCCAAAGGCCCGGGTTCAGGACGTCTCGGTCCAGCCGCTGCCGGCGGCGGCACTGCGGGTGACGGCGTCGAGCACCCGCTGCACCTGCGCACCGTCGGCGAACGACGGCTCGGGGTCGCGCCCGATCGCCTCGACCAGGTCGCGGACCTCGTGGGTGAAGGTGTGCTCGTAGCCAAGGACGTGGCCCGGTGGCCACCACGCAGCCAGGTAGGGATGCTCGGGCTCGGTGACGAGAATCCGTCGGAAGCCCTGCTCGGTGGAGGAGTCAGTCGCGTCGTAGAGCTCGAGCTCGTTGAGCCGCTCGAGGTCGAAGACCAGCGACCCCCGGTCACCGTTGAGCTCCACGCGCAGGCCGTTGCGGCCGGTGGCGAAGCGGGTCGCCTCGAACGTGGCCAGTGCCCCGCCTTCGAGCCGGGCCAGGAACAGCACCGCGTCGTCGACCGTCACCGGTCCTGTCCCGTCCCCGTCCGGCAGCGGGCGTTCGGCGACGAAGGTCTCCGTCAGCGCGCTGACCCCGCTGACCGTGGTGCCGGTCAGGTGCTGCACGAGGTCGACGATGTGCGCGCCGACGTCGCCAAGCGCCCCGGAGCCGGCCGTCTCCGCCCGCAGCCGCCAGGTCAGCGGAAA
>JBDTDI010000079.1:0-7161 GCA_039923155.1 Mycobacteriaceae bacterium | reverse complement strand
AATGGTGACGTGGGCCGGTTCGTCGGCCTTCAGCCTCGGGTAGGTGGTCCACGCCAGGTTCTTGAACAGGTCGGGGACGTTGGTCTGGGCCGAGGGGTAGATGAAGGGATAGTTCAGCTCGAACGCGGCACTGCCGCTCTCGAAGGCGAGCCGGTTGTCGTCCTCCATCTGGTTGGAGAACGACGGGTCCGCTGCGATGGAGGTGGCGAAGGTCTTCATCGTCTTCAGCGCCTCGAGCGCAGCGGGCCCGAGCTCTGCCTTGGAGCCGTCCTTGCTGAGGATCTGGCCGCCGGCGGAGGCGACCATGGTGTTGAACCACACGGTGAAGCCCTCGTACTGCGCGCCCTGGGTCTCGACGAGGTGCGCCTTGCCGTCCTTGGCCAGCTTCTCCGACATCGCGATCATCTCGGCCCACGTCTTCGGAGGCGTGGGGACGAGGTCCTTGCGGTACCAGAGCAGCTGGGTGTTGGTGTTGAACGGCGCCGAGTACAGCCGGTCCTTCCACGTCGCGGTCTTGACCATCGCGTCGAGCGTGCCGTCGGTGATCTTCTTCGCCTCGTCCGCCGGCCACGGCTCGATCCACTTCGCCTCGGCGAACTCCGGGGTCCAGGTCACGTCGAGGCCGAGGATGTCCAGGGCGGTGTCGTCGGCGGCCAGGCGTCGCACCAGCTGCTGGCGCTGACCGTCGGCGCCGGCCGGGAGGTAGTTGACCGTGATCCGGTACGCACCGTTGGACTGCTGCGAGCAGGCCGCGGCGGCGTCGGTGAAGATCGAGGCACCCGGGTTGAAGACGTACCAGTTGAGCACGGGGGTCCCGCCGGAGCTCGACCCGCACGCTGAGGTCGCCAACACGGCCGCGGCAACTCCGAGAGCCGCCAGGCGGCGACGCGCACCCGATCTGAGAACCCGCATCCCGCACCCCGGCCCGCGTCGGACCGCTCGCCGGGCACCGTGGTGAGCTGCGCCACAGTGTCGGTCATCTTTATCTCACCCCAGGACCAGGGGCACAAGAGGCCCACCACTTTTGGCCCTTTCTGACCTCGGTTGCCCCGCGCCCGCCGGCGCCGGACGTGCTGTGATGGCGGGGTGGACGTGCTGGCGAAGGTGTCCGAGCACCTGCAGACCCACCTCGGGGCCGACCCGGTCCGGGCGTCGGTCACCTTTCTCGGGGTGGCGTCGATGCAGGTGCTGCGCTTTGCCCCCGACGCCGACGGCCTCGTGCACTACGCGACCCTCGGCTGCGCGCGAGCACCCATGGGCGATCCGGACGCGGTGGTGGCCGATCCGGTCCGTGGACCGCGGGCCGAGCTGGTGCTCACCGTGCGGCGCCCGGTCGACGGGGTCCTGCGCAGCCTCGCGGTGCTCGCGTCCTCGCCCGCGGTGGAGGGTGTGGTGCTGCAGTCCGACTCGCTGCTGGACCTGTCCGAGCCGCTGTGGGAGCACGCGCCGTTCACCGCCGTCCTGCTGGGTGTCTCCTCGGTTCCCGAGCTCGGGCTCGAGTCCCCGATGGATGCGGTGGCGCTGCTGTCGGTGACTCCGGTGACCGCCACCGAGGCAGCGTGGGTGCGGCTGCGGGGGGCCGACGCGCTGCGCCAGGCCTGGGCCGAGGCGGGTGTGGACGTGAGCGACCCCGACCGGTCCGCGGTCACCCTGTGACGCTGCTCGACCGCCTTCGGGCCGGGTCCACGAGCCCACTGAACGACGAGCTGATGCGCTCCGCCGCCGACGACCTGGAGGCCGGCGGGATCGTGGCGACGGTGTTCGACGGGCTGGGCGGCCTCCCGCCCGCGGCCGTGCCCGAGCTGCGGTTCGTGGCCGCCGTGCACCGGCTGGTGCTGAGCCGTCACGCGCCGAGGCTGGCGCTGCTCTACCCCAGCGTCGGGGGCGTGCTCAACCGGGCCCAGCTCTGGCCGGCCGCCGCGGAGGCGTTGGGCGAGAACACGACCCAGGTGCGGCGGTGGATGGCGGAGACGGGGGTGCAGACCAACGAGGTCGGCCGGTGCGGGCCGCTCTGGGGTGGGCTGCAGGTGGCCGCGCAGCGGTGCGGCAAGCTGCCCGTCCGACTGCTGGAGGTTGGCGCCAGCGCGGGGTTGAACCTGCGGCCGGACCGGATCGGACTGGTCGTCGGGGGTCGCGTGCGGGGGCAGACCGACTCCGGGCTCGTCCTCGACCCGGGCTGGACCGGACTCCCCTCCGTCGACCTCGAGCGTCCGTTGCGCATCAGCCACCGGGCTGCGTGTGACCTGCAGCCGGTCGACGTGAGCACCACCGACGGCCGTGAGCACCTGGCCTCCTTCGTGTGGGCCGACGACCTGGCCCGCTGGGAGCGCCTGCGGGCCGCGATGACCCTGGCCCAGGCGGAACCGGTGGCGGTGCAACCGCTCTCGGCCGCAGACTTCCTTGGCGCAGAGCTCGCTCACGCCCACCTGGGCGAGCTCACGGTGGTGTGGCACTCGGTGGTGTGGCAGTACGTCAGCGCCGCCGAGCGCGAGCGGGCGCGTGCCGTGCTGGCCGCAGCGGCAACCCGGGCGAGCATCCACGCACCGCTGGCCCTGCTGACCTACGAACCGGTGCGCGCCGAACCGGGGGCTTCGCAGGCCTACCGGTTCGAGCTGCGGCTGCGGGTGTGGCCCACCGGGTCCGGGACCGAGCTGCTGGGCGTGGGAGCGGGGCACGGGAGCCCGTTCCACTGGGGCTGACCCGCCGACACGGAGCCGCTACAGCCAGCCGCTGCGCCGGAAGCCCCGCCACAGCGCTGCGCTGGCGCCCACCATGACCCCGATGCACACCCACATGCCCACCAGCGAGTCGAGGAAGGGCAGGTGGGTGAAGTTCATCCCGTAGACCCCGGCGATCATCGTCGGCACGGTGATGATCGCGGCGTAGGAGGCGATCTTGCGCATGTCGTTGTTCTGCTGCACCGACACCTTGCCCAGCGCGGCGTCGACGAGCGAGGTGAGGACCTCGTCGAAGGCGGCGACCCGCTCGGCCACCGCGGTCTGGTGGTCGTCGACGTCGCGGAAGTAGCGACGCACCTCCTTGGGGACGAGCTCGCTGCGGTCGCTGACCAGCATCTGCAGCGGTGCGGCCAGCGGTGACACGGCCCGCCGGAACTCCACGACCTCCCGCTTCAGCAGGTAGATCTGCTCGATGTCCACCGTGGTTCGCGGCGAGAAGACCTGCTCCTCGAGCGCGTCGATGTCATCCTCGACCGCGCTGGCCAGTGCGACGTAGGAGTCGACCACGTGGTCGGCCAGCGCGTGCAGCACGGCCGCCGGCCCGCGCGCGAGCTTGGCCGGGTCGCACTCCAGCGCCTGGCGCATGCTGGAGAGCTCGGAGTGGGCCCCGTGGCGGACGGTGACCACGAAGTCGCGGCCCAGGAAGACCATGATCTCGCCCGAGGCGACGATCGCCTTCGCCGTGGTGATCGACTCGTGGTCGACGTAGCTCAACGTCTTGAGCACCATGAACAGCGTGTCGTCGTAGCGCTCCAGCTTGGGCCGCTGGTGGGCGTGGACCGCGTCCTCCGCGGCGAGCTCGTGCAGCCCGAACGTGGTGGCGACGCTGGTCATCTCGGCCTCGTCGGGCGCGTGCAGCCCCATCCACACGTAGCCCTGTCCGCGGCGGCGGACCTCGGCCAGCGCGCTGGCGTGCGTCCACCGTCCGGGCTGGCGGTGACCGTCGACGTAGATCGCGCAGTCCACCACGTGGTCGGGGAGGCTCGCGGTCGCTTCCGGTGCTGCGCGACGCGGCCGGTTCGGGGTCCGCAGCGAGGGCAGAGCGGGCACGAGACACCTCCCTGTGGTGTGCGGTCGGGGCCCTTGCGGGGTCGCCGGGCGACTTTACGCGCGTGGCGGTCACACAGAGGACTGATCACGGGTGAGAAGGCGACCGCCGGGAAGGAGACCATCGTGCAGTTCGGGCGCTACTACGAGGAGTTCGAGGTCGGAGCGGTGTACAAGCACTGGCCCGGCAAGACGGTCACCGAGTACGACGACCACCTGTTCTGTCTGCTCACGATGAACCACCACCCGCTGCACCTCGACGCGCACTACGCGGCTGAGGCCACCGAGTTCGGCAAGAACGTCGTGGTCGGGAACTACGTCTACTCCCTGCTGCTGGGGATGAGCGTGGCTGACGTGTCGGGCAAGGCGATCGCCAACCTCGAGGTGGAGAGCCTCAAGCACCTGCGCCCGACCTTCCACGGCGACACCATCTACGGAGAGACCACGGTGCTGGACAAGACCGAGTCGCGGTCCAAGAACGACCGCGGGATCGTGTACGTCGAGACGACCGGGTACACCCAGGACGGCACGGTGGTCTGCGTGTTCCGGCGGCGGGTGATGGTGCCCAAGCGCGCCTACGGCGACGAGCGCGGTGGAGAGCAGCCGGGTCGACCGCAGCCGTTGCGCTGAGGACCCGCCGACGCGTCGCGCGGCGTGGCGCGCCCACTTGTCCGCTCGCGTGCGGTAGGACGGTGCGGTGCAGCCGGAGCAGACGTGAACGTGAAGAAGGTCGTGAGTGTCCTCGTGCTCGCATTCGTCATTTTCTACGTGCTGACGCAACCGGTCGCCTCGGCGGACGCGGTGAAGGGCGCCGGCCGGGTGGTCGCCAGCGCCGCCAGCTCGATGTCCACGTTCGTCACCTCCCTGTTCTGAGCCTCGGCGCACCGTGCGGCTGGGCGACGTCGAGCACCTCGTGCCCGGTGAACAGCTGCGCATCTCCGTGCGCAGGCACGCGGCGGTGCTCGTCTGGCCCACGCTGCGCGCGGCGGTCGTCGTGGTGGTCCTGCTGTGGGTGCAGCTGAGGGTCCCCGACGATGCGGTCGTGGTGCAGAACGTCCTCTGGTACTCCAGCGCCGCCGTGCTCGCGCACCTGGGCTTCGTGCTGCGGTCGTGGTGGGTGGAGCGACTGGAGGTCACCACGAGCCGGATGCTGCTGACCCAGGGCATCGTGACCAGGACGGTGACGATGATGCCGCTGCGCAAGGTGACCGACCTGACGTTCACCCACTCCCCGGCGGGTCGCGTGCTCGGGTACGCCTCCATGAAGGTGGAGTCGGCTGGTGAGGACGACGCACTGAACCGGGTGCACTACCTGCCCTGGAACGACGACATGCGCGCCGAGCTGACCAGGCTGGTGTTCAGCCGCGGCGCGGTCGAGCAGGAGTGAGTCCGGCGGGCGAGCGGGATGACCGGTGGGCGACACTGGGGGTGTGCACGGGTCCGGGATCGATCTCCACTGCCACACGAACGCCTCCGACGGCACTGACACCCCGGCCGAGCTCGTGGCCCGCGCCGCGGCGGCCGGTCTCGACGTCGTGGCCATCACCGATCACGACACCGTCGCGGGGTGGGCGGAGGCGGAGGCGGCCCTGCCGACCGGGTTGACGTTGGTGCGGGGGGCCGAGCTGTCGTGCGTGCACCACGGCGAGGCGGGGGACGAGTCGGGGGAGATCTCGGTGCACCTGCTGGCGCACCTGTTCGATCCCTCCGCACCCGAGCTGGCCGACGAGCTGACCCGGCTGCGGGGGGACCGGGCCCGGCGGGCACGGGTCATGGCGCAGCGGATGGCCGACGACGGACTGCCCATCGACCCGGAGGCCGTGCTCGCCGCGGCCGGTGAGTCCGTCGGGCGTCCCCACCTGGGCCAGGCCCTGGTCGCCGCCGGCTACGTGCGCACCATGGACGAGGCCTTCGCCGGGGTGCTGGCGCAGTCGAGCCCCTACTACGAGGCCAAGCAGGACCTCGCGCTGATGACGGCGGTGCGCATGGTCACCGCGGCCGGTGGGGTCAGCACGCTGGCGCACGCCCGGGCCCGCACCCGCGGCGGGGTGCTCTCGGAGGCCACGCTGGCCGCACTGGGGGCAGCGGGGATGACCGGGCTCGAGGTGGATCACCCCGAGCACACCCCACCCGACCGGGCACGGCTGCGGGAGGTGGCAGACGAGCTGGGTCTCGTCGCCACCGGCTCGTCGGACTACCACGGCAGCAACAAGACGGTGTCGCTCGGCGCGGAGACGACCAGTGCTGACGCCTTCACCCGCCTGGTCGCCCGTGCCCGTGGCGTCGACCTGGTGACGGGGGGCTGAGGCGTGGTCGCGGCACCGGGGCCCGATCAGCTCTCGCTGGTCGGGATGCCCACCCAGCTGCTCAAGGTGACCCCGTCCAGGCTCGCCACGTGGGCGGGGTGCAAGCGCCGGTTTCGGATGACCTACCTCGACCGACCGACGCCGCCACGGGGCGGGCCGTGGGCGCACAGCACCCTCGGCGCGGTCGTCCATGCGGCGTTGCGCACCTTCTACGCCACCCCGCCGGCTCGGCGCACGGCCTCCGTGGCGCAGGCTGCCCTAGCCGCGGCGTGGACCGGCGAAGGCTTTGCCGACGCCGCGCAACAGGCCGTCTACCGGGCTCGCGCGCAGGACTGGGTCGCCGGCTACGTCAGCGACCACGATCCCCGGGAGGTGGATGCGGTCGGCCTGGAACGCTGGGTGTCCGCGCCGGTGGGGGAGCTGGTGGTGGAGGGACGGGTGGATCGCATCGACGCCCGTTCCCGGGGCCAGCACCGGCCGCCGGCACCTGACGCCGCGGAGGTGGTGGTCGTGGACTACAAGACCGGGCAGCGTGGGCTCAGCGTCGCCGCCGCCGCCGGTTCGCAGGCGCTCGCGCTGTACGTGCTGGCCAGCCGGCACACGCTGCGGCGCCCCTGCAGCCGGGTGGAGCTGCACCACCTGCCCACCGGCGAGGTGCACGGCTTCGACCACACCCCCGCCACGCTGGCGCAGGCGGTGCAGCACGCGCAGGAGCAGGCGCAGGCCATCGCCCGAGCCACCAAGAGCCTGGTGGCGGGCGGCGACCCCGAGGTGCTGTTCCCGCCCCGTCCCGCGCCGTCCTGCTCGTGGTGCGACTTTCGACGCAGCTGCCCGGAGGGCGCAGCGGCCTCACCGCGCCGGGAGCCGTGGGCGGGCCTCGCCCCGTGAGGGCTCTCCGTGCCGTCACCGGTGTCCTGGCGGCCGGCGTGGCGGTCCTCGCGCTCGTGGTGCTCGGCGCCGCGCTGGTGGCCGACGCGCGGTCCCGGCCGGGCCCGCAGACCGGGGTGGTGGTCGCGCACCTGGTGGCGGCGGTCGTCGTCGTCGCCGCGCAGCTGCTCAGCGACCGTCAG
>JBDTDI010000078.1:0-12175 GCA_039923155.1 Mycobacteriaceae bacterium | reverse complement strand
GGCCCGAGCCCGGGGCGCAGTACGCACGGGTCGAGGCCGTTGCGCCGCGCGCGCCCGTCGTGCCGGCCGGGGCGCCGGGGGCGCTGCGCCTGCCGGTCGTGGCGGTGCGACACGGTGCCGATGCGCGCGCCGCCGCGCCCCGGGAGACGGCCCCGGTCGCCGGGGCCCGAGGCTGAGCCCCCAGGTCGTCGTCGGCGGCCACACGCAGCAGACGGGGCCGTCCGGAGGCGGCCACTAGGCTGCACCGCGTGCCCGATCCGACCCCTGCCCCCGCCGAGCGACCGGTCCTCGTCGTCGACTTCGGCGCCCAGTACGCGCAGCTCATCGCCCGCCGGGTCCGGGAGGCCGACGTCTACTCCGAGGTGGTGCCGCACACCACGTCGGTGGCCGAGATGATGGCCCGCAACCCGGCGGCGGTGATCCTGTCCGGCGGGCCGTCCAGCGTCTACGCCGACGGCGCTCCTCGGCTCGACCCCGCCCTGTTCGACGCCGGGGTGCCCGTGCTGGGCATCTGCTACGGCTTCCAGGCCATGGCCGGTGCCCTGGGGGGGACGGTGGCGCACACCGGGACCCGTGAGTACGGCCGCACCGAGCTGAGCGCCGTGGGGCAGGACCGGCGCGGGGTCCTGCACGCCGACCTGCCGCCGACCCAGCAGGTGTGGATGAGCCACGGCGACGCCGTCACCGCTGCCCCGGAGGGGTTCACGGTCACCGCGAGCAGCGCGGGCGCGCCCGTTGCCGCCTTCGAGAACCTGGCGCGGCGCCTGGCCGGGGTGCAATACCACCCGGAGGTGCGTCACACCACGCACGGTCAGGACGTGCTCGTCCGCTTCCTGCGCGACGTCGCCGGCATCGAGGGCACCTGGACCACGGCGAACATCACCGAAGCCCTCGTCGACGCGGTGCGGGAGCAGGTGGGGTCGGGTCGGGCGATCTGCGGGCTGTCAGGTGGGGTCGACTCGGCGGTGGCGGCCGCGCTCGTGCAGCGGGCCATCGGCGACCGGCTCACCTGCGTGTTCGTCGACCACGGGCTGCTGCGGTCCGGGGAGCGCGAGCAGGTCGAGACCGACTTCGTCGCCGCCACCGGGGCACGGCTGGTCACCGTGGACGCCGTCGACGTCTTCCTCGACGCGCTCGCCGGGACGACCGACCCGGAGACCAAGCGCAAGACGATCGGGCGGGAGTTCATCCGTGCCTTCGAGCGCGCGACCGCCGAGGCGCTGAGGGAGGTCGGGGGCGAGGTGGGGGGAACGGTCGACTTCCTGGTCCAGGGCACGTTGTACCCGGACGTGGTGGAGTCCGGCGGGGGCGCCGGGACGGCGACGATCAAGAGTCACCACAACGTGGGTGGTCTGCCCGACGACGTGGAGTTCACCCTCGTCGAGCCGCTGCGGCTGCTATTTAAAGACGAGGTCCGGGCGGTGGGCCGCGAGCTCGGGCTGCCGGAGCAGATCGTGGGCCGCCAGCCCTTCCCCGGACCAGGTCTCGGTATCCGGATCGTGGGCGAGGTGACCCGTGAGCGCCTGGAGATCCTGCGGGCCGCCGACCTCATCGCCCGCACCGAGCTCAGCGAGGCCGGTCTGGACGCCGAGATCTGGCAGTGCCCGGTGGTGCTGCTCGCCGACGTCCGCAGCGTGGGGGTGCAGGGCGACGGCCGGACGTACGGGCACCCGATCGTGCTGCGCCCGGTGAGCAGCGAGGACGCCATGACCGCGGACTGGACCCGGCTGCCCTACGACGTGCTCGAGCGCATCTCCACCCGCATCACCAACGAGGTGGAGCAGGTCAACCGGGTGGTGCTGGACGTGACGAGCAAGCCGCCCGGCACCATCGAGTGGGAGTAGCGCTTCGCTGATCGGACTCGGTCAGCCGTTCACGGGGTCGCGGTCGGTGATGTCGCGGTGACGGTGGGCGTGACGGTGATGCTGGACCCCGTGGTGGTCGGCCCCGTCGACGTCGGGCTCGTCGGCGGGGAGCTCGACGTCGGAGGGGTTGCGGTCTGGGGGGTGCTGCTCACCCCTGGGGTGCTGCTGACCGGGGCGCTCGGGGGACCCACCGACGAGACGGACGGCCCGGAGGTGCGCGGGGTGGGGCTCGCGCTCGCGGTGGGGGTGGCACCTGGTGCGGTTGTCGGCGTGGTCGTCGACAGCCCCGCGGAGACCAGGCCGGCCAGCTGCTCCGAGTCCACGACGAGCGCCACCTCTTCCGCCTTCGTGGGCGTGGCGGCCGTGGCGGCGGGGGTCGCAGGCGTCACGGTGAACAGCACAGCCACGTCGCGGCGGTTGCCGTTGGACAGGGCGAGCACCACCTGGGCACGAACCTGACCGTTCTGGGGCGACAGCGGACCCGCGGTGACCTCGTCGACCGCGCCGAAGAATGCGCTGACGGCGCCCGGGTCCACTGCTCTCAGGGCCGGCCCACCCGTGCCGAAGGCCGCCCGGGCGCCGTCGGGCAGCTGAGCCAGGAAACGACTGACCGCGTCCCTGACCCGGGTGGGCGCGACCGCCGCGACAGCCGACGGTGAGCTCGAGGTTGGCCCGCTGGAGACCGAGCTCGTGCTCACCGCCGCGGCGGCAGTCTCGTTGCCGGTGCGCGACACGACGTACGTGCCACCGACCGTCGCCGCCACCACGCCGGCGCCGACCAGCAGGGCGGCGGGCTTGGCCAGCAGGACACCGATCCCCCCCGCCTTGGCCACGACCGGGGTCACGACGGCCGCCACCTCGGGTGCCGCCTCGGCGCCCGCACCCGCGGCCACGGGCGGTGCCGCGGCCACCGGGCTTGCTGCAGCGCCGGACGCTCCGGCAGCCGCGGGGGCTGCCGGTGCGGTCGTGGCCCCGGGGGCGAGCACGGCGGCTCCCTGCTGCGGTCCCGAGAACAGGGCGTACCCCGCCGCCCCGACCGCTGCGCCGGCGCCGGCGGCGGCCGCAACGTCGACGGGCCGCAGCGGGGCGCGCTCGGCGAGCACCGCGGCGAGGGCATCTGGTCGCCCGGCCGCGACCTCGGCCAGCTCGTCACGCACCTGGGTCATCGTCGGGCGGGCCGCCGGGTCCGGGTCGAGCATCCTCATGAGCACCGGCTCGAGCCCACCCGCACGGCTGGGGGCAGGAAACTCACCGGAGCCGACCCGCCGCAACAGGGCCATCACGTCGTCATCCACCCCGAACGGAGGATGACCCTCCAGGCAGGCGTACAGGGTCGCACCGAGGGCGAAGACGTCGCTGGCGGGACTCGGCCGCCCCCCCCGGGCCACCTCGGGGGCGAAGAAGGCCGGGGTGCCGCTGATCACCTCGTCGTGCTGCTCGGGCAGGTCGCCGACGGCGTGGGCGATACCGAAGTCGGTGATCTTGACCATCCCGTCGACGTCCCCACCTTCGCCGACGAGGATGTTGGCCGGCTTGACGTCCTGGTGCACCACGCCGGCGGCGTGTGCGTCGGCGAGGGCGTCAGCGACCTGGGCCACCACCCTCGCCGCCTGCTGCAGCTCCAGCACGTGGTCCTCCCGCACGACCTGGGCGAGCGTGCGGGAGGGCAGGTACTCCATCACCAGCCACAGATCCGTGCCGTCCAGGACGACGTCGTAGATGGCGATCGCGTGCTCGTTGCGCACCCGGGCGGCGATCCGTCCCTCGCGCAACGACTGCTTGCGGTGCTCGTCGAGGCTGGACGCGTCAGCGTCGGACGGCACCCATGCCTGCTTGAGGGCCACGCGCCGCTTCAACGTCTCGTCCTCGGCCAGCCACACGGTGCCCATGGCCCCGCCGCCGAGCGGGTGTTCCAGCCGGTAGCGCTCGGCTATCAGCAAGCCGGCGCAGGTGCGGTCGTCGTCCATCAGGAGACGGTAAACCGGGCCGGGCGAGGAGGACCGATCGAAGGCCGACGTCGTCGCTGGCCTGCTGCACAGCCTCAGCCCGGCCCGAGCACGAGCAGCAGCGCGGCCGCCACCGCCAGGGCCACCAGCACCGCGGCGGCGGCAACCAGCACCCACCGTTGCCGGGCCGGTTGGCCGTGCCTCCGCGGCACGACGGCAGGCGCGCCGGGGTGCGGGACAGCGCCGGGCGGCGGGGACGACGGCGCGCGTGGCACCTGGAACGGCGCGGCCAGCACCGCTTCGGGCCGGCGCCCACCGGCCGCCGCGGCCACCAGCTCGTCCCGGGCCTGCGTCATGCTGGGCCGACGTCGAGGGTCGGGGGTGAGCATGCGCATGATGGCCGCCCGCGCGACCCCGGCCTGCGTGGGCACCGGCACCTCCGCGGCCGCGACGCGACGCAACAACGCGGCCACGTCACCGTTGGTCAGCCCGAACGGCGGCACCCCCTCGACGGCGGCGTACAGGGTCGCCCCCAGGGCGAACACGTCGCTGGCCGCCACCGGAACACCGCCGCGCGCGACCTCGGGGGCCATGAACTCCGGTGTCCCGGTGATCATGTCGGGATCATCGGGCGGGTCGGCGGGACCACCGTCGGGCCCGTCGTGCTGCGGTGGCCGGGCGATGCCGAAGTCGGCGAGCTTGACCTGCCCTGGGCGCGACCCGCCCTGGCTGATGAGGACGTTGCCCGGCTTGACGTCGAGGTGCACCACACCGGCGGAGTGGGCGGCGGCCAGCGCGTCCGCGAGCTGGGCACCGACCTGGGCGACGAGCCGAGCCGGCAGCCGACCTTCGTCGGCGACGAGGTGGGCCAGGCTGCGGGAGTGGACGTGCTCCATGACCAGCCACGGCTCGCCGCCGTCGACGACGACGTCGTGCACGGCCACCGAGTGCGGGTGGCGAAATGACGCTGCGGCACGGCCCTCCCGCAGCGCCAGGGCCAGACGCACGTCGGTGGTCTCTGCGCTCGCCAGGACCTGCTTGACGGCAACCGTGCGGTTCAGGAGCTGGTCGCTGGCGAGCCACACCGTGCCCATCGACCCCCCGGCGATGGGCGACTGCAGCCGGTACCGACCGGCGACGAGGCTGCCCGCTCGCGCCACCGGACCCGGGCGCGGGCTGCCCATCAGGTGGCGAACTTGGTCCGGGTCGACTGCAGCGAGCGGGTCGCGACCGCGCCGCCGGCGACGGCGACGATGACCGCCAGCAGGTCGGAGAACGTGCCTCCGGAGGTCATCAGCAGGGCCAGCAGAGCGGCGATCCCCGCACCGGCCGCGGGTGGGGTGTGGGACTTGACCCACACCTTGACCTCGTTCGAGCCGGCCCGCTTGGTCGCAGCGGACCCGAGCAGAGCCAGGTAGCCGCCGTTGGCGACGGCGGCGAGCAGGGCGATGACGGACACGAGGACGGCAATGGCGTTCACCAGTCCATTGTGCCTGCCCACCGGGCCTGATGAGTGTGTCCGGCTAGTGGCCGAGGCGGCCGCGGCCCAGGTTCAGCAACAACATCGCCAGCTGGCGTCCCTCCGGTCCGAGCACCCCGAACCGCTCCAGCACGGCCATCTCACGCACGTGGACCACGCGCACCCCGCCGGAGGCGCGTCGGGCCGCGCCGATGGTGCGGGAGACCTCGCTGCGACGCTGGACCGCCGCCAGGATCTCGCGGTCGAGCCGGTCGATCTCCAGGCGCAGCGCTTCGATGTCGTTGTCGGGATCAGCTGCCGGAACAGGCGCGGGTGTGGTCATGGGATCTCCTCGTCCAGGGGGCGGTCGGGGCGGGTCCCGGGGCTACTGACGACAAGAGCCCCGGGTCCGGTGCGGACCGCGGGGCTCGTGGTGGGTCGTGCTCAGGCCACGGTCACCGGAGTCCGGTACCCGTAGAAAAATCGTGGGGTGCTGAGCACCGTGCCAGTGTGCCACGCCGTGGCTCGTCGGGGAAGAAGGGGTGCGGCGGCGGCGGGCGGTGTCGCGTCGTGGTCGGCGCGCGACGGTAGCGTCAGGCAGCGATGAACGCACCGCTGACCACCGCCTCCTCCACCGACCTGCTGCAGGGTCTGAACCCCCAGCAGCGGGAGGCGGTGCTGCACTCCGGAGGCCCGCTGCTGATCGTGGCCGGCGCCGGCTCCGGCAAGACCGCGGTGCTGACCCGGCGCATCGCGTACCTGCTGGCCGAGCGGGGGGTTCGGCCGGGGGAGGTGCTCGCCATCACCTTCACCAACAAGGCCGCCGCGGAGATGCGCGAGCGGGTGGCCACGCTCGTCGGGCCGCGGGCGAAGGTCATGTGGGTGTCGACCTTCCACTCCACCTGCGTGCGCATCCTGCGCCGCGAGGCCACCAACCTGCCCGGGCTCACCTCGTCGTTCTCCATCTACGACTCCGACGACACCCGCCGACTGCTGACCCTCGTCGCCCGCGACCTCGACCTGGACGCCAAGCGCTACCCTCCCCGCACCCTGGCCACACACATCTCCAACCTCAAGAACGAGCTGGTTGCGCCGGTGGAGGCCGTCGACGCCGCGGCCGGCGCCGGAGACGACATGGCGCGGCGGGTCGCGGAGGTCTACACCACCTACCAGCGTCGTCTGCGCGCGGCGAACGCACTGGACTTCGACGATCTCATCGGGGAGACCGTGACGCTGCTGCAGGCCTTCCCCGACGTCGCCGAGCACTACCACCGGCGCTTCCGGCACGTTCTCGTCGACGAGTACCAGGACACCAACCACGCGCAGTACCAGCTGGTGCGCGAGCTCGCCGGAGGGTCGGCGGTGGTCCCGGCCGCAGAGCTGTGCGTGGTGGGCGATGCCGACCAGTCCATCTACGCCTTCCGCGGGGCGACGATCCGCAACATCACCGAGTTCGAGCGCGACTACCCCGACGCGCGCACCATCCTGCTGGAGCAGAACTACCGCTCGACCCAGACCATCCTGACCGCCGCCAACCAGGTGATCGCCCGCAATCCCGAGCGCCGCGACAAACGGTTGTGGACCGACACCGGTGATGGCGCCAAGATCGTCGGCTACGTCGCCGACAACGAGCACGACGAGGCCGCGTTCGTGGCCGGCGAGGTCGATCGCCTGGTGGACGACGGTGCCGCCGTGTTCGGTGACGTGGCCGTGTTCTACCGGACCAACAGCTCCTCCCGCTCGCTGGAGGAGGTGTTCATCCGCCTCGGGCTTCCCTACCGGGTGGTGGGCGGGGTCCGCTTCTACGAGCGCAAGGAGGTTCGCGACGTCGTCGCGTACCTGCGGGTGCTGGCCAACCCTGACGACGAAGCCAGCCTGCGCCGCATCCTGAACACCCCGCGCCGGGGCATCGGTGACCGGGCGCAGGCCTGCGTGGCCACCCACGCCGAGCGGCACCGGGTCTCGTTCATGGCCGCGCTGCGGGCCGGGGCGGACGGGGAGATCGGGCTGCTGGGTGGACGGGGGCAGAACGCGGTCGCGGGGTTCGTGGAGCTGGTCGACGGGCTGCGGGCCCTGGTGGAGGACGACGTCGAGATCGGCGAGGTGGTCGAGGCGGTGCTCGATCGCACCGGCTACCGCGACGAGCTGGCCCACAGCGACGACCCGCAGGACGGCTCCCGCCTGGACAACCTCACCGAGCTGGTGAGCGTGGCCCGGGAGTTCCAGGGCGTCGAGGGTGCATCGCCGCTGCTGGACACCCGCGGCGGCGCCGCGACCGACGACACCAACGGTGCGGTGACGCAGGTGGACACCGACGGGCTGGCGGAGCCGGGCTCGCTGACCGCGTTCCTGGAGCGGGTCTCGCTGGTGGCCGACGCCGACCAGGTGCCCGACTCCGGCGATGGTGTGGTCACCCTCATGACCTTGCACACCGCGAAGGGTCTGGAGTTCCCGGTGGTCTTCGTGACGGGCTGGGAGGACGGGCAGTTCCCGCACTCGCGGGCGCTCGGCGACCCGGCGGAGCTCGCCGAGGAGCGTCGCCTGGCCTACGTGGGGATCACCAGGGCCCGGGAGCGGCTCTACGTGTCGCGGGCGCTGGTGCGCTCGGCGTGGGGACAGCCGATCGCGAACCCGGAGTCGAGGTTCCTGCAGGAGATCCCGGCCGAGCTGGTGGAGTGGCGGCGGGTGGAGCCGCTGCGCTCCGGTGGAGGTTGGGCGGGAGGGGGCCGGAGCACGGGGGGCGACTCGGCCCAGGCCGGTCTGGCTGCTCGTGGCATGCGCTCGACCGGTTTTCGAGGCTGGCAGGGTGGGACCAAGGGAACCGCGGGTCTGGTCGTGGACGTCGGGGACCGGGTCAGTCACGACCGGTACGGGCTGGGAACGGTCACGGCCACCAGCGGGGTGGGGGCGCGGGCCACGGCGACGATCGACTTCGGCACGGCCGGAACGGTGCGCCTCATGCTGATCGGCAGCGTGCCGATGGTGAAGCTCTGACGGGCCGGCTCAGCCGACGAAGATGCCGCGCTCGGCGAGCCACGGCTTCGGGTCGACCTTGTCGGTGCCGTTGAGCCACACCTCGAAGTGCAGGTGCGGACCGGTGGACTGGCCACGGTTGCCGATGGTGGCAATCTCCTGGCCGGCCTTGACCTTGTCGCCCTGGTGGGCGACGAAGCTGTCGACGTGGCCGTAGACGGTGACCGTGCCGTCGTCGAGGCGGACCCGGACCCACTGGCCGAACCCCTCGGCCGGGCCGGCGTCGATGACCGTGCCGTCACCGACGGACACGATGGGGGTGCCGATGGCGTTGGCGATGTCGTCCCCGTAGTGGACGGTGCCCCAACGTGCCCCGAACCCGGAGGTGAAGGTGCCGACGGCGGGCACGACGTAGAGCGGTCGCCGTGCGGCCGCCTCGCGGGCGGCACGCTCGACGCCCATGCGCTCGCCCTTGGCCAGCTGCTGGACGGCCCCGGGGTCGGCGGCCTTGACCACGGCGAGCACCCGCGGCAGCGCGGGCACGGCTCCGCCCACGGCGGTCCCGATCCCGGTCCCGGTCGTGCTGGAGGCGAGCGCCACCTTCGGTGCGGTGGTGGCGCCGGCGTTGCCCAGGCTGTGGCCGGCGGCCGCGAACGCGCCCACGGCGGCGGCCGCGATCAGGATCCGGCCGCGCAGCGCAGGCGTGGGGGTAGGAAGCCGGTGTGCGCCGCGGACCGACCGGGGTGCGTCAGCAGGCTCGGCGGTGCCCGACGCGAGGATCACCTCAGGGGTCGGCGCGGGCTCGACGATCCGCAGCGGCCGGGTCGGCGTCTGGGCGACGAGCAGCGCCTCGGTGAGCGCCTCACTCGCCTGCGGCTCTGCCGCGGCAGTCGATCTGCTGCCCGGCGGGGCAGCTCGAAGGGCCAGCTGCACGAGCGGGCTCGGTCCGGTGCTCCCGGTGCTGCGGTGTCGCGCCACGGCCGAATCCCGCCCTTCTCCGCCGGAGACCACGAACATTCTCGGGGACCAGGAACGCCCGGCGACCCGCGCGGGGTGGACTGGTCCGACGACCGTGCTCGTGACCAGTTCGTGATGTTCAGGTCGGTGGACGGTAACGAGTTGGTTGCGGCGCGCGCAACTCACGATTCCCGGTTGGGGACAACTGTGATCCAGGACGCAGTCGTCTGCACGGTGGCGCGTGGGTGATCACCGCCCGCGGCGTCGGAGCCGTTACCGTCGCACCTGTGGTGGGCGTTTCGGGACGAGGGCGGTCGGGGCAGCGACCCGAGGCTGCCGTGGCGGCACGCACCGACGTTCCCACGCAGGAGGGGTCGGAGGGGTCGCTGGACCTGGTGGCCGCCGTGCGAGGAACCGGTCTGGCGCTGGTCGTGGCGACGCTGGGCGCCCTTGCGGTTGCCCTGGCCCCGCTGCTCCCGGTCGTGAGCCCGGTGGCGGCCCGGGCGGGTGGGGGGTCGTCCGCCGCAGCGATCTCGGTGGCCGTCGCGGTCCTTGCCGCCCCGGCGCTGGGGGCGGTGCTGCTCCGCGGCGGTCACGTGGTGGGGGCGCTGGGGGCGTTGTTCGGTGCAGGTGGCATCGCTGCCGGGCTCGCGGTGGCCGACCTGCAGCTGTTCGTCGGTGCCCTGGACGCCAACCGCCTCGAGCTGTTCCGACCGACCAGTGCGTCCCCGCTCGGGGCGGGTCCCGGCGCGGTGGTGGTCCTGGCGGGGCATGGACTCGTGGTCGTGGCCGCGGTGCTGGGAGTGGTGACGGCCCGGCGCAGCGGGGTGCTCGAGGACCCCGAGGCGGCCGGCAACCGCATCGACGAGGAAGGACCGGTGCTGCGTCGGGCCGGGCGGTTCCCGGTCACGCTCGTGGTCGCCTGCACCGCTGTGCTGGCGGTCGCCGGCTTCCTGCCCCCGTTGACGAGCTCGGACCCCGTCATCCTCGTGCCTGCGGTGGTGCAGTCCCCGGCGCCGGTGGTCGCGTCGGCGGTGCTGCTGGCCCTGGCGGTGGCGGTCACGGCAGCCCTGGCCCTGGTGTCGACCTCGCTGGCGGGCGGCGCGGCGGCGCTGACCGCGGCCGCACTGCTGCTGGCGTCGGTGCACCTGCCACGTCTGCTGGCCGCGGTGTCGGTGCCCGGCGTGGGTCCGGGGGTGGGTTCCTGGGTCGGAGCGGTCACCGCGGTGCTGCTGGTGCTCGGCGCGGCGGGTCTGGTCGTGAGCAGCCGTCGACGGGACCGACGTGCCGCCGACGTGGACGAGATTCGGGCCCAGCTTCCGGGGTCGACGGCGCTGCACCGGGCCACGGGCGTCTGTGGTGTCCTCGCCGGGGGTGCGGCCGTGCTGGCGTCGCTGCTGCCGGTGGTGTCCACCGGGTCCGGGATCACCACTCCCGAGGTGGACCAGGTCAAGGTGCTGCTGCTGGGTGGGGTGCTGCTGGCGGCAGCGTCGGTGGCCATGGTCGGCCGCCTCGCCCCGGCGGTGCGCCCGGTGGTCGGTGTCCTGTGGCTCGGGGTGGTCCTCGGCGGGGGCGGCGTCCTGCAGGCGGCGCTGGTGGCGACGGAGGTCACCGGCGTGAGCTGGGGCGTGGGGGCGGTGCTGACGGTGGTCGCGGTGCTCGCGGCCCTGGTGTGCGGGGCGCTGGCCGGGTTGGCCGGCGCGGCGGAGCGTGAGGACTGGGACACCTCCGCCAGGTCTGGGGCTGCGGGGGTGGACCGGGTGCGGCCCCTCCTGGTCCTGGTGGTCCTCGGCGGGCTCGCGGGTGTGTTGGGGCTCGTGCTGCCCCTGTGCGTCGCACCGGGATTCACCGCCCCGGGCGTGACCCGAGGGGCGCCGCTGACGGGCGCGTGGGGGTGGGACACGTGGTCGCTCGTGCTCGTCGCGCTCGCCCTCGTGGTCGTGCTGGCCGTGGTCCCGCGGGCGCGGGCACCCCGGAGCGTGGCACTGCTCGTCGGTACGACGCTGGTGCTCGCGCTGCACCTGGTCTCCTGGCCGCTGACCTGCGGGCGGGTGCCCGGTGGCGGGGCCGGGCCGGGCGTCGTGCTGACGGGGGTGGCGGTGGTGCTGCTCGTGGCCGCTACGTGGTGGGTGGCGTCGCGGCATACCATCGGCGCAACACGGGATCCGACAGGGCGAGGAGGGCCGCGGTGAGTGCGCCGATCAGAGTGGTGGTGGCCAAGCCGGGTCTTGACGGCCACGACCGGGGAGCCAAGGTGGTCGCCCGCGCGTTGCGCGACGCGGGCATGGAGGTCGTCTACACCGGCCTGCACCAGACCCCGCAGCAGATCGTCGACACCGCGCTCCAGGAGGACGCCGACGTCATCGGGCTGTCGGTGCTCTCCGGCGCGCACATGACCTTGTTCGCCAAGGTCTGCGAGCTGTTGGCCGAGCGTGACGCCTCCGACGTCGTCGTCTTCGGCGGCGGCATCATTCCCGTCGAGGACGTTCCGCAGCTCAAGGAGCTGGGGTGGCCGAGGTGTTCACACCGGGGGCCACCACCCAGTCCATAGTGGACTGGGTGCGCAGCAACGTCGCCGTGGGCTGAGCCGCGGGGTCGGTGAGCCTGGCCACTGTCTCGACGCCACCGTGGGATGTGTCCCCGGCGGCTCGATAAGGTGGCCCACCGGACCCGAACCTGTTCCCGGATCGGGCGTCACTGCGGACGAGACGGGTAGGTCATGGACCTTTTCGAGTACCAGGCGAAGGATCTCTTCGCCAAGCACGGAGTACCGACGACCCCGGGGCGGGTGGCGGCAACCGCCGAGGAGGCGGAGACCATCGCCACCGAGATCGGCAAGCCGGTCATGGTGAAGGCCCAGGTCAAGGTCGGTGGGCGCGGCAAGGCCGGTGGCGTGAAGTACGCCGCCACCCCGGCCGACGCCAAGCAGCTCGCCGACGAGATCATCGGCATGGACATCAAGGGCCACGTGGTGC
>JBDTDI010000077.1:0-9783 GCA_039923155.1 Mycobacteriaceae bacterium | reverse complement strand
CAGCTGCCGGTCGTCCACCCTCCACCCCCGGAGCACCCCATGAGCGTGACTGTCGGCATCAACGGATTCGGCCGGATCGGGCGGGACTACCTGCGCTCGGTGCTCGCCTCCGAGCACGGCGACCTGGAGGTGGTGGCCATCAACGACATCATCGACTCCGCCACCATGACCCGGCTGCTGCGTCGCGACAGCACCTTCGGCCCGCTGCACGCCGAGGTCGAGGACCTCGGGGACGCCATCGCCGTCAACGGCCGCAAGATCGCCGTCAGCGCCGTCCGCGACCCGTCCGAGCTGGCGTGGCGCGAGCACGGCGTCGAGATCGCCATCGAGTCCACCGGTCGCTTCCGCACCCGCGAGGCCGCCGCCGGGCACCTCGCGGCCGGCGCCAGGAAGGTGCTGCTGTCCTCCCCCGGCAAGGGCGTCGACGCCACCATCGTCATGGGGGTCAACGACGACACCTACGACCCCGCGCACCACGACGTCCTGTCCAACGCCTCCTGCACCACCAACTGCGTCGCGCCGATGGTGAAGGTGCTGCTGGAGAGCTTCGGCATCGTGGCGGGCCTCATGACGACCGTGCACGCCTACACCAACGACCAGAACCTGCTGGACGGGCCGCACAAGGACCCCCGCCGGGCCCGGGCCGCCGCCGTCAACATCATCCCCACCACCACCGGCGCGGCCCGCGCCGTCGGCGAGGTGATCCCCGCGATGCACGGCCGCCTCGACGGGGTCGCGCTGCGGGTGCCCGTGGTCGACGGGTCCCTCGTCGACCTCACCGTGCTCCTCGAGCACGACGTCACCGCGGCCGAGGTCAACGCCGCCTTCGAGGCAGCCGCGGCCACCGGTCCCCTCGCCGGTCGGCTCCGCGTCAGCACCGAGCCGCTGGTGTCCACCGACATCATCGGCGACCCCGCGTCGTGCGTTCTCGACGCCCCGCTGACCCAGGCGTCGGGCCGCCTCGCCAAGGTCTTCGGCTGGTACGACAACGAGTGGGGTTACACCGCACGACTGCTCGACCTCACCCGCCTCGTCGCGCAGCGGGGCTGACCCGGTGGCCAACGTCGAGTTCCGCAACGCCACCCGGACCTACCCCGGCAGCTCGGTACCCGCGGTGGACCAGCTCACCCTGGAGATCACCGAGGGCGAGTTCATGGTCCTCGTCGGGCCGTCGGGCTGCGGCAAGTCCACCGCCCTGCGCATGCTCGCGGGCCTCGAGCCCGTCGATGACGGCGCCATACTGATCGGCGGCGAGGACGTCGCGAAGCAGGAGCTCCGCGACCGCGACGTCGCGATGGTGTTCCAGAACTACGCCCTCTACCCGCACATGACGGTGGCTGAGAACATGGGCTTCGCCCTGCGGCTGCACGGAATGGGCACCGACGAGCGGCGGGCCAAGGTCGTGGCGGCCGCGCGGCTGCTCGACCTGGAGCCCTACCTCGACCGGCACCCCCGGGCCCTGTCCGGCGGCCAGCGCCAGCGCGTGGCCATGGGTCGGGCCATCGTCCGCGAACCCAGCGTGTTCCTCATGGACGAGCCGCTGTCCAACCTCGACGCCAAGCTGCGGGTGGAGACCCGCGGCAACATCGCCGCCCTGCAGGCCCGGCTGGGCACCACCACCCTCTACGTCACCCACGACCAGGTCGAGGCCATGACCATGGGCCACCGTGTGGCCGTGCTGAAGGCCGGTGTGCTGCAGCAGGTGGACACCCCGCGGACGCTCTACGACCACCCGGTCAACGCCTTCGTCGCGGGCTTCATCGGCTCGCCGGGCATGAACCTGCGCACCGCCGAGCTCGTCCCGGGTGGGGCTCTGCTGGGCGAGCACCTGCTGCCGCTGAAACGCGACGTCCTCGACGCCGCCGCGGCGGCCGGGCTGTCAACCGTAACCGTGGGCGTGCGACCCGAGTCGTTCCTGCTCAGCACCGACGGCACGGGCATCAAGCTCACCACGGCGGTCGTGGAGGAGCTCGGGGCCGACGCCTACGTGCACGGCCACCTGCCCGGCGACGACGCCCTGCACTCCACCAGCGTGGTGGCCCGCTTCGACGGCCGGGTGTCCCCCCGCGCCGGCGAGACGATCCTCGTCACCGTCCGCCCCGACGAGGTGTACACCTTCCACCCGGACACCGGCGCCCGACTCACGGCCTAGCTCGGTGAGCAGGGCCCAACGGCCGCTTCTTGGCGCACCAGGGCCGGAGGACTCGACGCGGCAGCGGGCAACCAGGTGGGCCGGGGTCCTTCGGCCCCTACCGGTGGCCCGGCCCCGCGACCACGCTGGAGCTGGTCACCAGGAGCTGGTGCGAACTGTGGAGGTGCAGGCGCGGTGGATCATCGTGAGCACGTGGCGCAACCAGTCCGAGCAGTGGACGCGGCGGGAGGTGCGCGGTGAGCACGACCGTCGTTGACCGGGAGACGGTGCACGCGGTGCTCGCGCTGGCCAACCGCGCTCCGTCGGTGCACAACAGCCAACCCTGGCGCTGGGTGGTGGGGGCCGACGTGGTCCACCTGCACGCGGACCTGCACCGGTGGCTGCCCGCCACCGACCCCTCCGGGCGCGACCTCGTGGTCAGCTGCGGCGCCGCGCTGCACCACCTGCAGGTCGCCGCGGCCGCCGCCGGGCTCAGCACCCGGGTGCACCGCATCCCGGACCCCGACAGCGCCGACCACCTGGCCGCGGTGGAGCTGAGCCGCGGTCCGGTCAACGGAGACTTCCAGCTCGCGGCGGCGATGGAACACCGGCGCAGCGACCGGCGACCCTTCGCAACCTGGCCGGTCCCGGAGCAGATGCTGGAAACCCTCGCCGCGGCCGCCGCCGCCCGGGGCGCAGCCTGCCGCGTCGTGCCCGACGACGGGACCCGCACGGTGCTGCTCGAGGCCGCGGCCACCGCGGCCGCGGTGCAGGACGACACGCCCGCCACGGCGGCCGAGCTGGCCCGCTGGAGCGGGCTGCACGCCTCGTCGGACGGGGTCCCCGCCGCGAACGCGCTGCGGCACGGCGCGACCGCCGCGGTGGACGCCGGGCGAAGGTTCCACGACGGCGATCTCGACCCCGGCAACGGCGGACCTGATGGTGCCACGCTGCTGGTGATCGGCAGCGCGTCGGACGACCCGCTGAGCCGGCTGCGGGCCGGTGAAGCGCTCAGCGCGGTGCTGTTGAGGGCGACCGAGGAGGGCCTGTCCACCTGTCCGGTCACCCAGGCCCTCGAGGTTGCCGAATCCTGGCGCCGGGTCCGCGACGAGGTGCTCGGGGGCACGCTGTGTCCGCAGGTCGGTCTGCGGCTGGGGTGGTTGCAGGGGCAGGAGCCGGTGCCCGCGAGTCCGCGGCGCCCGGTCGCCGAGACGGTCGACGACCGCCGCTGAGCCGTGCCTGCCGGCCCACCCGGACTCGCCCGCGCCGGCCGGGCGCTACGCGTACGAGGAGGACGCGGCGTACAGACGCTCGACATCGGCCCGCAGGCAGGGCTGCGTGCCCGGGGTCAGGAGCATTGCGGCGCCGGCTGCCGTACCGAAGCGCACGGCGTCGCGCAGCGGCCATCCCCGGGCAAGACCCACCGTGATTGCCGCCACCATGCTGTCGCCGGCGCCGACCCCGCTGCCCACCTCCACCTCGACCGGTGGGAACCACTCCTCCCAGTCCGCCGTCACCGCCAACGCTCCCGCCGCTCCCCTGGACAGGACGACGACAGCGCAGACCCCCGCCGTGACCAGCTCACGTGCCGCGGCGAGCTGGTCGCCCTCCGAGCGGAGCTCGTCCCCGATCCGCTCGCGCAGCTCACGGATGCTGGGCTTGAGCAGGTACACCCCCGACCGGACGTGTTGCAGCGCCACACCCGAGGTGTCCAGGACGAACCGCACGCCGAGCCCGCGGGCGAGCTGGCCCACGCGCTGGTAGAAGTCCGCCGGGACCCCGGGCGGGAGGCTCCCGCTGGCGACCAGGAAGTCGGCTCCCCCCGCGACCTGGGCGAGCTCGTCGAGGCAACGCTGCTGCTCCGCCACGGTGAGCTCGGGGCCGGGCAGCACGAACCGGTACTGGCGACCGGTGCACCGCTCGTCCACCGTCAGGCTCTGCCTGGTCGTGCCTCCGACCTCGACCTGCCGGGTGGGAACGCCTTCGGCGGCCAGCAGGTCCCCCAGCGCGTGGCCCGACGGCCCCCCGACGGGAAAGACGGCGAGGGAGGATCCGCCGAGCACCCGGACGATCCTGGCCACGTTGATCCCGCCCCCGCCCGGGTCGTGGTGCGGCCGGTCGCAGCGCAGCTTCTCGGTCGGCGCGACGGTGTCGGTGCTCGTGGTGACGTCCAGGGCCGGGTTCATGGTCAGCGTCACGGTGCCCGGCACGGGATGGTCCCCTCGGTCGCGGCCGGATGGCGCCGCGGTGCGTCCTCCGCGGAGCCGGAGGAGCGTCCCGTCACGTCCAACGGGGGGAGACTCGGGGGCGCAGCGCAGTTCCCGCACTGCGCTGCGGCAGGACGCCGGCGAGCAGCACCCCCCGCTCCGCGCTGGCGATCGAGTGCCGCACGGGGTCGACGACATCGGGGTTGACCGAGATCGAGGTGATGCCCAGTCGCACGAGGTGCTCGGCGAACTCCGAGCGGTTGGACGGGGCCTGCCCGCACAGCGAGGACGTGATTCCCGCCTCCTGGCAGGCGTGCACGATGCGGGCGATCGCGTCGAGGACGGCGGGGTCGGACTCGTCGAACAGCTCCGCGCACACCTCCGAGTCCCGGTCGACGCCCAGGGTCAGCTGGGTCAGGTCGTTGCTGCCGATCGACACCCCCGAGATGCCCATCCGCGCGTACGTGGGGATCCAGTACGCCACCGAGGGCACCTCGGCCATCACCCACACCGGCAGGGCCGAGGCGGTGGGATGGGCGCGGACGACGTCGAGGCAACGCTCGAGCTCCCACGCGGTGCGGACGAAGGGGATCATCAGCCGCAGGTTCGGCGTCTGCGCGGCGACGGCCCCCAGCACGTCCAGCTCGAGGGTGAACAGGTCGGGCTCCTCGACGTACCGGAAGCATCCGCGGTAGCCGATCATCGGGTTGTCCTCGTGCGGCTCGAACTGCGCCCCGCCCTCGAGTCCGCGGAACTCGTTGGAGCGGAAGTCGATGCTGCGGTAGACGACCGGCCGCGGCATGAAGGCACGGGTGATCCGCAGCAGCGATGCGGTCATCGCGTCCACGAACTTGTGCTGCTCGCCGCGCTGCATCAGCAGCCGCGGGTGCACGCCCCCGAGCGCGTCGGCGACCATGAACTCCGCCCGCAGCAGCCCCACGCCGTCGACGTCGAGGGCCGCCACCTGCTCGGCGTGCTCGGCGACGGCGAGGTTCACGTACAGGCGGGTGGCCAGCGCCTCGCGGGCGGGTGCGGCGGGCCCCACCGTCGGTGCAGGAACAGCTGCCTCCGCGACGTCACCCTCGTACACGACGCCGGCGCGGCCGTCGACCGTGACGAGCTCGCCGTCACGCAGCGACGTGGTCGCCGTGCGGGTGCCCACCACGCAGGGGACGCCGAGCTCACGGGCGACGATCGCGGCGTGACAGGTCACCCCGCCGCCGTCGGTGATCAGCGCCGCGGCCCGACGCATCGCCGGCACCCAATCCGGGCTCGTCATCGGCGCCACCAGCACCTCCCCGGCCTGCAGCCGCACACCGTCGTCGGGTGAGAGCAGGACCCGGACGCGGCCCGAGGCCCGACCGGTCGACGCGGCGAGGCCACGCACGAGCACCGTGCTGCTGGCGGCCTCGGGCTCGTGGGGCTTCAACGTGGTGATGGGCCGCGACTGCACCAGCCAGGTCTTTCCCTCGGCCCGGGCCCACTCGATGTCCTGCGGGCTGCCGTAGTGCTTCTCGGCGGCGGTGCCGAGCCGGGCCACCTCGAGGATCTCCTCGTCGGACAGGACGCGCCGAGCGCCCACCTCCGGCGTCAGGACAACCTCCTCGTCACCACCGTCCGCGCCTCGCACGATCGTCATCTTCTGGTGTCCGACACGGACGCTGGCCACGTGCAGCGGCTGCTTCGGCACCAGGTAGGTGTCCGGCTCCACCATTCCGCTGACGATCGCCTCGCCCTGCCCGAGGATGGCCTCGATCACGATGCGCCCGGTGTCACCGTTGGACGGGTCGGCGGTGAACATGATCCCCGACCGCTCGGACGGGATCATGGTCTGCACGATGACCGCCAGCGTCGGCTCACCGTCGACCTCGGCCGCGGCGCGGTAGGACATCACCCGCTTGCCGTAGATCGACGCCCAGCACTCGACGACGCGGCTCAGCAGGTCGGCGTCGCCCGCGACGTTGGTGAAGGTGGCGTTCATGCCGGCGAAGGACGAGTCGGCGGAGTCCTCGCTCGTCCCCGACGAACGCACGGCGACCCTGACCTCGTCGCCGAGGCGGTGGTACGCGTCGGTGATCTCGTGGGCCACGTCGACGGGTATCACCGTCGACAGGACCAAGCCTCGCGCCACCTCGGCGGCGGACGTCAGCGCGGCGTCGTCATCGGCGTCGACCCCCTTCACCGCCGCCTGCAGCCTCTCGCGCGCACCGGAGGCCTCGATCGCGGCGAGGTAGGCCTCGCTGGTCACCACGAAGCCCGGTGGGACGGGCAGGCCAGCGGCCGTGAGCTCCCCCAGGTTCGCCCCCTTGCCGCCGGCGAGGTCGACGTCGCCGACCCCCAGCTCCTCGAACCACGTAATCGCACGCATGGCGCCTCCTCGTCCTGGTTGCTCCTCACCATGTCGTTCCGTCGTGCGCCAGGGCAGGGCCCTAAGTCACTGACCCCGACGGCAACCGGCCGGTCAGCACCGAGGCAACCCTCCCGCTCCCCCACGGGACGTTGTGCCCTGCCCGTACCGGATCCGTGCGGACAGGCTCTGTCCATGACCCAGACCCCGGTCTCGGCGGCCCCGCCGCCCGCCGCCGCACAGCCGTCACCCACCCCGCACCGGCGGTCCCTGCCCCCGCTGCTCTGGAAGGCGGGCATTCCCCTCCTGCTGGCCGTGGCGGGCTTCCTGCTGCCGACGCCGGGCGGGGTGGACCCGCACGGGATGGCGATGCTCGGAATCTTCGTCGGCACCATCGTGGGGCTGATCCTGCAGCCGTTGCCCACGGGCTCAGTGGCCCTCGTCGGCCTGGCTGCCGCCATGATCACCGGGACGCAGGAGCCGGCCGCCGCACTCGCCGGGTTCAGCAACGCGACCATCTGGCTGATCGTGGCGGCGTTCTTCATCGCCGAGGGGTTTCTCGTGACCGGGCTCGGCGAACGCATCGCCCTGCACTTCGTGGCTCGTCTCGGGCGGTCGAGCCTGGGGTTGTCCTACGGGATGGCGCTCACCGACCTCGTGCTGGCGCCGGCGACGCCGTCCAACACCGCGCGCGCCGGCGGTGTCGTCTACCCGATCATCGTCTCGCTGAGCAAGCTCGAGGGCTCCGAGCCGGAGCCGGACGAGTCCCGCAAGAAGCTGGGGGCGTTCCTGCTGCTGACCTCGCTGCAGGTCAATGTCGTCACCTCCGCCATGTTCGTCACCGCGATGGCGGGCAACCCGCTCGCCGTAGCCGCCGCCGCCAAGCTCGGCGTCGACATCTCCTGGGCGCGCTGGGCTCTCGCCGCCAGCGTGCCGGGCCTCGTGAGCCTGCTGGCGGTGCCGTGGGTGATGTCGAAGATCTACCCCCCGACGGTGACCCGCACCCCCGAGGCCCCGCAGCACGCCCGGGACCGTCTCGCCACCTCCGGCAAGGCCTCGCGCCAGGAGAAGATCATGGCCGCGACGTTCGTGGGCCTGCTCGTCCTGTGGTGCGCCGGGTCCCAGCTCGGCGTCAACGCCACCTCGGTGGCCTTCGCCGGCGTCGCCGTCCTGCTGGTCACCGGGGTGCTGACCTGGAAGAACCTGGTCAACGACACCGGGGCGTGGCAGACGCTCGTGTTCTTCGCGGTCCTCGTCGGCATGGCCTCCCAGCTCGCGACGTACGGCGTCATCGGTTGGGTGGGCGGCAAGGTGTCCGGCGGCGTGGCCGGCCTGCCGTGGCTGGTGGCCTTCGCCGTGCTGACGGTCGTGTACTTCTACGCCCACTACCTGTTCGCGTCCAACACCGCGCAGATCGTCGCGATGTACGCGGTGTTCCTGGCCGCCGCCCTGGCGACAGGGGCGCCGCCGTTGTTCGCCGCGCTGGTGCTCGGCTTCATCGGGAACCTGTTCGGGGGGCTCGCCCACTACTCGTCCGGTCCGGCTGGGGTCATCTTCGGCTCGGGGTTCGTGAAGACCTCGGAGTGGTTCCGGATCGGCTTCGTCATGAGCCTGGTGCTGATCGGGATCTGGACCGTGGTGGGCGGCGCGTGGATGAAGCTGCTCGGCATCTGGTGAGCAGCAGCTCGCCACGACCCCTCGACGCTGAGACGTGCGACGCACAATCACTTGTGTAAATGAAGAGTTGTTCACATCATGTTACGTTGCGCTCATGAAGCAAATCGGCTCGCTGAGGTGCGTCAACGGTGGCTGCGCCTGGGTGGATGGCGGCCGCGACGGGTCGCGTGCGGAGCGCACGACATGACCGTTCCGCTGTACCAGGCGAAGGCCGAGCTGTTCAGGACCATGGGCCACCCCGTCCGCATCCGGGTTCTGGAGCTGCTGCAGGACGGTCCCCGTCCGGTGCACGAGCTGTTGGCGGCGATCGAGGTGGAGGCTTCGAACCTCTCCCAGCAGCTCTCGGTGCTGCGGCGGGCCGGCATCGTCACCTCCTCGCGCCAGGGGTCCACGGTCCTCTACACGCTGAGCACCCCCGAGGTCGCCACGCTGCTGCACAGTGCCCGCAACCTGCTGGCGTCGCTGATCGTGGGTCAGGACCAGCTGCTGGTGGCCCTGCGTGCGCCCGTCGGTACCTCGTGAGCACACCGAGCTCAGCGGGTGTTCGGTCCCCTGGGGTGGGCGGGCTCGTCGGGGACGCCCTCGGGCTGGTGCGCAGCCTGCTGCCAACGAGGGCCGACGCGGCCGCGGTGCGCCGCGACCCCCGTCGTGACCTCCTCGCCGGCCTGACCGTCGCCATCGTCGCCCTGCCCCTGGCGCTGGCCTTCGGGGTGGCCTCCGGCCTCGGGGCGCAGGCCGGGCTCGCCACCGCGGTGGTCGCCGGCATCGTGGCCGCGGTCTTCGGGGGGTCCAACCTGCAGGTCTCCGGGCCGACGGGCGCCATGACGGTGGTCCTGGTGCCCATCGTGCACACCTACGGGGCGCCTGCGGTGCTCATGGTGGGCGCCATGGCGGGGGTGGTGCTCATCGCGATGGCGATGGCCCGTCTGGGCCGCTACGTGCGCCTGCTGCCGATCTCGCTCATCGAGGGCTTCACCGCAGGCATCGCCGTCGTCATCGCCCTGCAGCAGGTCCCGGTCGCGCTCGGGGTCGCCGACCCAGCGGGAGAGAAGGTGTGGGCGCAGGCCGGCGACGCCGCCCGGCAGTCGCTGACGCACCCGCACCCCGCCCCGCTGCTCACCGCGCTGGGGGTGGCCGCGGTGATGCTGCTCGGCGCACGGTGGCGGCCGGGTGTCCCGTTCTCGCTGGTCGGGGTCGCCCTGGCCACCGTACTCGCCGCCGTGCTGCCGCTCGGGCTCACCACGCTGGGCACGCTCCCAGCGGGACTCCCCGCACCCTCGCTGGCGTTCCTGCACCCCTCCGCCGCTGGTGCGCTGCTCACCTCGGCCCTGGCCATCGCCGCGCTCGCCGCCCTGGAGAGCCTGCTGTGCGCCACCGTCGCCGACGGCATGACCGTCGGCGAGCGGCACGACCCTGACCGC
>JBDTDI010000076.1:0-6925 GCA_039923155.1 Mycobacteriaceae bacterium | reverse complement strand
GTCGTAGCGGGTGGCCAGGCCGCGCCACTGCTTCATCAGCGAGTAGGACCGTTCGACGACGTTGCGGTCGCGGTAGCGGTCGGCGTCGAAGTTCGGTGGGCGACCACCGGCGGAGCCGCGGGCCTTGCGGTGGCGGACCTGGTCTGAGGGTTGTGGGATGACCACCGTGATGCCCCGGGCGGTGAGCATCTGCCGGTGGGCGCGGGCGGAGTAGGCCTTGTCGGCGAGCAGCGCATCGGGGGTCGTCCGGGGCCGACCAGCACCCACCCTTGGGACCCGGAGGCCCTGGAGCAGGGCGGGCAGGATCGGGGAGTCGTTCGCCTGCCCCGCGGTCACCACCAGCACCAGCGGGCGGCCACGCCCGTCGACGAGGGTGTGCAGCTTGGAGGTCAGACCACCGCGGGAGCGCCCGATCCCGTGATCGGCGGGCTCAACGAGCAGATTCGTGTAATTCGGGTGCGCCCCCCGCGCACCGGCGGGCGTGCGACACGACCTCCCGGGTGGTGTTCGTGGCGTGCTGAGGCGCCCGGGCGATCGTGGAGTCCACCGACACCGCCCAGTCCAGCTTCCCGACCGTGTCGGCCTCGGTGAGCAGCACGCTCAGCACCTGGTCCCACACCCCGTCCTCAGCAAAGCGGGCGTGCCGCTTCCACGCCGTCTGCCACGGCCCGAACTCCGCGGGCAGATCACGCCACGGCGACCCCGTCCGGTACCGCCAGATCGCCGCCTCCACCAACAACCGGTGATCCCGCATCGGCCGCCCCATCCGCCCCTTCAACGGCGGCAACACCGGCTCGATCCGAGCCCACACCGCGTCCGACAGCACCTGATTCAGTGTCACAAGGCCAGGATCAGCCACCCACCGGCCCGAACATGGGAGACACGCCCTAGACGACGCGGATCCCTGCCGGGTTGGAACGAGCGTGACGCGCCGACGATTAGGCTCGGGTCATGACCGTCCTGCTGTTGCGTCACGGCCGTTCCACCGCGACCACCGCCGGGGTGCTGGCCGGGCGCTCCGCAGGTGTGGAGCTCGACGAGAAGGGCCGGGAGCAGGCCGAGCAGGTGGTCGCTCGACTGTCGGCGCTGCCCGTGGTCGCCGTCGTGGCCTCGCCGATGATCCGCTGCCAGCAGACCGTGGCCCCGCTGGCGGCGGCCCGGGCGCTCGAGGTGTTGACCGAGGACCGTCTCGCCGAGGTGGACTACGGCGCCTGGACCGGACGGGCGATCAAGGACCTGGGAAAGGAGCCGCTGTGGTCGGTGGTGCAGCAGCACCCCTCGGCGGCGGTGTTCCCCGGGGGAGAGGGTCTGGCCGCGGTGCAGCTGCGGGCGGTGTCGGCGGTGCGACAGCACGACCTGCGCCTGCTCACCGAGCACGGCCACGACGTGCTGTGGGTGGCCTGCACGCACGGTGACGTCATCAAGTCGATCCTGGCCGACGCCCTGGGTTCGCACCTGGACTCCTTCCAGCGCATCGTGGCCGACCCGTGCTCGGTGAGCGCGGTGCGGTACTCGCCCACGCGCCCCTTCGTCCTGCGCACCAACGACACCGGTGGCGACCTGTCGGGCCTCGTGCCGCCGCCCCCGGTGAAGCGTCGGGCGCCCCGGAAGAAGACCGGCGCCCCGGCGGTTGCACCGGGCGAGCCCGACCGCGGGTCGTCCGACGCGACGATCGGGGGCAGCACCGGTGCCTGATCGAGCTCGCGCCGCCAGCCAGATCTCACCACGTCGCCTAACCTCGGAGGCACCATGTCACGAGTGATCCACGTCTTCCGCACCCCGGACCGCTTCATCGCCGGCACCGTCGGGGAGCCCGGTGAGCGCGCGTTCTACCTGCAGGCGGTCCAGGAAGCCAGGGTGGTGAGCGTGCTGCTGGAGAAGCAGCAGGTGCAGGTGCTGGCGGAACGGGTCGGGGCTCTGCTCGAGGAGGTGGCCCGACGCTTCGGGGCCGACGTGGGCACCGAGACCGAGGACGTGGGTGACCTGCAGCCCCTGACCACCCCGGTCGAGGAGGAGTTCCGGGTCGGCACCATGGGCCTGGGCTGGGACTCCGAGGCGTCGGCGGTGGTGGTGGAGCTGCTGGCGGCCACCGACGACGAGATCGACGAGTCGGTGGTGCTCGACGACACCGAGGAAGGCCCGGACGCGGTCCGGGTGTTCCTTTCCCCGGAGCAGGCCAGGGAGTTCGCGGCCCGCTCGGGACGGGTGCTGTCCGCCGGGCGGCGGCCGTGCCCGTTGTGCAACGAGGCGCTGGACCCGGCCGGACACGTGTGCGTGCGCACCAACGGCTACCGCCGGGGAGTCGGTATCTCACCCGCCGCCGCCGAGCCGGACGAGGACTGAGCCGGCGGTGAGCAGGCGGTGAGTGCAGCCTTCGCCGAGAGCGACGAGCTCGCAAGCACGTTGGAGCTGCTGCGCGAGGGCACCTTGGAGGTCACCGGACGGATCACCTCCGCGAGCAACGCCACCCTGCTGTGCTCGGTGTCGCTCAACGGCGTGCAGAGCAGCTGCGTGTACAAGCCGGTCGCCGGAGAGCGGCCGCTGTGGGACTTTCCCGACGGCACCCTGGCCGGGCGAGAGGTGGCCTCCTACCTCGTCTCGGAGGCCACCGGCTGGGCGGTGATCCCGCCGACGGTGCTGCGCGACGGACCCTTCGGGACCGGCATGGTGCAGCAGTGGATCGACACCCCCGGCGCGACGTTGGCCGAGATCGCAGGGGATCCGGACGTGGAGCCCGAGCTGGCCCAGGAGCAGAGCTCCCTGATCGACATCTGCGCGCCGAACGAGGTGCCCGCGGGTTGGCGGTCGGTGCTGCGAGCCCACGACTACGGCGGTGACGTGGTGGTCCTCGCCCACGCCAACGACGACCGGCTGCGTCGCATGGCGGTGCTGGACTGCGTGATCAACAACGCCGACCGCAAGGGCGGGCACGTGCTGCACTCCCTCACCGGCCACGTGCACGGGGTGGACCACGGGATCTGCCTGCACGCGGAGAACAAGCTGCGCACCGTGCTCTGGGGCTGGGTGGGGGAGCCGCTCGGGGACGAGGCCGTCCAGGTCCTGAGCCGGCTCGCCGCGGAGCTGGAGGGCGAGCTCGGTGAGGTGCTGGCGCAGCACCTGACCGGGCGGGAGGTCGACGCGTGCCGGCGGCGGGTGCGCACCCTGCTGGCCCGGCCCAGCATGCCCGGCCCCAAGGGGGACCGGATGATCCCCTGGCCCGCATTCTGAGCACCCCCGCCACTCCGGGTGGAGTGCGGACCGGGACCTCGGCCGGACGTTGGGTGCTGCTCGCGACCATCCTCGGTTCAGGGGTGGCCATGCTCGACGCCACCGTGGTCAACGTCGCGCTGGCGACCATCGGGCGGGACCTGCAGGTGGGGTTCTCCGGGCTGCAGTGGACCCTCAACTCCTACACCCTCACCCTCGCCGCGCTCATCCTGCTCGGCGGCTCCCTCGGCGACCGGTACGGGCGCAGGCGGGTGTTCCTCATCGGTGTGGTCTGGTTCGCCGTCGCGTCGCTGCTCTGCGGGCTCGCCTGGAACATCGAGGTTCTGGTGGCGTCCAGAGCCCTGCAGGGGGTGGGTGGGGCCCTGCTGACCCCCGGCAGCCTCGCGTTGATCTCCTCGACGTTCGATCCCCGTGACCGGGGCGCCGCCGTGGGGGCCTGGGCCGGTCTCGGTGGCGTCGCGGGAGCGCTCGGTCCCTTCGTCGGCGGCTGGCTGGTGGAGGCGGTGAGCTGGCGGGCGGTGTTCCTGGTGAACCTGCCGTTGGCCGCGCTGGTGGTCTGGGTGAGCGTGCGCCACGTCCCGGAGAGCCGCGACACCGGGCTCGACGACACCGAGCTCGACGACACCGAGCTCGATCACGCCGTGCCCCCGCTGGACTACCTGGGCGCGCTGCTCGCGGCCGTCGGCCTGGCCGGGCTGACCTACGCCCTGATCTCCAGCTCGTGGCCGGGCGCGGTGGTCGGGGTGGTGACCCTGGTGATCTTCGTGCTCACCGAGCGACGCAGCCGCCACCCCCTGGTGCCGCTGGCGCTGTTCGCGTCCCGGCTGTTCGTGGCCGCGAACCTGGTCACCCTGGTGGTGTACGCCGCGATCAGCTGCGTCCTGTTCCTGCTGGTGCTTCAGCTGCAGGTGGTCGGCGGCTTCTCGCCGCTGGCGGCCGGCGCCGCGACGCTGCCGGTGACCGCGTTGATGCTGCTGCTCTCCTCGGGCTCCGGCCGCCTGGCCCAGCGCACCGGGCCCCGGCTGCCGATGACCGTGGGACCGCTGGTCGCGGCTGGCGGCCTGCTGCTGATGCTGCGGGTGGGGCCGTCCACCTCCTACGTCGCCGACGTGCTGCCTGCGGTGGCCGTGTTCGGGCTCGGGCTGGCGACCATGGTCGCCCCCCTCACCGCGACCGTCCTCGGGGCCGCGCCGGCGCACCTGGCGGGGACGGCCTCCGGGGTGAACAACGCGGTGGCCCGCACGGCGGGGCTGCTCGCGGTGGCGGCCCTGCCCGTGCTCGCCGGGATCACGGGCGACGCCTACACCGACGCGGCCGTGTTCAACCCCGGGTTCCACACGGCCACCACCATCGCGGCGGGCTTGCTCGTCGCGGGAGCCGTCGTGGCCCTGACCCTGGTGCGCAACCCCGTCCAGCCCGACCCCCTCGAAACCGACTCCGCTGCCACCCACCACACACCCGACCTCACCCCGGGGTTGCACTGCCCGATCGTGACGCCGGAGCCGGGGCGCTGAGGTCTCAGGACCGACCAACCACCGGGTTCAACGTGCTCTGGGCCAGGGCGCCGGGTGCGGTGTCGGGCAGGAACTCCTGCCAGGTCCCGCTGACCATCGTGGGTGCGGCCACCACCTGCGTTCCGTCGGCGAAGTAGGTCGTCGCCAGCGCCCGGCGGGGTTGGGTGGTGCGGTTGGGTCCCGCGGTGTGGAAGCACAGCGAGCTGTGGAAGCTGACCTCGCCGACCGCGTAGGGAGTGTCGGTGACCTGGACCCCGGACGCGCCGAAGCGCTGCGACACGGCGACGTCGTAGCTCGTGCCCACCTTGTCGAAGCTCAGGTCGCCCACCAGCTCCCGCAGGCCGCTGCCGTGCGCGAAGCTGAGCGGGCCCATCTCTGCCGGGATCGCCGACATGGGCATCCAGGCGGTCAGCACCTGGTGGGAGTCCAGCGGGAAGTGCTCGTCGTCGTGGTGCCAGGGGGTTCGCCCACACGCAGGCTCCTTGCTCAGCGCGTTGTCGTGGTAGATCCGCACCGCCTCGGCCGAGAGCAGACCCGCCGCCAGCGAACCGATGCGGGGTGAGGTTGCGACGGCCCGCATCAGGTCGTCGTCGCACCACATCTGCTCCAGGGCCAGGAAGCGCCCCGCGGTGTCGGTGCCGTGCTCGGCGGTCAGCAGCTGCTGCAGGCGCTCCGCCAGGCGCCGCACGACGGCTGCGTTCAGCACGCCGGGCAGCTTGACGAAGGCGTTGTCGGCGAACGTCTGCACCGCCTCGTCCGCCAGCGGGTAGGGCTCGGCGAGGAACGCGGTCAGCTCGGCGTCGGTGGCCGGGGCCACGTCCGGAAGGCCCGGCCCGGCCACCAGCGGCCCGGCCACTTCCGGGTTGGCGGCCAGGGTGACGTACCAGTCCCACCACTGCTGGTCGTCGCCGGCCCAGGCGGACTCGATGCCACCGTCCCGGTTGGCTTCAGGGAGCTTGTCGTTGCTGGTCACATCCACAGCAGCACCGCCTCGTGGTTGAAGGTCCAGCTCTCGCCTGCTCGGCAGCTCGCCAGGTACTCACCCAGCACCGGCGCCGCCTCCATCTCCTCGAGGGAGATCGTGTCGTCGAACGCGCACCGCTGCAGGAAACCCTGCGCCACAGCCCGGTCGGAGGTGGTGGTCGTGTAGAGCACGCGTTCCTCCCGGACCGATGCGCCGGCCCCGACGAGCGCGTCGCGGACCTGCTCACCGGTGGTGAACGGGTCGACCTCGGCCGCTCCGGGAACGCCCGCACGGTAGGCGTCGTAGAAGGCGAGGTAGTGGGAGGCGGCGCTGGCCTGGGCGATGAAGCCCAGCCCGCCCGGGGCGACGGCGCCGACGAAGCGCCGCGCCGCCTCGGCCAGCTCAGCCTGCGGCACCGCGTACAGCGCATGGGTCGCCCACACCACGTCGTAGGTCAGGTCGGCGGCGAGCTCCTGCAGCCCGATCACCAGCTCCCGGCCAGGGACGAACGGCGCCGACAGGGTCGCCTTCGCCTCGGCGACGGAGAACGCCGACGGGTCGAGCAGGTCGTAGCTGATGACGGGCTCCGCGGGCAGGTCGGCGTGGGTACGCAGCGCGGTGGGGAACTTGCCGCTGCCGCAGGCCACGTCGAGCAGGGTGTGACGCCCCGCCAGCAGCTGCGGCCAGTCGGCGGCCAGGACGAGCTGGCGGTAGTCCTCCGTGGCGAGGGCGTAGAACGCCTCCATCTCGGCCCGGCCGGCCTCGCTCCAGTGCGCGAGGCTACGAGCGGCGGTGTCCTGCGCGGTGCTCACGTAGCGGTCTCCCTCGGTGTGCGCGGCCTGCGGGTGGGGCGTGGCCGTGGTTGCCTGGTGACCTTACGGGGGGGTGTTTCATCCCGCCGGTGCCGACGAGGAGGAGCATTCGTGATCCTGGGAGTCCACCCACCGACGCGCGACGTGCTGGACGGGGACACCTACGCCCGGGGTCACGCACTGTTCGAGGCCCGTTCCGACCAGCGCGCCCTGATCGTGGCCTGGCTCGCGGAACGGCTCGAACGTCGGGCTGACGCCCCGGTGCTGTCGGTGCTGTCGGTGGGCTGCGGGGACGGCAGCGTCGATGCGCCCCTGGCCGAGTCTGCTTGTGCCGCAAAGCCGGCGGGAGCACTGCGGCGGTGGAGCGGGGTGGATCCGCACCCGCCCAGCGCCGCCGCCTTCGCCTC